>JAQWLN010000095.1 GCA_029247265.1 Fuerstiella sp.
CCCGCACTCGAAACCGAAAATCCGGAGTAATCGAACTCGTCGATGCCGTCCAGTCGGAAACCATCCGTGCCGTTCAGCGTTGCCAGGTCCACCGCGGCGGTAAAACCGCTCGACTTCCCGAACACCACGTAGCTTTCACCCGCAGCGCTGTCTCCGCCGGGATCCGCTCGCCGTGCCCCGATGATGAGGTCGTCGAAGCCGTCCCCATTCACGTCACCCGCACTCGACACCGAAAAACCGGATAAGTCGCCCGCGTCGATGCCGTCCAGGCGGAAACCGTTCGTCCCGTTGAGGGTGCCAAGGTCGAACGGATTCGGAGCGGCGAGTACCCAGCGTGCTTCGAGTTGCTCGGTCTGCCGGATGTGGCAATTCCGTGTGGTGCGGCGTCGCGAAGTGCGATTTTGTTTCCCCTTCTGCAGACGCAGCACAAAACTGTCCAGCCACTCGTTCAGAATCATCGTTGAACTCCACGGGATAATTACTTTTATCGTAGCGTCTAACTAAGTCGTCCCTGACCGAGACAGCCAATGACATCTCGAAATACCAATCTCACATGGCGAGATCGATGATGGCCACATTACTCGGATCAGTTTTGATCTGCATGCTCGAAGGGATTCTCTTGACCCAATGACAAGACACGGCGAATCTCATCCGTCTGAAAACCAATCACCGAAGGACGGGTCACTCCCGCCAGTGTCACCACGTCGTACAACTCCGTCACAACACCTTCGAGTCGAACCCAGTGAGCGACATCTCCCGTGTTCAGATTCACGATTGAGACGCCACATCGGGCCGTCGCTCCTCGCTTCTTCAGTTCCTCATCCAGAGGCAGACCCGAAAACGTGCGATTCTCCCGGCACGTCGACATTCCGATCACCGCGTAGTCTCCGATAAACGAGAGTCCCCGCATGTAACCCGGACAGAAAGCGACACGTTCAAACTGACCAGACTCGATATCAACGTACCCAAAGTATCCGGAACCAGAGTCGAGAATCCAAAGTCGGCCCCGATAAAGTCGCGGTGAATGCGGCATTGAGAAACCGCTCGCCACGACTTCTCCTGAGTCGATGTCAAGCAAAAGACCTCCGCCCGACCGGTGTTCTCTCCAGCCATCGGCGACGTCGCTGCGGCCCACACAGGTGACATACCGGGGCCGTCCCGTGTTGTTCGTCTCGTCGCCATCAGATTCCATCGCGACACCGTTGAGGTGGCAACGGTCCTCAGCGGCCAGTTTGCTCAGAAACGGAGGCTTCCAGCGAGGAACAAAACTGTGAGTCTCACTCGTCGTCGCCAGGCAACCGAACAGCGTATTCACGAACAGCACCTGACCGTTGTCATCCACAGCCACGTCGTGGATGTCGATGTCGCCGGTTGTGTACCCGACTTGCGGGACAAACAGCCGATCGTGTCCATTGGCGCCCTGTCCAGGTTCCAGAGCGTTCTCGAACCGCCAAAGTTGATACAGCGACGACATCCACATCGTCTGACCGTCAGACCACAGTCCCAGGCAGCGTGCGAAGGTCCGCTCAAACACCGACAGCCGGCCATCAGGCTGCAGTCCGAGCAGGAACAGCTTCCCGGCCTGATAGGTCGTAAACGCCAGGCTGACCTGCTGCTCCGCCATCCACGAGGTGAACTGCCGCGATGTCGTCAACTCGAATGCGGGGGACTGCCCCCCGGTTTCTGTGTTTTGTCCGCTGCTCACAAGCTCGTCCCGCTGAATCTCTGAGGAGACATCTCTGCCAGATCGCCGAGAGTTTACCGCAACTGCCCGGCGGAAGTCCATTTGTCCATTTGTTTTGATGTAAACGGCGGCGAGAAAGTGTGGCGCGTGGCGGGCGGTGAGATTGTGTAGCGCTCAAATGTTCAGTTGCTGATTCTGGAAAGACTGGGAAATCGCGTCAAAGTGGCGTGTTTCCGGTGAATCCGAGGGAAGCAGGTGACCTGGGTGATTACAGATATGGAGTTGTGGAGCGAAGTCCGTCGGCGAGTGCTGACTGGCGAAATCAGCAAGCGAGCGTGATAACACTTTCAACACAACCTGCAGTCGATCATCTGGGAATATGAAGGGACTTCGTCTTTCCTAACGCATAGAACGAATATTCATGCACCCTAGTGCTGCGAATAAACCTCGCGAGGATGCTCAACCAGTGGGCTGTCTCTTACTTCTCGGAGCCACTCTTTCCGCAGCAGCATGGGCTTTGGCGTGACCGATGATAAACAGAAGGCTTGTCTGGCATAGTCCCTACTCTTATATCCTCCGATGGCAGCAGCGCACATCTTGTAATTCCGATCATTCGTATTCGGATTGATTCATGCTTGAGCCACAACCGTGCCTTTGTTCTTGGCCAGTCGCAGTAACTTCGACAACAAAATCGTTACACGACAACGACAGCAATCGACAACGTGCTCGACTTGGCTGACATTGGCCTCACGGCCTCGTTTGGATGTCTCACATTGTGAGTCTCATCCATTGAGCTTTTATGGCTACAGCCAGTGAGTTGAACGAAGCAACGGTTATGATTTGTCAGTTATCTGAGGACGTCCGGAGACTCCTACGCTTGCACACGCACAGGATAGAACTCTCCACACTCAATCTGCCGATATCGCTCGGCCGCGAATCGCATGATGTCCGCCGGATCCATGCTTTCCGATTCCAACAGCTCCCGTATGTAGTCCATCCGCTCTTCCAATGTGGCGAACGAGAGCGCACCTGTCAGTGCCATTTCACACAACTCACCGACGGCATCGTTAAAACCCGCTGCAACCCTCAAGAGAACGTCGGGAGGCGCACCCAGCCGATAGAACATAATCTGCATTGGATCGCCAACACTGTGATACGCGTACGTCAATTCGGGATGCGACCATTCCAGAACCTGAAACAGCCGACGAGGTATCATCAACTTCTGAATGTCAACACCGTCGCCCGCACCGCCCGTCTGAAACGCCTGCATATATTCGGTCGAAGCCTTGCCCATTAGTAAACTCCTTCTGACATGATGTGGTCTGCATACACAGACGCTCCTGGATCGGTTTCCCATGACCAAACTCGGTGTTCAGCGGAGAATTCGTGATCCTGAACGACGGTGCAAAACCGAAATGGTCAATCGCTGCGGTCACACACAGTTCCTGTACCTGTTTCGCGGCTGACTGGGGAACTAGTAGCCCGTCATGCAATGTCAAACATGGAATGTGCACGCCCCAGACTTGCGGCAATGCAGTGTCAATAAAGAAACGGCCCTCCATCTGGTTGAGATATTGACTCAATGCAGATGCCCCGCGACTGCGTTGAAACCGCAGAAACCGTCCAAGTTGCGGGAACTCGTTGCACAGCGCACCGAACAACGGTTGCCTTCGTGGTTCGTCAAATAGGCATTGTATCTGTACTGACTTCTTCAAAGTTTGGTAATCGCGCTGATCATACTTACGACAGATCGATTCCAGGTACCAGTAAAACTCTCCGCTTGCCAACAGTTGAAGCAGCCGGTTCCGCTCAGCACTGTTAGGCATAACCGCTACCAACAGCACCCAGTAGCAGCTCGACATGTCGACCTCCGATAACATGTCCGTCACGCCCCGATACGCGAACCGCACAAATCGACGACGCATTGGAACAGGCTGATTCGACAGGCAATGCCATGTTCGCCCGCCGATCCTGGCGATATGACGATCCGTGAAGACACGTTCCCATTTCTGCAGCCAACGTTCTGCTTGTTCGGCGTCACGTGTTATGGCGATCATCTCAGCTTCGGTCGGTCGCAGCAAAATGGTCGACTCGAACGCCGCCGTCAGACACACATGCCAATCGACGAAGTGACCAAGTCTTCGTGCTGCCTCCGTCATCTCTTCAAAAATGCGCCTTTCCCACCCTAGCTCGATGGCGATCCGGGAAGAGCGGTTCGAAAAGCGGAAACGGCAGGGTATGTAGACGGTAGGAGACGCACGCCAGTGGCGACTGTTGACCGGCAGGATCTTATAACCTGGTGAGTTGGTATTCCGTAACCCGTTGAGGCTGTATACGTTCTGAAAAATGGGTGTGTCGTTGCCTTTGCTTTTTGGTAGCGGCAATTTCACCACCGAAAAGTATGGCGACAATTTGAGGTATGCGACTAATCGCTTACGAACGGTCGTCAACGTATGCCCATCTAGGCGCGTCTCATCCAACACGGCTTGAGAGAACCGAAACTCGACGGCTGTGTTGTGCTGAGCGCGATTCACAAACATTTGGACTAACCGTCTGCAATGTTCGTTGATTCGTCTCGTATCGCTCCGTGCAACGTCAACTGGGAACGCCCGCTCATAGTCGAGCCTCAGAGGTCTGGGCATCAGTCGTATCTGTACGGACGACGCGTAAGGCGAGTTGATATCTATCATGCGAGTGTTCCTTCTCTCTGGCGGTTTCGTTCTTCCCGCTCGGATTTCTGGCGCGATCCTGAGGCTTTTTCGTTAAGAAGAAAAAGCGATTACAGGCCCATTTCCTTGACTAGTTCAGCGCGCATTCGCTTGATTTCGATTGCGTCGTTCACAACTCGTTCAGTCGAAGCCTGATAGATTTCCATGTCCAGGTTTGACTCGATTGCCGCTCGCAACTCGTCCTGCAGGTAATCAGGTGGGAGTGCTTCTACCTCCCAGGTTTCGGTTGAGCCTGATTCCTTGACGAAGGACGCCAATCGGGCGCTGGTTTCCTTCGCGGGGTTGAAATCCGTTTCCAATTCGAAATCCTTAACCTGTTCCAGCGTTACGCCAACGCGGTGGTAATCGACCGAAACGCCGAACATGTCCCGCAGTGACCTCACCGCGTCCATCGCCAGATCCAGGCCTTCAGGGTCGTAGTCGCTGAGGATGATCAGCGACATTGCGTTTTTGCCGCTCTTCCGAAACCGTTGTGCCATGTCCCGCCAGACGGGAATGCTGCCGTATCCTCGTCCAATACTCAGGGGAACGTAGTAGTCCTCACAGACGGGTTTCATGATTTGAACCAGAGTGTTCTTTTCGCCAAACACTTCGACGTGGCGTGGCTGATCGAACTGCGGACTCCGGTGATACCCAACCAGGAATCCTTTCATGTTTTGGTCAACGAACTGCTGCACGTTCTGGAACGACGTATTGAAAGGGAACTGAGGCCGTGTCGCGTCGTCAATTGCCATCATGTCCGCCTGGCCGTTGTACCGTGCTGCAGTCAGCAGTTTCACCAACAGCCCGTAGCACTGCTTTGTGTTTTTGTACCGCCAACGGTCTTTGGGTTGTCTTGAGTTTGCGCAGGTCTGCGTCAGCGGCGGATTATTCAGGAGGCGGTAGTGAATCTGCCGAACAGACAACGGCCAGAAGTCTTTCAACTCCTTGATCGCATACAACGCAGCCTTAAGAAATGGAATTCGTCGACCGTCAACTGGGGCAACATGTTTTGAGCCGATGACATCAACAAACTCAGCCTCAACATCGACGGCAGCCTGCTCATGGCGATACAGCAACTCCCCTGGATCGGCGTCAGCGAATCGCAATAACGATTCCTTGACGATCGTGCCGACAGTCTTAACGCGTTGAGGATTGTATTCTGTCAGCAGCTTCAGGTATTCGTCGTTGCCCTCGCGCCGCACACTTAGCTTCTGCCGTATCGGTATCTCCTCATACCCGAGTATTTGACAGGCATGATATCGACGATGACCACTCAATATGTAGCCATCTGCTGTTACGGTAATCGGCTCCTCCAACCCTCGACGCTGGATACTGTCAACGAGTATCTCCATTTGTGCGTCGTCCGTGATCGCTCCATATATCACATCATTCTCTGGTGACGGCGTAATGCTGCCAATCGGCACCATGTTGACCGTATAGTCAGTGGCTGCGCTCATTGGTGCGCTCCACCGTTCCCGGATCTGCCGCTGCCGGCGTCCGTGCTTCCCTGGATGGTGTCGACGATGGCAGTGTTAGGGTCGCGATCCGTCACGACAAGGCCCGCAGCTTCGAGCTCATCTGCAGTGACGTCTGCGGCGAGTGATTCGGCCCTGCGATGGCGTTCCAGCTTGGCAGACGTGACAGCCGCGAAGAATGCGTCGATCGCTTCGGGCGTGACCATCGGGCGACCGCCGCAGTACGTGATAGCCAGCTTGATGCGTTCGCCGTCAAGCCCTTCCAAACCTTTTCGATACCAACGGTAGACCGTCGACGGATCGATCGGGTTACCGTCGGGACGGCGGTCAATTATGTGTTTGCGGGCGTGGTTGAGTGTGACCCGTTTTTTGCTGGGCATAAGAAATCTCACTTGCATTCGTTCTGAACGACTCGGATTGAGTCGCGTTCGATTGCAGCGAAATTACCTTCGTCTCGTCCGTGTGGTTAGGTACGCTTGGGTACGTTCTTGGTACAGTGCCTGTACCCTTCACTCAGGAGGGTGACTCCAGCACCGTGACGTCGCTCTATTAGCCCCCAATCTTCTAAACGGTCGAGAACTGACCTGTTAGATTTGTCTTTACGATAGAGATTCGATTTCGTGGTAGCCTTGAGATTCTGAACAGTAAGATTTCCACCGGCATCTTCAAGCTGATCGACAATGTCTTGTTCCACCGAAGTGAGGGATTGCAGGGGATCAGGTGGAGGGGGATCCGTCTCGGGGGCTTCATCTAGCGGTGGACGCCGAAGTTCTGTCAGCGTTGTTGGAGGATCGTTGGACGTCGTCCCGTTAGGTTCCTGCTGTAGTAATTCGGCGTACGTCAGGGCAACCGCAGTCTCGCGACCCAACAGAAGATGTGCTCTCGCCATTAGGCTAACCGCAGGTTTATGTGCTTCTGGAGTGGGATCGGACGTGGTAGCACCCACAGATCGATGTATGCGAACTGCCCTAGTGATCAGACGCCGCGCCTCCTCTATATTTTCATCTGAGACAGGAATCGTTCTGACCGCTTTAACAGCCCTGATTCTCTCTGCGAAAACCTCTAACGTCAGGGCTAACTGCGTTCCCCGGGTATCAAATTCCTCGGTCAGCAACGTTTGACCTTCGCCACTGCTGCAGCAAGCCCTTAATTTACGCTCTAAGGTTGAAAGGTCATCGCGAAGGCCCCCAGCGGATTTAATCCACTGGCTGACGTGCGGCCAATTGGAATCGAACGCTTCACCTTCAATGTCCTGCACGGTCAACTCCCGAAAACGTCGACTATCCGAAAAAGAAAAGCACCAGACCGGGCGGATTCGGGGGCCGCTGTTCAGCCGCTAAGCCTGAGGTCTGGCGCTCAAATACTAACCGAACTTCAATGCGTTTTCTTCGGCACGGCTCAGGTCAACTTCGGCGCCATGTTGGTCCGTGGAACATCCTCCGGTCAGCCATAGACGGCCATGATCTCACGGGCCTGTTCAAAATCCCGGGCTGCATAAACTTCGGTCGTTCGTTTCTCGGAATGCCCCAGCACGGTCCGCGCTCCATCTATGCCGACTTTCGCACGCAACAATGTTCCGCACGCATGCCGTAACTGATTCGGGCTCCAGCAATACTCCGCCCGCCATTCTTTGGCCTCCATTTGCAGCGCTGCACGCTCTTTCTGGGACCGCGTCGAATCAATTCGGCGTAGATTTCCGGGCATGTCAAACGCCTTCTCACAAGCCCGTACGATGCATCTGCGATAGCTGTCTTTGGTGTACTGATCTTTCAGCCTCCGTCTCCCTGGTCGCCTCTGGCGGGCACTCTGAGACGGTGTCATCGGCGACTTGCGATTGTCGCGACGTTCCGCATTGCGTTCTGCCTCTGCCTCTTGGGGGCTGAAGATAAATGCGTCCGGATCCGCCTTCAGAAACTGACTCAGAATTTCCTGACCAGCTGGCCCAATGAAGATTTTGCGCTGCTTGCCCTTGCGTTTCGTCTTGTGTCGCCTCGGCTGGTAACACCATGCGGTCGGGGCACTCTTGTCAATCTGGCCCCAGGTGATGTTGCGGACTTCCTGTGGTCGCATCCCGGTTACGAGTTCCAGATCCACCATTGACCGTACCACTCGACCCAGATATTCGCGAACAGCGGCTACTGATTCCAATGAAACGGCCTGTACAGGCTCCCCCTCGGGAACATTCCCGCAGCGGCCCTCCTGCAGGTTTCGAACTTCTCGACATGCGACGACGATATGGGCGTTCAGATACTCTTCTTCAGCGGCCCAACTCAGCATTCGGACAATTCTGGAGATCCGGTCGTTGATGGTGTTCCGATAGAGCCCGGACGCAATCATCGCTTCACGCACCTGCTTCAGTTTCCGTGGCCCGAAGCGATTTGTCTGCTCGCCGCCGAACAACGCCAGCAAAGGCTTGAGCGACCGACGAACCTGATTGATTTCCTCGGAGGGCCTGCCGTCTTCATTCACGTAGAAGACGGCGCAGAACTTCATATATAAGACTGCGAGGAATCGGATCGTCACGTTGGCTGTTTCCGGCGTCTTTGGTTTGGCCAGATACTCTGCAATCAGCCGGTCGTATTCGGCTCGTGACTGGTCGCTGTCGTAATCACCGGGCAGGTAGTGCGTTTTACCGTTTAAGGTGACTTTGGCACTGTTTCGGGCGCGATGACGGACGTACTTGGGGATGCGTTTGGGCATGGGCGGGAGATCCTTCGAAGTCGAATCGGGTACAAAATCGGGTACGCGGTTCGTTTTCGTGTCTCACCACCCTGAGGCGGGTTTCCCTAAGTCAGGGAAAGACAACAAGTTATAAAAGTGGACCTAACTGGACTCGAACCAGTGACCTCCACGATGTCAACGTGGCGCTCTAGCCAACTGAGCTATAGGTCCATGATTCGGATGTTAGCCTCACAGGCATTTGAAATCAAATGGTTGCACAACGATTTGCACGTCGTTCAGTTCTGCAATGGGTTTTGTCGGTTTTCCGTCGCTGCAAACTAAACAGAGTTTTCGAATGGGTGACCGTCCTGAACGGGGCAGAAGCAAAATGTTTGTAATGTTGGAAAGGGTGGCCGGGGTTGGAGCGAGGAACGAGTGAAACCCCGGGGCTTCCTTCGCAAGCTCAGGCCAGCCCCGGCCACCCGAAACCACAATCCGTGACTGCACTCTCCTGAATCGTGCCCTTCGGTTGGAAGGAGATGTTGGGGGCGGTAGGCTTTGTGGACACTTCCGATTGCCGAATCGTTCGCGGAAATGTTTCATCCCGCTGCGTCTTATTTGCGGGGCGGGATGACCTGCTGACAAACCTATTTGAATGAAATCTATGCTCGCTGGACAATTCACGTCACGTCGCAAGATCGAATTAATCGATGTCGCAGAGCCACAGCTTCCGGACGACACCCCGGGAATGATGATCTTTCAGCCGGAAATGACCTGCTTGTGCGGGTCTGATTTGCCGTTCTTTGATGGTGATTTTGAAGGCCACGACATTCCGTACCCTCAGCCTCTCGGGAAATCGCTGCATGAGATGGTGGGCACGGTGGTGGGGACAAACGGCAGTCGCTGGCAGGCCGGCACCCGTGTACTGGCGGTACCCGAGGAACAGCAGGGGCTGTGGGAACGATATGTGTTGTCAGAAGATCGAGCGATCGCCCTGGACGATAGCCTGTCTGATGAAATCGCGCTACTTGCCCAGCCGTTCGGAACTGTGATCTGGGCACTTAAAAAGCTGCCCAACATGATTGACCGGGATGCCGTTGTGCTGGGTCTTGGTCCCATCGGTCAGATGTTCGTAGCCGGACTGCGCAACATGGGGGCGCGGCGGATCATTGGCATCGACCCTGTCGCGGAACGCACGGCTCTGGCGCTGAAGATGGGAGCGACGGATGTTGTGAACTCCACCGGCAGCGCAGCAGAAGACGATGTGCAGCAGATCCTGAACGGCGACTTTGCGGACGTGACCGTAGAAGCCGTCGGGCATAAGGCTCAGGCGTTTAACGACGCTGTCCTGTTGACTCGGCATCACGGTGATATCCTGTTTTTCGGAGTGCCGCCGTCGCCAATGGATGGCATGCACTTTAAGGAGGCGATGCTGAAGAACATCACAATTCGCACCAGTCTGCATCCTGATTTTGAGCGGACGTTTCCACTGGCCATGCAATGGCTGGCGGAAGGCCGAGTTGATCTTTCTCCGCTGCTGACACATCGGTTTTCACTTGCTCAGATGCAGGAAGCGTTTGATGTTTTTCGCGACCGCAGGGACGGGGCGATTAAGGTTCTGGTTGAGTTTCCCGCATTGGCAGGGACGAGTTGATGACTGATTCCGACGTCGGTAGCACTCGGCGTCGTTGACCTCGAGGGTCTTGCAGTGTCTGACGATGAGCCCATCCTCGAAACTGCGACTGCACGTGAAGTCGTTCGTACAGCCATGTCGATGTGGAATCCGATGGCCGTGCAGGAACGTGTGGCCGATTCGTCTGTGGCGTCAGACTTGTTTCCTGCCGCAGGAACCTCCTTGTCACACGGTTGTCCGGCATCCGTCACTCTCTCATTTCCGCGTCTGCTGCCAGCGGTTTTCTGTGAATGGCTGGGACCTCGCCTGATTTTATGGCCTGCCGGAGTTGTCAGCTCACGGCGGACTTCGATTGTCTCGTCACGTATCGGAAAACGCCGAGATCTGAAACGCGGGTGGTTCGACGCGTTACGAACAGCCGTTATCCGTCAGGAGGCGACCGAATGTCTGTGCTTTGTCAGTGGAACGGCAGCAGCAGATGCGGTTGTCCGAGCCAGTGAGCTGTTTGGGGTGCGGCGCGACTGCGAATTGACGTCGAGTCCGAAGTATTCGTCTCAGAGGAGGAGCTGATCAATTGGCTGGAAATGAAGACGTCCGGGCAACAGCCACCGAAATCCGCTCTGGAGGACGTGGCATACCTGTCGTCTGCCTGCTACGTAGACACCAAACATCGAGCATGGGATCGCGATCGCAAGAGTCAGCCTTCTTCAATTCGGGACGCAACTCTTGTGCTGGCTGCCGAACGAATTGTGGCGTTGTCGTGCCGGGCAGGGGGGCATGTTGAGAGTTTGCTGAACCGACATCTGCAGGACGACAGATGCGAGACCCCGGTTCTGCTGGCGTCGGTGGCTGCATCTGAATCCGAAACCGTTTTACCGTCGCTTGTGTCATTGGGGGCCGTGCCCTGGTTACTCGGTCGTGGCCACGCAGGTGCCGAGGTTCCGCGGGCAGCCGACAGCGACACCGCATCGTCGCGGGCCGGCAATCCGGACTTGATCCGTTCTTCAGTGTCCAATGGGCCGCTTCAGGTTCCGGAGGAATGGTTGTGCCACTGGACTCGGCCGCGTCAGGGCCCCTGGGCCGAGCAGGTTGATGAAGAGGTTCTGGACGAATTGATACTCGGATGTAAATCGGCCGATCGTTCTGCCTACGCGGCGCTGTTGCGGATGGTCGAGCAGTGTCAGATCACCGCGTCTCAGTCGGTCAGCAATGCTGCAAAAACCGTTTCGTTCACAGCTGTGCCTCCTGGGGAATTCCGTAACCGACGAGTTTACCGGAAGCACAAGCTGAGATTTGATTTTGAGCCGTGGGGGCTTGCCGTGCGCAGATCTGTTCTGGAAAAATTTGGCTGTCGGCCCGTTGTCTATGTGGACCGCGATGCCTACGACGCTGCTGCGCCGGATGAACGTCTATTTCAACAGCTGAAAACTGATGACCGCCACAGGATAGACTGGTCGCAGGAACGCGAATGGAGATACACAGGCGATCTTGATCTCAGTCGGTTCACCGCAAACGACGTCGTTGTGTTTGTGGACACCTACGACGAGGCCACGGCGTTGAGCGCCGTGGCCCCGTGGCGAGTTCTGGAGCTTCCGCCTATGACGAAACCGGTTTGATGTCCCAACCGTCCCGGTAGTCACGTCGCAGCCATGTGTTGGCTTCGGGATGATTTGTGATCTTCATGGCTGCGTCATCCCAGCTCAGTTTTTTGCCGCGGTAGCGGACGGCGATGTTGCCCAGAAGTACGGCTTCCGTCAGCGGCCCGCCATATGCGAATCCATCACTGGGCTGCTTGCCGGTGATGCATCCGTCGATCCAGCCGTGGTAATGGTTCTGGTTGTCGGCCTGCTCGATTTTCGCATCCGGGTAGGTTCGAAGGGCTCCCACGTGTGGCAGCACGATACTGCCGTTTTCGCCAATGAACAGCGAACCGCTTCGTGGCAGTCCCTCGTTGGACGGCAAGTGTGAGCCTTTGATACTGGGCAGGCGCCCGCCATCGTACCAGGTGATCTGAAGATTGCCGGCGGACGTGTACTGTGTGCCAGGGAACGTGTAGTCCACCGTGGTCTGAGCTGGCCAGACTTCGTCATTCATGCCGGAATGGTCGGCCTTGAAATCCAGTGGGGCTTTGTCGATCTTCAACGCCGTGAAGACGGGATCCAGAATATGGCAGCCGAAGTCACCCAGAGCACCGTTGCCGAAGTCCTGCCAGTCGCGCCAGCCCCATGGGTGATATATCTTCCAGTCACCGTAGGACCGCGTTGGCGCCACGCCGACCCACAGGTTCCAGTCGAGCGATTTCGGGGGTGCGACGGGGCTTTTCGGCCGACTGATGTGAAACGACTTGCCGTGCCCTGTTGCGGCACACCAGCTGTGAACACGCTTGACCTTGCCGATCGCTCCGGATTGAATTGCCTGGACGGCTGTGCGGTAATGTTCGTGAGAATGGATCTGGTTACCCAGACGAGTGATGATATTTGACTTCTTTGCCTGAAGCGCCATTTGGCGAGCTTCCCAGACATTATGAGTAAGTGGTTTCTGACAGTAAACGTGCTTGCCGTGCCGCATGACGTCCAGTCCGATATAGGCGTGCATGTGATCCGGGGTGGATACGGTTACGGCGTCGATTTTGTCGCCGAGTTTTTCCAGCAGCTCGCGGTAGTCCTGAAACACGGGAGCGTCCGGATTCAGTTTTCGTACTCGTTCTGTCCGTGACAGGTCCACATCGCAGAAGCCCACAAACTGCGACTGATCGTGGCTGGCCATTTCTGAGATATCGGACCAGCCTTTTCCCTCGCACCCAATACCACCCAGCTGCAGTTTTGAATTGAGATTCTGTCCTCGCACAAATGCCGGTGCAGCAATCAATGATGCTGTGGTGGCGCTGGCAGTCTGCAGGAAATGTCTGCGGTTCGGCATGTCTGTCTCCGGATTCAGGCGGGAGAAGGAAAGGAAGGTACGCCCCAAAATCTAGCGACTTTCGCTGGACGATGCACCTCAATCGATGGATCGGGCGATTGTGGTTTGCTCGCAATATCGATTGAGTTTGTCTGAGGCGTTCGTTTTCGGGGGAGACTGTTTTATTTCCCGCGGCCCCGAATGTTGTGCCGCGCCAGCAACTCGTTTCCAGCTTTGTCGACCGCTGCAGGACGGTGCGGGGGTGCCACTGGCTTCGCCAGTGTTTTGGGAACCAGGGGGCACTGGCAGAGCCGGTGGTACACCTTGAACCAGTGGCACACTTCGCAGCAGCTGTCGTGCTGTTATTTCATGCGGCGCAAGAAATAAGCGTTCCGGGAGTTCCCGGAACGCTCAGTGCCTGAGACAGCGAAGCGGGCCATCGTCCGCTGCCCCTCACGGGCTTAATTGTAGGCATCTGGCGTGCCAATTCGGGAAAATCGAACGCTGCGGAAAAAAAACTGCGATGTTGAGCGAAGATCGTCAGGGGGGTGGCACCGGTGTGCGATTTTGCGTCAATGTACACTAGCACGGTGCTTCAAATTGCCCGGCTGTGCGTGATAGTCACAAACGGACAAAGACGACATGAGGAACGTCGTAAGCAACAAAGGAAATCAGTAATCGAAGTTGGAAATAAGATTTCCGTCGTTGCGGCTGCCAAGTTTCTGCAGGACTTCGATGGAAATTCGGTCGCCAATGCAGCGGACTGAACCGTCGGCCATCAGAAAATTATTAGTGCCTGTATGAAAGCTGGCAAATCCAGCTGCGTTCCCAATCGTCGGTAGGTTTTCGTTTGCCGCACGAAATTGGTTCCGAACAGAATCGTAGGTCATTTCAGTGGGGACTCCCGTATTGCGCAAAGTACTGTAGTCGCCTGTCATCCAACCGATGTCTCGGCTGCGCATTTGTTTTTCTCCGGCAAGAATTGTCGTTGATGTGCCATCTGGAATCTCGTACAGAGATTCAGAACTGTTCAGATACAGCAGGCCATCATTGTCCAGGTCAATCGGTACGGAAGTGCTGGCATGGCAGCCGGCATAATCCGAATGGTGCGGCCCGGAATTCACGCCGCCTGCTGATGAACTGGGGCACGACAGTAACGAGATGACGACAAGCGGCATTGTCGGTTGCTGTGGTTCCTCGCCGAAGAAGCCGTACATTTCCTCTTCGTCAGTCGCCGCATCCGGCTCGGGGGAGGGCTCCGGCGTCGGCTCAAAATACTTCAGTTGTTCAGCTGTCAGAAAACTTCGTTCCGGTCTGACGAAGTCGATTCGGCGGTAGATATTTTCTTTTCCGAGTTGAGGCAGAATCTGCGCGATCCAGCTCATTCGATACCCCCGGTCGACCGGCGACGCGTCTACAGGCGGCTCTGCAGCATCTGATCCCATACCAGCCTCTGCTGCGAGTCCGTCTTCATAGCTTTCTTCCACGCTGTCGGCAGATCCCTCCAACACTGGTCCGGTGAGGTTGACGCAACCGGGCGGAAGCACGTTATGGCTGGTTTGGTAGTTGTGCAGCGCGATTCCGAGCTGCACCAGGTTGTTAGTGCATTGAGTGCGACGGGCCTGTTCTCGCGCCTGCTGTATGGCCGGCAGCAGCAGCGCGATCAGGACCGCGATGATGGCAATCACCATGAGCATTTCCAGTAGCGTAAAACCGCGTTTGATTCTCTTTTGGTGTCTCATGATTTGTCGGTCGTTCAGTCTTCGCCTGCTGACAGGCATGGCCGTAATTTGTTTGTGTTAACCGAAGTGGCATTGGGGATGGTGGAATGCCGGGGCCACCATCCGACGTTGCTCATTCAATTCTGCGTCAGAATTCGTCCACTATCTGTCCGTCGTCCCGATTGCCGAGATTCTGATAAACCTTCAGACCGATATTTTCGCTGAGGAATCGTACAGAGCCATCGGCGAGTGCGACCTGTGAACCGCCGACGTGCCGACTGCTGAATCCTCCCGTGGCATAATCTGGCTCCGGTGAATCCCCCGGCTGAGTCTCATCAACTCCCGTTTCATAGCCAGCTGCACGGCCTGCATTGTTCCATGTCCTCTGTGCGGAGTCGTTGATTCTCACGCCCGTATTACGCAGCGTTGCTGACGTTCCGGACATCCAGCCCAGATCTGTCCCCGGCGTGTCATCGGACCGGCGTTCACCAACCATAATTGTGTTGCTGGCGCCGTCTCTGATCTGCATGCATGAGACGCTGCTGTTGAGGAAGAACAGACCATTGTTGTCGGTGTCTACCGGGACGTTTTCACCGCCGGCGACTCCCGCGTAGTTGCTGATGATGATACCACCGTTCTGCTGGCCATAGTCAGAAGGACACATGAATGTCGGGATCTGCGTAGTTCGGACGCTGGAATTATTCGCGCCATACGCGCCCTGATTGAAATCGATCTGTTGAAACATGGGGCCCTGGTCCATCACTGGCAAAGTCTGGGCGATCCAGCTCATGTGATAACCTTCTTCAATGTTCTGAACGGGGCCGGATTCGTTGACGACACCTGGTGGCAGACACCTGAACGACGCCTGGTAGTTGTGTAGTCCAATTGTCAGCTGGGCCAGATTGTTTTTGCACTGTGTTCGTCTGGCGGCTTCGCGTGCCTGCTGAACGGCCGGCAGCAGCAGCGCGACCAGAATTGCAATGATGCTGATGACCACCAGCATCTCAATCAATGTAAAGCCTCTTGATATGCGCGTTCGATGTTTCATTTGTTGTTCCGTTCGACCGAAATCACAAGATCAAAAACGACCCGCCATAGCACCGTCTTCCCGGTTGCCGAGATTTTGATAGACCTTGTAACTGATGGATGTATTAACCCGTCGCACTGACCCATCCGCCATCGCAAAATTGATTACCTGGCCGTGCGGGCTGCTGAAACTCCCGGTCGCCAGGTCCGGTCCGGGCGACACCGTTTCGTCTGTATCGTCAATCTCTGATTCCCCGGGTGCGGCATACTGTCGTCCGTTCCAGCGGGCCGGAGAATTCCGGCTGTCCGGGGTGCCGGTATGTCTAAGCGTCGAAGCTGTCCCGGACATCCAGCCCAGATCGGTGTTGATAATGTCATCTGCACGACGTTCGCCAACCATCAACGTGTTGCTGGCACCATCTTTGATATGCTTGTCAGCAATGTTGCTGTTCAGAAAGAGCAGACCGCTATTATTTGTGTCCACGGGAATATCTTCGCCCCCTGTGACTCCTGCGTAGTTGCTGACAAAAACAGCACCGGTTATCCGACGATTGTCGGAAGGGCATACAAGCACAGGAATTCGTGAAGGACGGACCATAGCATTGTCTGCACTGTACGCACTCGTGGAAAAATTGATCATGCGGGACAATGTTGGCTCGTCAAGCATCGGCAGCGCCTGCACTATCCAACTCATGTGATAACCCTGTTCAAGATTCTGTGTGGGGCCAGTGTCGTTAACTACTCCTGGCGGCAGGCAGTTGAATGATGACTGATAGTTGTGCAACGCAATCGAGTGCTGGGCGAGATTGTTGATGCACTGCGTGCGGCGTGCTGCCTCGCGTGCTTTCTGAATGGCCGGCAACAATAGTGCGACCAGAATTGAAATGATGGAGATTACCACCAGCAACTCAATCAGCGTAAATGCATGGTTACGGCGTCCTGCGTTTCCCCTGCACATCACTAGAAATTACCAATCAACTGCATGTCTTCTCTGTTGCCAAGGTTGCTGTACAGTTCCGGATTCACGAACTCACTGATAAATCGTACGGACCCATCGCCCAGTGCAAAATTGGCTCCGCCTGCATGCTGACTGCTGAAGCCCCCGGTGGCTGTGTCGTTCGGCGGTGTTGCCGGCGTTTTCGGTGCTCCGTCCGATCGTGAAAAGTAATTCACCACGTCCCAGCCGCGGTTGATCGGCACGCCCGTATTACGCAGCGTTGCTGACGTTCCGGACATCCAGCCCAGATCGATGGTTTCTCGTGGATTCAGTTTTTCGCCGATCATGATCGTGTTGGACGCTCCGTCGCGAATTTCTCGAAACTGCATGCTGCTGTTGAGAAACATGACACCATTGTTTGCGGCATCAATGGGCACATCGTCACCTCCGAAGCAGCCTGCGTAGCTGCTGGAAATTACGTTGCCCAGCAGATTGTCCGTATATCGAAAGTTGTAATCCGAGGCACATGAGTACACCGACATTTGAACCTGCCGGACTGCAGAGTTGCTTCCGCCGTAGGCTCCTTCGGCCATACTGATGCTGCTGAACAGGGAATTCTGTTCAAGCAGTGGCAGTTGCTGCACGATCCAGCTCATATGATATCCTTCGGCCACGTTGTCGATGGGCCCTTCTGGGTTCACGCTTCCCGGTGGCAGCATTTCGAACGACATGTCGTAGTTGTGCAGTGCCATGCTGATCTGCATCAGATTGTTCTTGCATTGCGTACGTCGTGCCGCTTCGCGTGCCTGCTGAACGGCGGGCAGCAACAGTGCAATAAGAATCGCAATGATGGCAATCACCACCAGCAGTTCGATCAGCGTAAACCCGCTGGACATCCGAATATTCTTTCGTGTCCGCATGGTATTCGCGTGTTGATGGACCGGGCCATGTGCAAACGTATTTCCACCGCTGTGTTGACTGGTCGAATTCATGGTAAAAGCCTTACTGTTCGTGTGACCTTGAAAGGAAGGTCGGCATTGGCCGGGTAACGGGCCGTCAGGGTGGCGACGCGGTCGTCAGTGGCAGTGTCTGTTATAGAGATCACCACGGACGCTGTATTTGTCTTGTGAAGAATGCCTGCCGGATGGTCCCATGTCTCGCCCTGATAGCTGGCGTCAGCAGCCAGCCTCTCCGCAAGCAGTTGTTCCGCCGCCAGTGACAGCTGAATGGCCTGTGGATGCTGAAGTTCGTTGCGTGTCTGACGCCGATCGGTGATCGCGCGGCGAAAGAATTGAGCGACCAGTCCGGACATTATCATCAGGATCAGCAGCACCATGACGATCACGACGCCCCGACGACGTTTGCTGTTTCTGACTATGGCTGTTCGCATCAGTTCGTTCCTTCGGAGTCAGCGTCCGCCGGGGTGTTTGATTCGGATTCGTTGGCACCGGCCGGCTGGCTTGACCCATGCTGTTGAACCGCCCGCGGGATCATCAGCAGGATTGTGACGTGACGCGACTTCTGTGCAACGGCCGTTGAGTTCGTGTCTGGACCACCCAATCGCGGTGGTTCAGTGAGTGTCAGACGGACTGATGCATCGTCTTCTGAGGAAAATTCAAGCGATATCCCTTTGCGAAAAACGAACCGGTCAGAAGCCATCAGCTTGCCCGCGGTATTTGTCTCCCGCGTCAGCACATGATCAAGCGCCACCCAGCGAACAGTGCTGTCAGCTTCCGGCAGCCGGAACTTCAACTCGGTGGCCGTGGTTTCCATGTCCACTGCGTCTGTTTCATCCGTTCGAAGGCCACTTTCCATACGCAGCAGCGTATTCAGCCAGGCGGATGCCTGGTTGTCCTGCCGGTCAGCTTTAAGCACAGTGTGCAGAAACAATCCCGTCGTCGTCAGCAGCACACTGATCAAAAACAGATAGGTCAGGTAGTAGTGAAACAAAGTGCCAGCGCGGGGCTGCGGCCGCGGCGGCGTGAGGGACAGGCGTCTCATTTCTGTACCCCCTTCGCGTTGACCCACGTGACCAGGCTGTGGCGCAAGTCCGGACGACCTTCGCCAGCCGGTCGTGTGATGGTGAATTTTACCGCCTGCAGAGGGGCATCGGCCGTCGCGGTGGTTACTTCATGGACGTCCAGTTTTGCACCGACATAGCGTGCGCTGAACCACTCAGAGAGTTTCAACGTGTCGTGATCTGCAACGCCCATGTTTCGACTGACTGCACACAGATTGTTCAGTTCGATCAATGACAGCGTGTCAAAGCGAGTCGCCTGACGTTGCTGGTGCACGGCATAGATACCGGGAACAAGAATCGCAGCAATGGTGGACAGCATGACTGCCGCCACCACCATCTCAACCATCAGCGAGCCTCGGCGCCTGCCGGATGATCCGGCAGCAGCGTCTTTGGGTGCTGAAGTCGGCGCGGACGACAGGCGTACTGACGAAGCGAATCGCCATTCCTGTTGCCGGATTTCAGCCGTATGTGTCATCGTCGATATCAACTCAGAACCCTTATGAAAGGTCGTTCAGCAATTTGACCATGGGAATAAACAGGGCTATGCAGACAAAAGCGACGACCAGGCCCACTGACAGAACGATCATCGGTTGAACGATCGTAAGCAGCCTCCGAATCCAGCGGTCACGTCGGCGGTCGATCGTCCGCGCCAGGTGAATCAGCCCCCAGTCGAGGTGACGTGTCCTTGTGGCGGATTCAAGAAAGGCGACTTCGCGTCGTCGCAGAAAACCGTTGTTCCGCATTGCCGTCCAGCAGTCGTTCCCGGCGTTAAGTTCCTGTCGCACTGCGCTCAGTCGAACAGCGGCGCGACCCGGACGCAACTGGGTATGAATGGCATGGACGGCATCGTTTATTGATTCGCCCGCGGCGACGGTAATACTTAACAAACGCAGCGTTGCAGGTGTCCAAAACCTCGGGAAATGTTCAGAGCAGACAATCCGTCCGGAAGTCAGTTGCTGCAGATTAGCCCAGACCATGTAGACACCGGCAGCCAGCAGGCAACTCATCGTCGGCAGAATTGTCAGTGGCCAGTATGTAGCGCCCCAGTCGGACGTACTGATGAGCGTTTCTGTCATCGCGGGCAGGTCGGTGCCAAAGTCAGAAAAGATCTTTTTGTACTTGGGGACAATAAAGATCATGATGAACGTCGCGATCGACAGCACCAGCATTCCGACGGTGAGCATCCACGCAAGCGTCGTTGAAATCATGGGGTGAGCAGGACTGGACGAAGCCGATTGATTCATGATTCGTCGAGCCTCTTCGGCCAGCACCTGCCTGAGTGTTCCGGTTTGCTCGCCAACACGAATTGCCAGAAGTATCGCATCCGGTACCAGCCCGGTTGCACTGGAAAGAGCTTCTGACAGCGTCTGTCCCTGCTCGATTAACAGCCGCAGTTGAGAGATTTTATCGCTCCACGGAGAACTTGATTCCATCGCCAGTGCCTTCAGCCCGCTCAGCAGTGATGTCGAATCCCCCAGACCGGTGGCCAGAACCATCAGCAGTGACGACTGCCGAATGGGTTCCGGTCGGTTGAAGAGAAACAGCAAAGCCTGGAGATTGCCACCGGTCATTGTTTATGAAAGATCATTCAAAAGTTTGATGAGCGGAAGAAACATGGCCAGCAGGCCTGTCGCGATAATCAGTCCTGCCAGAAAAACAGTCAACATCTGAAGCAGAATGGACAGCAGCCGCCCCTGTCCAATAGTTGCGGAGTCAAGCATCTCGGAGAGGCTTTGAAATGTGTCCGCAACCGCCGTCCGTCGCTGATCGGCGTTCACGCTGTCTTCATTTGAAAACAGAAGAGACAGCGGCAGTCCGGACAGTTTCTGTGTCGGCAGCATGTTACCACTGCCTGTTTCCAGTTCGTGAGCCAGTACTTCACCACGTTGCCGCACAGACACGAATCCGCTTCCTGCCGTTGCTGTTCTGAGCGATTCTCCGAACGGTACATCACAGCGAACTGTCGCCGCAAGAATTCGAGCGACTCTGGCCTGCATGGCCCAGCGAAATGCCATGCCGAGTAAAGGAACCGATTCCAGAACTTCACCAACTCGTCCTGCAGACAGACTGACGGCCGTCAGAATGAGTCCCATCATCATGCAACCGACAACGACGGCCCAGCCCGTGAACCCGCACCAGACCACAATGTCCGAAACCGAAATCACGAATTCTGTTATGGCCGGCAGCTCCACGCCAAAGTCCTGAAAAATACTCTTGAAGCCAGGTACGACAAGCAGAATGGTGGAATGAATGGCCACGATCACAACGGCCAGCATCATCAGCGGACCAAGCAGCGTCATCACGAATTGCTGGCTGCGGAAGTCACGGCCCAGCAGATTGGGCAGTAGTTCAGCCGTGACGCGTGCTTTGCTGTCGTCGTCCATTTTAGACGTCATCACACAGCGAGCCTCCGCCGGCATGGCAGCTCGCAGAAAGGCCGGAACGCTTTCACCGGATTCCAACCTGTCGGCAAGGATTCGCAACAGTCGCTTTGGTCGATGCTGATACAGCACATGCAGGACCAGCCAGACCACGGGGGCGATGATGAAGGCCAATGCTGCCATTCCACCAACGGCGGCCTGAAATCTGCCAGACAGTTGCTGCAGACCAACGGCTGCGACAAACATCGTGATGGCAAGCGCCTGAAACCACGGCGCGATACCCAGCAGCGGGTGAGATATCGGCTCGGCTGCGATTGCTCTGACGGCCTCATGTGCGGGAAGTTCTGTCATCAGTGCTTCGCGCAGCTGTTCACCCACGCGCAGCTGGTAGAGTCGTGGCA
>JAQWLN010000130.1 GCA_029247265.1 Fuerstiella sp.
CCCCGTTTTTGATCCAGGTGTTATGAGAGTACGGGTTGGGTAACAGGGGTAGTGTCGCTGTGCTGATGGAGCGGAGTTCGCGCAGTGAACGTAGCGGAATCAGTACAGCGTTGCGCGAACGAGTTTGGGGGTAGGCCGCCAGCAGTTCGTTCGGCGATGGGCTGGCGTTGCTGATTAGCCAGCGGTTGGGTGACGGGGCATCTGGTTCCGCACAGCTGTACGAACTGTTTTGCGACGTTATTGCAGAGAATCCAGGGATCAAGGAGTCGGCGGGAATCGACCTTGCGGCGATTCGGGCGAGCGATCCGGCTGCATCCAGCCTGCTACATCCGTTTCTGAATTTCAAGGGATTTCACGCGGTCCAGGCATACCGCATTGCAAACGCGTTGTGGTCGAATAACCGTCGCGGCCTGGTGTATCACATTCAGAATCGAATCAGCGACATTTTCAACGTAGACATTCACCCGGCGGCGACAATTGGTTCGGGAGTGTTCATCGATCATGCCTCAGGTGTTGTTATCGGTGAAACCGCCTTCGTTGGAGACGACGTGACAATACTACACGGCGTTACTCTGGGCGGTACGGGGAAGGACAAAGGTGACCGTCATCCGAAGATTGGTCGCGGCGTTCTTATTGGCGCTAACGCTCAACTGCTCGGCAACATTGAGGTCGGTGAAGGTTCAAGTATCGGCGCCAGCAGCGTGGTGCTTAAGAGCGTCGAGCCTTACAGCACTGTGGCTGGTGTCCCGGCACAGGTTGTTCGCCGTGAAGGCGCCCCGACGATTGCACTGAAACCGCTGGCTGCTGCCGGGGCGTAGCCACGCCCGTTCGCAACGGACTTTGCCTTGTGGCGTGACTCAATCACTTGATGGCGATGAGCCGCTCTGTTGTACGAAAATACAGTACTCCCTCTGAGATGGCGGGTGTTGCGAAACAGGGCTGGCTCATCTTGTTTCTCGCCAGCACTTCGAAATCAGGCCCGGCCGACACGACGTAGACCGTACCGTTTTCGGAAGCACAGTAAATCTTTCCGTCAGCCGCCACCAGGGAAGACAGGATCGACGCGCCCGCGCCCAGTCGCCGTTCGTAGACCTTCTCGCCGGTTAACGAATTGAAGCAGCGGAGAACTCCATTGGAATTCCCCAGATATAGATAGTCTCCGTACACGACGGGCGTTGACATATAGGAACCGCCGCGTGTTGTGCTCCAGATAACTGACTTGTTGCTGTCATTGTTTTCATCTTCTTCAGAAGGAGAAATGTCTCCCCTGGCCTCGGGCCGCACTACATAAATCGGAGACTGAGAGCCGTGCGCGTTCGTGATGTAGATCAAACCGTTGGCTTCAAATGGTGTGGGCACGGGATTGTCCCCTCCTCCGCGGATTCGCCAGAATTCTTCGCCGGATGCGAGATCGTATGAGACAATCCATGGCCAGCCATTGACGACCACCTGAGTTCTGCCCGGAGAGCTATGAATGAACGGCGTTCCCCAACTCCGTTCACAAATATCCTTCCGCGAGACTCGCCAGAGTTCCTCACCGTCAGTGAGGCTCAGCACGGCAACAAAGGGATCATCGGGGTCGTCGCAGACAATCGCCACGCGATCTTTGTGAATCGCCGGCGAACTCGCGTAACCCCATCCAATACCGTATTTGCTGATGTTGATCGTCCCCAGATCGCGACGCCACGTCAAAGTTCCGTCCAGGTCGTAACAGTGGAGTCCTTCGGAGCCAAAGAAAGCCAGGACGTCGTTTCCTGCGACAGAAACGCTGGTGTTCGCGTGAGTCGCCTTGATATGGCGAGTCGCGCGAGGTCGCCCCTTGTGCGCCGTCTGCCGCCAGAGTTCGGCCCCCGTCGACTTGTCGTAACAAAGGACCACCCAACTCTGTTCGCCGTTATCATCCGCTGCATCGGGGCGTCCGCCGCGACCAACTTTCAGTGGCGCTTTGCCCTCGCTGGCGATCGCCGTCGTCAGAAAGATGCGGTTGCCGACGACAACCGGACTTGAATGACTCAGCCCCGGCACTTCCGCCTGCCACTGTACCCCTTCGATGTCGCCGGCCTGTGGATTGGCATTCCATCCGCTCCGCACCGGAAAACCATCCGCGACTCCGGCGTTGCCTGGGCCGCGAAAAACGGGCCAGTCCGTTCCGTCGTCAGCTCCATATGCACCCGCAGATGTCGTGACGCTGACAATCAGCAACAAATATCGCCGTCGCAAATTCAAAGTTTTCTCCTGTGAGATACCAGACCATCACTGACCGCCAAAGACCTATCGGCTCGATTTGTGCTGTGGACGATTCAGGAAAACCTGATTTCCGGAACCGGAATTTGCAACCGCTATATCCCGGAAACCGTCCCCATCCAGGTCCCCTGTATCCAAACCATAGGTTGCATGGGAAGCGTCACCAAAGCAGACCTCTCGGAAACTGCTTCCATCACCCGGATTGAAGAACACGGCATTCTGCTGCGCTGCATTGACCGCCACAAGGTCCACGTCGCCGTCGTTGTCCATATCGACTGCAGACAGAGCATATGTCTTACCGCCTTCACGGCCAAAGTTGAAAGTTTCGTCGAAGCTCGTCTGGCCATCCCCCAAATAGACAACGTTTGTTTGCCCGATGTTGCCGGTCACCAGATCGAGCCAGCCGTCCGAGTTCACATCGGCTACGGCAATCGCACGAGTCTGATCATCTCCGCTTCCGAACGGAATCCGCGTATTGAAGTTCGTGTGCCCGTCATTCAGAAGGACGAAGTTCTGCTGTGCGTCTCTGTTTGCCAGGACAAGATCTGCATGACCGTCCCGGTTTAAATCGGCAACGGCAACATCGATTGTGGAATCGTCGCGTTGTCCGAAGGGCAATCCTGCGAAAAACTGGCCGGTGCCGTCGTTCAGGTAGATCTGATTCCGCCGTCCGCGGCAGGTTGCCAAGACGTCCACGTCTCCGTCCGCATCGATATCCGCTAACGTCAGACTGCGGACGCTTGAAATTTCTCCGAAGTCTCTACTCTTTCCAAAGTATCCCGCTCCGTTATTGAGAAATACGCAGTTTGGGGCCATGTCGTTGCCCACGACAATGTCCAGGTCACCATCACCGTCCATGTCAGCAACTTCGGTGGCATAGGAAGTGCGACGTTCCTGGCCCAAGGGGCGCTGCACACCGAAACGTGCCCGCCCCTGATTCACCATCAGAAAGTTCTGTTGCGGCCAATGGCGCCCGTTGGCAATGATCACGTCCAGGTCGTTGTCCCCGTCAATGTCAGCAATTCGGACAGAGGCGGAAAGATTTGCCTCAGTGCCCATTATCAGCCGGTCGGTGCTGACGAAGATTCGCTCATCGCCGCACAGTGCGCCTGGCAGGGCCATCGTCAGTGTTTCTGCCGTCACCAGCATCACGATTGTTCGCAGTTGTCTCATGGTCTCAGGTTTTATGGAGGATGATCTACGACGAGTGAACAACGCCTGCGGAATGTTTCACCTTCTGTTCCGTAATTCGGAGCGGGCGCAACGCGAAGCAAGTCTCGTCGTCGCGTGTCTTCTGGGCGATTCAAAGAGAATGCGCTTGTCGAATCAACTACTTCGATTGCAACGCGATGAACTCGCGGGAACGCAGAATTACCTCGTCCGTGATGCCCATGTGTCCTTTGTCCGGATAACGATGAAACGTGTGAGGCGCGTCTGCCTTTTTGAGGGCTTCGACCATCAGCAGGGCGTTGCTGATTGGGACCGAACGGTCGTTGTCGGAATGCAGAATCAACAGTGGTTTGGTGTCTGCTGTCACATGATTGACGGGGGACGCCAGGTGTCGTGCCTGAACCGCATCGCCGGTCGGTGGGGTCCAGATGTTGCCCCAGCTGAGCGTCATGAGTTCATAGTTGGCCGCGACGCTGATGACTGCCCGCACGTCGTTGCTGGCTTTCTCCCAACCGCCGGTCCGCTTGAACGGCCCATCACCCAATGTTGCCGCCAGAGACACCATGTGACCGCCCGCCGACTGGCCCATCAGGAAGATGCGATTGGGGTCGACGTTCAATTCCTTCGCATGGGCATGTACGTAGCGGACGGCGCATTGCACATCCTGATAACAGGCCGGGGCCGGTGAGACGCCGACAAGTCGATAATCGATCGACATCGCGAAGAAGCCAGACTCTGCCCACTGCCGGACAACGATGGTGGACCCGTCTTTCTTGCGTCCGCCGCGCCACCGCCCACCATGAACCGAAATAATCGCCGGCAGCGGACTTTCGGACTTCGGGTAAGCGACGTCCGCCAACAGACCGGCTCCGTGGACTCGGCCATACACAACGTCTTCACGGACTACGATGTCCGCTGAAGCGGTTTCCTGCGCTGTCGGTAATCCCGCGCTGGTCATTATGCTGACGAAAGCGGTCAGGTGGATCGTTGATTGGATCATGGGCAAGTTCCTGAGTAATACGTAACAGTCGCCAACGCGATAGTTATTCGTCAGGCCGCGTCTGTTGTGATTCGAGAAACGCCAGCAGATCGATAAATTCCTGCTGCGTCAGCCTCTTCTCCAGCCCGTCGGGCATCGTGCTGACGGTCTGGGCGGTGATCTCTTCAATATCCGAAATGGCCAGTTGATGAATTTTGCCCTGATTGTCGCCGAGTGCAAGCAACTCACTCGTTTCAGAGACGCGAATGCCTGACAACACTTGGCCGTCCTTCAGCGCCACGACGATTGTCGAGTAGCTGGGAGCGACAGTTCGGCTGGTCATGGAAATGATCGTGTGCCCATCTGGCAATCAGAATTGCTGCAGCACCAGAATACGCGAATCTGCGCGGGATGAAAGTATCTGAGTGGTTACGACGGGTGAATTCAGTTTCGCACCAGGATCCGGTTCGCTCCAGGTTCCACGTCAATCAGGAACGTGGTATAACATCAACCAAAGTCACGACCGTCAAGGCGTGGAGCCTTACACGCAGCGTACGAGTGGAATCGCGGTTCTCGGCGTCGTGGCGCTGCTGGAATGGAGTGACGATGAACAGACAGAAGTCGATGCCAGAGATGTACGATAGACCGGTCACACCATGAAAAAAGTCGCAGTATTCGTTGACGTGCAGAACGTCTTTTACACCGTGAAAGACAGTTTTGGATATCATTTTAACTATACCGCGTTCTGGGACGAGGTCACAGAGGATCGAGAAGTCGTGCATGCCTTCGCGTACGCGATTGATCGTCGAGACCCCAGGCAGATTGGTTTTCAACAGATCCTCAAAACCATCGGTTTCGAAGTAAAGCTGAAGCCTTACATTCAGCGACGTGATGGTTCGGCGAAAGGCGACTGGGACGTGGGGATTACTCTGGACATGATCGAACTGGCACCGGAAATTGACGTGGCTGTCTTGGCGTCCGGCGATGGCGATTTTGACCTGGTCGTCAGCAAACTTCAGGATAAGTACAAAGTGGACGTCGAAGTATACGGCGCAAGAAAACTTTCTGCAGCAAGTTTGGTCCAGGCAGCGACACGCTTTGTGCCTATCGAAGGACGGTTGTTGCTGTCAAAGTGAGTCAGACTGAGAATGGACATGGCTTCCGCGCAAAGGGGCGGCTCGATGACAGTGGCGATGAATCGTGCACGTTGTCTCGGATTGTGATAGAGTCCGATTTGTAGATGGCTTGCGGTTATCTCGCCGCCTTCTGTACGGTCACGCTTCCTGGTGTTTTTTTTGGAAACGCGTTCCATGTGTCAACGCCGCGTGCTTTCAGCCGAGTGTTCAGCGCTGGCAGGGCCCAGCCTTCTGCATATTATACAATCGCTGTCGATTGGGGCGATCGTGATTTTCGCGGCGGCGACCGTGTCAGCCGACGTTCGCGTACCGCGTCTGTTCAGTGATGGCATGGTGCTGCAGCAGCAGACAAACAATGCCGTCTGGGGATTTGCCGCGCCGGGTGAACAGGTTGCTGTAAAGGCCAGTTGGGGAGCCGAAGGCCGTACAGTGGCAGACGCCGCCGGTGACTGGCGGGTCCTGCTGCAAACGCCAGCGCACGGTACGGGACATTCTCTGATGGTCAGCGGCCGTAACTCAATCAGTATTCAGGACGTCTCGATCGGAGAAGTCTGGTTGTGTGCTGGCCAGTCGAATATGGGCTGGAAGCTGGGCAGCACCTTTGGCGGTGAAGAAGAAGCTGCCACGGCGACCGCTCCGGACTTCCGTATCTTTGTGTCGCAACGGGAGCATTGGCATGAGCCACTGAGGGAATCAAGGGACCGGCTGGCGAAGTGGTCGGCATGTAATCCGAAGTCGGCGGCGGCGACGTCTGCAGTGTCGTACTACTTCGGCCGTACGCTGCAAAGGGTACTGGACATTCCAGTGGGCATCATCGTTCAGGCGTACGCCGGGACACCGATCGAAGGATGGATGCCCCAGGACGTTCAGGCGGACGATCCGAGAATGTTGGCGGCCATCGATGATCTGAAGAAACGATCAAGACGGTATTCGGTCGACGAAGCAATGCAAACGTTTCAGAACGAACTGAGCGTCTACAACAGAAAGATCGATGCCGGGGAAACGATGAAGGGCCAGTTCCGAGTACTTCAGCCTCCCTTCATTACGAAACCGGCAACGCTGGGACATCAATATCCGTCGCATATATTCAACGCCATGATTCATCCTGTGAGGCCTTACGGAATCAAAGGAGTCGTCTGGTATCAGGGCGAAAGGAATTCGAAGAACGTTCCGCAGGCACTGAACTATCGCAGACAACTTGCAAGGCTGATTGGCTATTACCGGACATCGTGGCACAAGTTATCAGGCGGCAACGTGGCGAACGAGTTTCCTTTTTACTTCACTCAACTGCCCAGCTGGCATGCTGCTCAGACGGACCCCGTCGAAGGCCTGGAAGCACCATGGGTGGTGAATCGGGAAATGATGAGACTGGTGACAGCAGATGTTGCCAATACCGGTATGGCTGTGGCCATCGACACGGGTGACGAGATCGTACTGCATCCGCAGAATAAGAAACCGATCGGAATTCGGCACGCGTGCATGGCTTTGGCACGAACGTACGGAAAGCCGATCGTCGGCTCCGGGCCGCGATTTCTAAGTGACACGACTCGGGGCAGCAACATCGTGTTGAAATTCGATTCAGTGGGCAGTGGGCTTGTGTCCGCGAGGTCAGGCAAGTTGAATTCATTCGCGATCGCAGGGCGGGACATGCAATGGCATTGGGCCGATGCGGTCATCGAAGGGAACACCGTGGTTGTCTCATCGCAGCAGGTTTCACAACCGGTCGCTGTACGCTACGCGTGGGCCATGAATCCTTCACGGCGAAATCTGTTGTACAACAAAGAAGGATTTCCCGCATCGCCTTTCCGTACAGACAGCTGGCTACTGTTTGACCCTGATCGCGATGAAGTGGTCGAAGTTGAAAAACCGAAAAAGCCAGACGGTTATCAGTCTGCTGACTGGGAGCTTCCCTCCATCACGGTGAGTTCAGGTTCAATCAGCCGGGTAAGGTAAGTTACTGAAAGTCTTATCGCTGTCGTTGGTACTGTGGAATGATCGTACCAGAAACATTCCCGACAACTCAAAACATCCGAGAGGCATCCGTTCGCCGATGACCTGGCTTGTTGTGGAACGGAGATCGTCATTCGACGTGTTGAGGCTGAGCCACTTCGAGACAAGAAGCTGAGCCAACTGTCCAACACAGTCGCCGCTGACAGATTATCAGTCAATGCAGCTGCGACGATTATCAACAACTTGGGTCAGAATGTCCGTTGTTCCAGAGAGGATAAACTGCGGCGCTGTTACGGGCCGCAGGTCACTTCTTCATTCAACGCCAACGGAGGTACGTCGCCGCGAATGTCTCGCTACCGTGTCAATCAGCCGTCGTTTATCAACAGGCTTAGTCGCGTAATCATCGCAGCCTGCTTCAAGGGACTTGGCGCGATCCGTTGACATGGCGTGTGCGGTAAGGGCGACAATTGGAAGTGTATATCCTTCCGCGCTCAGTTGCCGTGTGGCGGCATAGCCGTCCAGGACTGGCATCTGCATGTCCATAAGAATCACGTCAAACGGACAGCCATCGCGTGTTGCGGCTTTTGCCATATCGACAGCATGCTGACCATTACCAGCAACGATCACCTCTGCTCCGGCTTTGCGCAGAATGAAGCTGATCAATCGTTGATTGTCCGGACGATCTTCGGCAAGAAGAACACGGTCGCCGAAAATAGAACCGTCCGTTTCAGTCAATATTTCCTCTGTCGTCGTACTTTCGGATGGAGCGGGCGTCGCGTGAAGCAGCCGAACGCTGTTCAGCGGGCCGGTGCTGACGGTGAACGAGAACGTGCTTCCTTCGCCAAGTGTACTGGACACAGAGAACTCGCCACCAAGCAGTTCCGCCAATCGCCTGCTGATCGAAAGCCCAAGTCCAGTTCCTCCGAAGCGACGCGTAGTCGACCCGTCAGCCTGAGTGAACGGTTTAAAAATGCCTTCAATCTTTTCATTGGCAATTCCAATGCCGCTGTCCGTCACGTCAAACCGCAGCTTCGGTCCGTCCTCAAAGGAAGTCATCAACCGGGCATCTATCCGGACCGCTCCTGTCTCAGTGAACTTGATCGAATTCCCAACGAGGTTGATGAGAATTTGGCGTAGCCGATTCGGGTCAACGCCAATCGTTTCGGGAATCGGCCCATTGAGCTGGAGACCCAGTGACAATCCTTTTGCTTTGGCACGAACTGTCATCAACGTTACGACGTCAGCCAGAATCTGGTGAGGGGACGATTCGATTCGATCAACCTCAATTTTGCCGGATTCAATCTTGGAAAGGTCCAGAATATCATTGATGTGTTCAAGCAGATACTTCCCGTTTTCCTTGATGGTCCGAGCCGAATCCATGTTTTTCTTTTCGACCACGTTGTCGATCAGAATATCAGTAAAACCCAGGATTTCAGTCATCGGCGTCCTGATCTCATGACTCATATTTGCGAGAAACTCGCTCTTTGCCATCGTTGCCGAAGTGGCCTCATCGGCCTTCGATCTGGCGACCTCCGTCTGCGTCTTCAGACGTTCATTCAGTTCGTTAAGTTCAAGATGATGGGCTTCTGAGTCTTCCAGCAGGCTTTCAGTTTCTGCAGCTCTTTCCTTGAAGACCTGAGCCGCTGTTGCCAGTCGTCCGAGTTCATCGGATCGCGCCAGACCAGGGGTCCTGTCGCGGGCCTGCCCGCATGCCAGTTCGTCAAACGTACGTGCAATCGCATTCAGGGGAGGCGCTACGTCACTGCCGATGACCCATGCGGCTGCGATACCGAGCACGATCGTAAGGATGGAGAAAGCGTTGCTGGCAAGCTGGAAGCGATGGCTGTCACTTGCCATCGTGGTTGCCAGTGAATTCACATGCTGAGACTGTTTCGAACGAATCTCGCCGGCAAGCCTGCGAAACTCCTCGGACTCTCCGGCCAGAACAAAATTCACTAGGTGCAGGTAACCACGTGTCGCCTCGACCATCTGGATCAGCGTATCTTCGTAGCCGTTGACGGCTGCCATGGTTGTCTCGGCCGGTGCAACGGAATCGTCTTCATCGTCCGAATCGAAGTTGTTCAATAGTTGCCTTGCCGCAGCAAGATGAGCTTTGGAATTGCGCACGTGGGTCGAATCCGGAGCATGAACGAAATACATCGCACTGAGTTCTGCCGCCCGAAACTCCGCCTCGATTGCCGAAACATAGCCGGAGACGGCGGACGCACGGGATATCAGATCCATTCCCGCGAAAAACTCCCTGCTGTACCTCTCCAACACCTGATCAACAAGGCGTCGGCGTTTGGCTCGGTCTACCACGACCGCGTCAAACATCGCCCGGTGAGCCGTCAGATGACTCTTCATCGTCTCGATCGCCGCACGGTCAGAGTCAGTCAGCGGATGCATCGATGCACCGACAAGTAATTCATCCAATTCGTCATGAAGTTGGGCGGCGCGTGCTTCAGGACCGTGATATCCGGAAAACGCGAACAGTAGAACGTTTCGCTGCAGTGCACCCACAACTCGGTCAATTGCGTCGAATGCCTCAACCTGATGGTTAAACGTATCGTATTCCTCGAGGTCAGCTCTGCTCTTGCTGAGGCCGTAGTGGCCAAGGACCGCAATGGAAACGTGCAGTGCCAGAACAATTGAAAAGCCGAGAGAAATCTTAGCACTAACGCTTAGACCTCGAGCTCGATTTGTACTTCTTTCCTGTGTCATGCCAGCCCCTATGCAGTGAGCAGATCATACCAGCGTACGAGACTGTACTCGTATGAATCCATGACGGTGTTCCAGCGCGCAACGTTGCCAAGTCGTTCCATGTACGATCCGCCTGTTCGGGTGCTGCCCGCTTCGACAGCTGTGCGCTGGTCCGCACCCGGAAGGTCTTTAGTGGCAACCTTCCCTTTGTACCAATAGTCCCATTCGGCATCGTCGAGATATTTACGTGTCCGGTCCGGGATTGAGATGTAATATCCCTGTGGAGCCATATAGGCTCCGGCCAATCCCTCAAGCCACCAGTTCATGTATTTGTAGGCAGCGTCACGCGCGTAGTCTGTCGTTTTCGAAGACAGGCAAAGAACTCCGTGCCAGCTTCGGTACCCCTCGCGTGGTGCGGCATAAGTAACCGGAATGCCCATTCCATTGAGCGTCGAAACGGCGGGAGAAAACATACTCTCGATCACAACCCGCCCGGTCTTCATGAAATCAACGGACTGAGGCACAGAACTCCAGATGCCATTGAAATGGTCGCGACGTTTGTAGTCCAGCAGAACTTCAAACAGACTGTCAATTTCAGCCTTTGACAGATTGCCGATATCTTTGAACGACAACAGTCCCTGTGCCTGTGTGGCAAGCGCCGCGTCAAAAATGCCGATCGTTGGTTCATTTACCAGACCGACTCGGCCGCGATATCTGTCATCCAGCAGCCAGCCCCAGCTTTCCGTTTCTTAGGGTTTGCCTTCAGGAATGATGGATGTGTTATAGCCAAAGGAATCGACATAGTGGACGTACGGAAGAAAACTGATCTGGTCTGTTTCCTGGGGACCTAGGTTGCCATCCCGCTGAACATGTAGCAGTTTGTGAGGGGCGTCGCCGGCTCCGACGGACATACCCGGCGTCAAACGTCCCGTCTTGGAAAGGTCGTTGATCTCGCTTCATCTGGAAATGCGTGCCTTTTCAATTGGCTGAATCGCATTGGCCTGCCACAGCACGTTCATGCTGTTGGACCACTGTTCATAGACGTCAAATTCTTCGGGATGCGTCGAGGCCTTTTGCAGCACCCCCGCGCTTCCGTTCGGCTCGAACGAAATGCTTATGCCGAGTTCCTGTTATGCTCGGTGGCGGATGTCCTTCTGAAGTGTGACATCAGTACCGAGGACCCTCAGTGTGACACGCTGGGCGGCATGAACGGCAGGTGGCGACGAGAGCCACGCCGCTCCAACTGCGGCAGCGCCTTTCCCGATAAATTGCCTTCGGGAAGTCACCTCTTCAGTTTGATTCTTTTTGTCTTGTCCGGTTTGCCTCACGTCGCCTAGTCCTACTGACACCTTGCCGACCGACGTGCCTCAGCAAACACGATGCTGGGCCACGTCTCACAATCAGACTGAAAACATTCTGCAACATGCATTCAGTCTCGGAAAAATCAACGGACTCGACACGATCGGCCAACCGTCATAATGTGATAGCAAACAGCAGCGATCAGGCGTACGTTTGCTGACGCCCCGTTGACGCCCCGTTGACGCGACAGGAAACGCCCCTTCCACTTGTTAGATGCGTGGTCCCATCGTGGGAGCGCTGGAGCGGGACAATATCCGGAGCACGCGGTGGCCCGATGATTGACATCTGATCTGCACCGGACCATTCTTTTAAGCCATCGCCGGACCGACGAGTATCGGCACTCAGCGATCGGCCGACTTTGTTCTCCAACGATTCCGCTGCGGCTGAATTACCGACGCTTGTCCTAACTGGCTGAAGCTCTCAGCTGCGTCCTTACCGCTAAGGCAGTGATAACCAGACGTCCCTGGAAGTGAAGTCTCGTAAGCCCTCAACGAACAGGAGTCCTGGCGGAGGTTCCTTCCATCAGAGCCGCGAAGTGCGAACGTTGACTGCAACGGCGCGGATCCCGGACTCTATCTACGGAAGAGCTTAGCGCACGATCGGAACATTTCACGTTCGTCCGAAGTTCAACGAAAGGGCGGCATTCTGGAAAGAAATATTCCTGTGAACTCGCTACCATCGTCGAGTGAGCGGCGGTGGCATTCAGCCAATGCCTTTAATCATTCTGATGCCTGGCCCTTCTGGTAGCGACAGGGCCTGAAAGTCAGACACGAGTGACTGTCCGGGCAATACCATTTCTCAACGAGAAGTGAGTATCACCCCGACCGCAGTGTCAATTGCTTCCTCCCCGGTAGCGATGTGCAGCTGCGAAACACAATTCAATCACATCTTCCTTCAAACAGAGCCCGCGCAGCCAGGAGTATTAAATGAGTCAGCTGAACATCGCGATGATCGGACTTGGTTTTGGCGCCGAATTTATCCCCATTTACAAGGCTCACCCCAATGCCAACGTCGCGGCGCTGTGCCGTCGCAACGAAGCTGAGCTCAACAAGTGTGCAGATGAATTCGGCATTGAAAAACGCTATACAGACTATGACGACGTGCTGTCCGATCCGGACATCGATTACGTGCACATCAACAGTCCGATTGCTGACCACGCATGGATGTCACTGAAGGCGCTGGACGCGGGCAAACACGTCATGTGCACGGTTCCGATGGCAACCACAATCGATGAGTGTCGTCAGATCGTGGAAAAGGTCAAAGATACCGGACTGAAGTACATGATGGCCGAAACTGTGGTGTACAGCCGTGAGTTTCTGTTCATTAAGGATCTGTATGACAAGGGCGAGCTGGGAAAAATTCAGCACGTCGCAGCGTCACACCCGCAGGATATGGATGGATGGCCGAGTTACTGGGAAGAAATGATCCCCATGCACTACGCGACGCATGTGGTGAGTCCCTGTCTGGGACTGATGAATTCGCTGGCAGAACAGGTCAGTTGCTTTGGTTCCGGGACAGTCCGTGACGACATCGCTCAGAAGTCCGGAAATAAGTTCGCTGTGGAATCGTGTCACATCAAACTTAAGGACAGCGATGTGACGGCTCATGTCTGGCGATGTCTGTACGACGTGGCTCGGCAATACCGTGAAAGCTTTGATGTGTACGGCACGAAGAAGAGTTTCGAATGGACGCTGATCGAAAACGAACCCCACGTACTGCACACGGCCAAGAAGCCGGAGAATGAAATCGCTGAGAATATCCAAGTGACGGACTTCGCCCATTTGCTGCCCACTGAAATTCAGCGGTTCACTCAGACGCAGGAGATTCACGACGCTGACCACCTGAGTTTTCTTCAGGGTGGAGGTCACGGTGGATCGCATCCACATCTGGCTCACGAAATGATCAGCTCTCTGCTTGAGGACCGTGATCCACGTCCCAATGCTGTCACCAGTGCAAACTGGACGTGTGTCGGAATTTGTGCGCACGAGTCTGCAGAGAAAGGCGGCGAAATTGTCAAGCTGCCTGAGTTCACGCTGGGATAAACGGTGTGGCTGCGAGGCACGCTGCTAACGGCTGAACATAGGCGGTTCGAGGATTTGGGTACGATGGCATTGGTACCTGAGTGAAACGGTGTTTTCGCGGCATGAGTATCGAGAAACGAGTAATGCAACTATGAACTTCTTAAGCACCAGTCAGCGGTTCAGCTCTTCAATGCTTCTGATTGGTTGCCTGACGGTGATCACACCGAGGGTGTCATGTGGAGCAGGTGCCGCGGATCTGCAGCTGCTGTTTATGGGCGATAACGGCCACCATCGGCCCGAAGCTCGGTTTCAGGAACTTGCCCCCGCACTGGCCGATCGCGGTATCGAACTGAAGTACACGGACCGGATGGAGGATCTGAACGCTGACACGCTGAAACAGTTCGACGGTCTGCTCCTGTATGCCAACATTGACCGCATCACAGACGCCCAGGCAAACGTCGTGCTCGATTATGTCGCTAGTGGCAGGGGGTTTGTGCCGCTGCACTGCGCGACATTCTGCTGGCGGAATAACGCGGACATGGTGGCATTGATGGGAGGCCAGTTTCAGAGGCATGGCGGTCAGGTGTTTACGACGCAGGTCGTTGCCGCGGAACACCCCGTCATGAAAGGCTACGGCAGCTTTACCAGTTGGGACGAGACCTACATTCATCATCTGCACAACGAACAAAATCGTAGCGTACTGGAATATCGCGTTGAAGGTGACCAGGCAGAAGGCAAGGGTCGCGAACCGTGGACGTGGGTGCGAACTCACGGCAAAGGTCGAGTCTTCTACACGGCGTGGGGACACGATCATAGAACGTTTTCTAATCCGGGCTTTCATAATCTGGTGGAACGAGGCATCCGTTGGGCGTGTGGTGATGACCCTGGAAAAGTGCCGGCCTTCATCGATCCGGATACCTTCGTCGTTCCGAAGATGACGGCATTGCACACCGACACAACTGGCTTCGAATTTGTTGAGGTCGGTCCGAAGATTCCCAATTACACTCCCGGACAAAGGTGGGGAGTGCAGGGCAAGCCGCGAACAACCATGCAAAAGCCCCTTCCCGCGGAAGAATCTATTAAACACTTCGTCACTCCGGAAGGCATGGCCGTTCGTCTGTACGCCGACGAACGAAACTTCCACGCCAAACCCATCGCCATGAACTGGGACGAACGCGGTCGTCTATGGATCTGCGAAACCGTGGATTATCCAAACGAACTGGGCCGGAATCGTGACCGTATTCGAATCTGTGAGGACACAGATGGTGATCACGTGGCGGACAAGTTCACCGTGTTTGCCGAAGGACTGAGTATCCCAACCGCTATCATGATCTTTCGTGGTGGGGCGGTTGTGCAGAACGGTACTGAGACGATCTACCTGAAGGACACCAACGGAGATGACGTTGCCGATGAAAAGACGGCATTGATCACCAACTGGGTACTGGGTGACACTCACGGCGGAGTCAGCAATTTTCGTTACGGTCTGGATAACTGGGTGTGGGCCATGCAGGGATACAACAACAGCACTCCGCGTGTTGATGGCCAGCCGATGCAGACGTTCCGTATGGGCTTCTGGCGATTCAAACTGTCACAGACTGATCCGCCGAAAGTGACAGACCTGGAGTTCATTCGATCCAGCAACAACAACACCTGGGGACTGGGTCTCAGTGAAGACGGACTGATCTTTGGTTCGACGGCCAACCATAACCCCAGCATGTTTGTGCCGATTCCTAACCGATATTACGAACAGGTGCGTGGCTGGGCGCCGTCGACACTGGGGACCATTGCAGACACGTATAAGTTTCAGCCGATCACTGAAAACGTGCGACAGGTCGATCAGTTTGGTGGCTATACCGCGGGAGCAGGACATGCGTTATATACAGCGCGCGCCTTTCCGCAGCAGTGGTGGAACCGGACGGCTTTCGTATGTGGCCCGACAGGACATCTTGTGGGTACGTTTGTGCTGCGACGCGACGGAGCCAATTACGCGTCCACAAGTCCGGTCAACCTGCTGGCTAGCGACGACGAATGGAGTGCTCCCATCATGGCCGAGGTCGGTCCTGATGGAGCCGTCTGGGTGCTGGATTGGTACAATTACATCGTACAGCACAATCCCACGCCTCAGGGATTTGAAACGGGTAAGGGCAATGCCTACGTCAGTGATTTGCGGGACAAGAAACACGGCCGTATTTATCGCGTTGTCGCAACGGTTGCCGATGCAGGACGAGTCTCTGGTGCTGACGACGTTCTGCACGATTACTCCAGCATGAAGAATGCGTCTGACGCAGAACTGGTCGGGACTCTGAAGCACCCGTCCATGCTCTGGCGATTGCAGGCTCAGCGATTGCTGGTGGAACGTCGTGCGTCAGAGACGGCTCCAGCGCTTCTGCGACTGTTAAGCGATACGTCTGTGGACGCAGTCGGACTGAACGTCGGTGCAATTCATTCGCTGCATGCTCTGAATGGATTGGGAGCAATTGCCAGTGACCAGGCAGTACAGAATGCCGTGGCGGATGCCCTGCATCATCCGTCGAACGGAGTTCGACGAAACGCTGTCAGTGTGCTGCCTGCATCTGCGGATGGACTGCAGGCGATTCTGGCAGAGGCCACCGCGTTGTTGAATGAGTCCGATGATCAGGTTCGGCTGCAGACCATCCTAAAAATTGCGGATATGCCACTGTCGGAGAGTGCCGGACAGCTGGTGGCTGAAATCGCCCGCACGGCGCAGGATCCTGTGATCGTTGATGCGGCGACAAGTGCGGCCGCGGCTCATGCATTGCCGTACCTTGCGGCCGTGTCCGATCAGTCAGCCCCTGGAAATAACATTCCCATCTCAAGGCAGATTGCCGAACACGTCTCACGAGGAAATCCCTCTGCCAGTGAACTGGAACAGGTCGTTGCCAGTCTGCAGTCTGCTGACGATGCTGTCGTGGACGCAGTGCTTGATGGACTGACCAGCGGAATACCGACGGATTTCAAAATCAGCACAACGGATGCGTTCGATACGGTGCTGGTGAGTCTGCTGAAGAAAGGCAATTCGGGAACGAAAAGCAGGCTGGTTCGCCTGGCAACACAATGCGGAACATCCGCACTGGAGGCTCATGCTGAGGAAATTGTCAAGTCCCTGCTAAACACTGTTGCTGACCTGAAGAGCGATGATGAGGCCCGGGTCGCTGCGGCCCGCGATGTTGTTGGGTTTCGGGCGGACGACGAAGATGTTGCACAGCAGATCGTCGATCAGCTGAATGCTCAGATTGCTCCACAGCTGGGAATGCGGTTTCTACAGACATTGCGACTCAGTCAGACGCCGGCTGCCGGTGAGATCGTCGTGGACAAGTTGCCCGGTTTGACGCCGGGACTGAAGTCAGCGGCTATTGGCACTGTGCTGAGTCGTCCGGAATGGGTAAGGGCATTGCTGGCGGGGATAGAAACGCATGTTGTGGAGTTGAGTGACCTGTCACTTGACCAGAAGCAGGCACTGCGCAGCTTTCCCGACAGACAGCTGCAGAAACAGGCAGAGAAACTGCTGGCCATGGGCGGAGGTCTGCCTGATGCGAATCGAGACAAGGTTTTGAAATCTCTGCTGCATCTTGCCAGCACGGAGGGCAACGTCCAATCAGGACAGGAGATGTTTAAGAAACACTGTTCTAAATGCCACATGCATGGTGAGATGGGGAAGGCCATCGGCCCCAACCTGACGGGGATGGCCGTTCATCCCAAGGCGGAGCTGTTGACGCACATTATTGATCCGTCTCGCAGTGTGGAAGGAAACTTCCGCATCTACACAGTTGTCCGCAAAGACGGGCGAGTGGCCAATGGCATGCTGGCCGCCGAGACTCGCACCAGTATTACCTTGATTGACACGGAAGCGAAAGAGATCAGCATTCAGCGTGATGACATCGAAGAACTGCTGGCCTCTCGCAAATCGTTGATGCCCGAAGGCTTTGAAAAGCAGGCAACTGAAGACGACATCGCGAACCTGTTGCAGTTTCTGACCAACAAGGGCAAGTACGTCCCTGTTCCGCTGGACCGTTATGCGACGGCCATCAGCACAAAGGGAATGTTTCACAATGGTGATAACGGACCGGACCGAGTGATCTTCTCGGACTGGAAGCCAAAGACTTTTAATGACGTCCCATTCGTACTGACGGATCCGCGTGGCAAGACGAAGCCCAACATCATTCTTCTGCACGGACCTCAGGGCCCCGTTCCACCACGAATGCCGAAGACGGTTTCACTTCCGTGCAATACGCCCGCCAGAGCCATTCACTTTCTCAGTGGAGTCGGCGGTTGGAGTCACCCGGCTTTCCGAGGGAAGACAGCGTCCGTGACCGTTCGTCTGCACTACGCAGACCAGACGTCTGAAGACCATGCTCTGTTGAACGGTGTGCATTTCGCTGACTACATTCGTCGAGTCGACGTTCCCCGAAGCGAATTTGCCTTTAACGTGCGCGGGCAGCAGATTCGTTTTCTGAGCGTGACGCCCAAACGCAGCGATAAGATCAACACGATCGAACTGCTGAAAGGTGACGATCCCACGGCCCCAATTGTGGTTGCGGTGACCATCGAACGCTAAACCCGTTTGAGGCGATTTGCTGTGTTCCGGACTTTTTGATTCGTCACGGCTGAACGTTGCCGCAGGAGAGGCGGCGATGCGACATAGCGCCTTGTCGGGCCGTGTTTCGACAGTAAAAACACTCAATAAACGGATTTGTCCGGAAAGGCTGTAACAAATTGGTTTTCTTCGCACTGAGGGTAAATAGTTCAATTAATTTACTACTCAACGCAAACTCAGGAGAACGCCATGAAACGCTTCACCCAATCACTGTTTTTTGTGGCAGCCGTCTGTCTGGTTGCCGGAACGGATTCAACATTCGCCCAGTTTAAGTTCAATAAGGGCGGCAGCTCTCGCAGTTCCGTCTCTAAGGGGTTTTCAAACAGTTCGCGCAACTCGTTGTCACGAAATCCGGGTTCGTCAAACAGTTCTCGTAAGATCTCGTCCGGAACGATCAATAAGTTTCGGAAGTCACCTGCGACGAACAACTCGAATCCAAGCAGCAAAGGCAGTGGCCGGTTTACGCTGGGAACGGGAAGGTCTCAGACAATTCGACGGAACACGAACACGGGCTCTTCGAAACTTTCCGGTAAATTCGGAAGTCAGCTTCTTCAGTCGAAGGTCGGATCCAATAAGCCGCTGCGAATCGGCGGCAGTGGACTGTCAAAGGTCTTACCACAGAATGGCAAACAGCCACAGCTTGGCGGATCACTCGGTAAGAAGCCTAACCTGTTGGGGTCAAAGTTTAACCATACGAAGTTCAAGACCCTGCCATTTACATCAAACGGCATCAACAAGGGACTGCCCAAGTCCACGGTATCGAAGAACGGCAAGAAATGGTGGCACGATGCGGTACACCACATCATCAGCCACAACCAGCATCACTGGTGTCATACTCGACCGACTTCATGTCACTGGTGGACGCAGTACTGTCAGCCGATCACCCACTGTCATCACAACGACGTGGTGATCTGTGACTGGAACCGAGTTCACTGCAGCACAGTGCTGCACGTCGGAGCTCCCGCACAGAACGTTCAGTGGTACCTGGGTATGAAGGGGATTCTGCTGCCAGGCAAGGGATTGGGAATTGACGCAGTCGAGCCTGGTTCTCCTGCAGAACTGGTTGGTCTTCAGCCCGGTATGGTCATGACAGTGTGTAACGGTATCCTGCTTGTTGACGAAGCGTCCATGCAGGAAGCCATCTGGAGTTCCGGAGGAATTCTTCAGATGACACTTTTGTCTGCAGACGGCAGTCAGGTACTGGAAGGCACTGTTCGAATGACACGAGTTGCCGCAGTGGCGTTCTAAAACGGAGAGTGGCATCATCCACGTCGGTTTACAGCAATCCTTTGCCCCGGTCTCGTAAAGAGGCCGGGTCTCTTTATGCGCCCATTGAGTCAGACAACAAAGTACGATTCATCGGCACTCCACGGACTGCGACGAAGCTGGATGTTGTTCAGTCCCAGCGCTTCATGGACGGCAACGGTTTCTCCCGGAAATACGGCGTGGTTAAGCTCGTCAAACCCAACGACGGAACCTTTCGTCAGCCGGCTGCCCAGCATTTCCAGGCAGTCTTTTGTGGGCTGGTAGAGGTCGAGATCAGCCGTCAGACGCAGCAGTTCCATCCCGGGAATGCGGGCCATATTTGTCTGGTACTGAGCGTAGTTGCGATGGTTGGTCCAGATCACCTCGTCAAAAGATTCAAAGGAAGTCAATCCGGCAGCAGCTGAGATCTCGCTCATTTTTCCGTTCGTGCCAAGGCCACCGACTTCTGTCAGTCCGGTGATGCCGAAATTTCGCATTTGCCTGCAGCGTTCCGCCAGTTCGTCGTTATTGGTGGTGATGGCTCCGCCTTCAATCGATTACAGAACTTTGGTGGCGTGGAAGCTGAAGGGTGCCCCGCATTACATTGAGACGATGGAGTTTCTGGGCGAAACGCTGGCCTACGACAGCGAATCGCTGATGGACACCATCGTCCACCGCCTTTGTTGCTGCTGTGAGTACATCCAGCTGGATTTTCGCTACGAAACGTTTTTCAGTACCGATCTGTTGCTGCCCGAAATAAGCGCGCCAGGCCAGTGGGCACTGGAAACGGCCAGAGCACTTGAGGCGACCAGCTACGTCAACCCTCCGGGTGGTCGACACATTTTCGATGCCGATGCATTTCAGACAGCCGGCGTGGATTTGACATTTCTGGAACCGGCACTGCCTGCGTATGATCAGAACAGCAAACAATTCGAAGCCGGCCTGTCGATTATTGACGTCCTGATGTGGAACGATGTGGCGACTGTACGTGACATGATCGCCGACTATAAATTAACTGCTGCCGACAGGCACTTGTCTGCGGCCTGAGTCATCACGAATGCCCAAATTCGAAATCGAATCCGACGCCGAAGCGTACTGTTTCCTGAAGGCTTCACTGACACCGATCTACACGGTCACGTTGTTGCCGCGGTCAGATTATTTTGCGCAATGGCAGTATCACTACCAGGTCAGTTCAGGACACGAACTACTGCATGAACTGCGTGGTGACTTCCGCACAATTCTGCCCGGTTCGCTGGCGGCACAGGCCGTCCGAATCGTAGGTTCTCTTAAGGCTCCGCCGGAACCCGGCGAATCCACGAAGGCGACGGGGCAATGATTATCGCGAATCGTCTTCCGCCTCAGCACACTGCAACGACATGGTTCTCTCCAGGACGAGCGGCGTTTGCCTTCCTGGTCAAGAATGTTGCCTGCCCAACCACGGTCTATCTGCCGTCGTTCGTGTGCTGGTCGCTGATTGACACAATGCAACAACGATTACCGGACGTGAAAATGCGATTCTATCCGGTGCATCCTGATTTGACTTGCCAATACCCTGAGCAAGCCGAATCAGACTCCGCGTGCGTCTACATCCATTATTTCGGTCACATGAAAGACGCCTCCGAAATTCCGCCAGACCTGACGCTACTGGAGGACCATTCACACCTTCCATTGCAGACGAATCCGCCGTCTCACATCAACGACCGGGTCCGGCACATCTTCGGCAGCCTGAGGAAAGCCTACCGTGTGGCCGACGGCGGGTTTCTGGATGGATTCCACAATCCTGTCTACGTGGCTGACCGAAATCTGCCCGCCTGGCTTCGACATGAAGCCGACGATTGGCGGGACATGCGAGAGGCGGAGAACATGACCGACCGCAGCTGGACAATGTCTGATATTTCAAGCCAGGCACTGGCGGTCATTCTGCAAACCGATGTCTCCGCGATGCGTACCCAGCGACAACTGAATGATCGCGTTCTGGTCCGGAATTTTCCCGTCGGACGCCCCCTGATTGACTATTCGGAAAACGAGTGCCCGTTGCTGCACAACCGACTGTGTTCTTCGCGTGAGGAGCGAGATTCACTACGAGCCTTCCTCGCCGAACGGGGTGTTTACGCGTCGATACACTGGCCAGTCCACGATTACCTTTTGCAGCGTCGCGATTCCATTGACTGCGAAGACGCCATCTGGCTCCAGGAGCATATCCTGTCGCTTCCGATCGCAGAATGTCTGGGATTGGCACAGATGGAAACGATCTGCAAGGCAGCCTGCCAATGGAAAGCGGCCGGAGGACAGCAATTCGGATCAGCGGCAGATCAACACGACGGCTGACTCAACAGCAGAATTGTCCCCCCGTCTGGCCAATGTGCAATTACCCCCAGCCCAACAGAAAAGAAGGTCCGGCCGCTCCGCAGCGTCGATCTTTAACATAAGTATGGCCGGCACCATAATCACGTTTATCGGTCGTTTCTGGAATGTTCTGTGACTTCACGCCTGGGAATTAAACTCAGATCCGCAGTCGAAGAACACCGTTCCGGCAATCTGGCGGCGGCGCTCAAGGTGTACGATGGGGTCCTTGCTGTGTCGCCAGACCATGCCGACGCTCTCCACCTGAAAGGACTGGTCGCGTTCCAGACGGGTGTCAGCGATGAAGCCGAAGCGTCGATCCGTCGCGCCATCGAGCTTCGCCCCGGGGAGGTCGAGTTTCGGGCCAATCTTGCATCAGTGCTGCTCCGTCAGGACCGAATTGACGAGGCCGAACAGACAAGTACTGTAGGAATGGCAGATTTCGTCACATTGAAGGATGTTATCTTTCATGTGAATGGAACCGGTTGGCGTCAGACCCTCGAAAATCGCGGGCCGTTGCCTAATCATCGTACCGCACATGCTTTCCTGACAGGAGAGTTGACGTCAATCTCAGACAATGGACAGACGCCGTCCAAGTGCGACTGGTCTCCGGTTTCCTTCAACCCAACCGTCAGCAGGAACTTCTTCATCCCCTCGGAAGGCACGTCCATACACACTGCCAGCAGTGCCCGAATGACGCCGGGCAAAGCAAAAGTGTGGATCCGCACAGACGACGCCACGCACGGCATTGTCCCTGAGGTAACGGAACGCGAGACGGCGCCATGAAACAACACGTAAAAGACCTGGCCGTCTTTGGTGGTTCAATACTGTTTGAGAAGCCTCTCGCTGTCGGACGCCCGAATGCGCTCGACAGAGACGACTTTCTGCGACGAATATCGGACGTCCTTGACAGCGGACAGCTGACTAACGATGGCCCCCAGGTGAAATCGTTTGAGGAAATGGTTCGTCGCGTCACTGGAACTCGACACGCCATTGCCGTTTGTAACGGAACGATGGCCCTGCAGATCATGGCGATGGCCTGCGAACTCAGCGGCGAGGTCATTGTGCCGGCTATGACATTTATTGGCACCGCGCATGCCCTGACATGGGTTCGGTTGAAACCGATATTCGCTGATGTCGAGCGAAACACGCATACGCTGGACGTCAATTCCGTCGAAGCATGTATCACGCCGCGTACGTCAGCAATTCTTGGAGTTCACCTTTGGGGCAATCCATGCGATGTTGACCGATTGCGCAGCGTCGCACGCAGCCATGGTCTGCCGTGGCTGTTCGATGCCAGTCACGCGTTCGGCTGCAAATTGCGTGGCGTGCCTGTCGGTGGCCGGGGCGATGCAGAAGCATTCAAGCCGTACACGTCCAGACTATCCAACAGGCGCTTGCGCCACATTTCCGTCGGGTGGACTCGAACACCGGAAATGGGCGTGGACCGCTCACACTGGGCGATCGGTACGCGAACGTATTTCCATGCGGTTTGCCCCGCCGACAGCACTCGATTTCGGTAGACCCATCCGCGTCGAATGTACTGAGGAGTGTCAAATACTACCCAGCGGTCGGTGGCGTGGATCAGCCCAAAGTAGCCGAGATATGCGAAGAAGTACGGCTGCATCATGCCGAGTCGCATTTGTTCAGCCCCGCGTTATGTTGAAGTCGAGCGTATTACTGCGTCTCAGAATTTCATCGGCGCGTTACGCTGAACGACCGTGGTCGTGCACATGGGCAAATAATGAAATGGGGGAAAACGCGAAGTCTGACGATGCTCCAGAAACATATCTGTCTGGAAAATTCTGTCGCGAAGTCGTTCGTTTTCAGCAGACTGCGGATCGGTGCAATCTGCGTGATACGGAAAGGCTGATGTTAAAGTGTACGATTTGTGACGACCGTAAGGATTTTTCTGATACGGGATCTTGCGATGATGTGGCCGCACCATATGTTGCCCCCAAATCGCGCCTGATGGATTTTTGCATCGTAAGTTCACATATCCCTTCTCATTGACCCGGTACGCTGGGTGCATTTGTTGTTCAACGGTGTTCGGACACAACCCCTTGACGACTAAATGCATCTTTGTCCCCGGGATGCGCTCCCAATCATCACTTGAAATTACGCATGACACGCTGCGTCTGTCACTTGCATTGGGAATTCTGAGGGGAAAAATATGGCTTCTGATACATCGGGTTCGTTGCTGGTCGTTGACGACGATCGACACATCCAAAATGCCATGGCGGATTATCTCCGCAGTCTTGGCCACCGCACAGAAACGGCTTCGACCCACGGGGAAGCTGTTGAACGGATGCAGGAGTTTCCGTTCGAAGTTGTCGTCTGCGACGTCAATCTTCCTGATAAAGACGGCTTTGAGTTGTTGCAGTGGACACGAGAGAACACGCCGGATACCGCCGTTATCCTGCTCACCGGATTTGGCACGATCGAGAGTGCGGTCGAAGCCATCCGGATGGGGGCCTTCGACTATCTGACGAAACCCGTCATCGACGAAGAGTTGAACCTGTCGATTGAGCGAGCGATCAACCAGCGTCAGATTCTGCAGGAAAATCTGCAGCTCAAAGCTCAGTTGAACGAAAAGCACGGTCTGTCAAACATCATCGGCAAAGACTACAAAATGCTGCGGATGTTCGAACTGATCGAAAGTGTGGCCGACACGCGGACTACGGTGCTGATTCTTGGTGAGAGTGGTACCGGGAAAACGATGACCGCTCGGAGCATTCATCAGCTCAGTAATCGAGCAGACAAACCGTTCGTGGAAGTGGCCTGTGGTTCGTTGCCCGAAACGCTTCTAGAGACGGAACTGTTTGGACACGTTGCCGGGGCATTCACGGGGGCGACTCATGATAAAATCGGAAAGTTTCTGCAGGCTGACGGCGGCACTTTGTTTCTGGATGAAATTGCCACTGCCTCGCCTCAGTTACAGGTCAAGCTGCTGAGAGTTCTGCAGGAACGGGAGTTTGAAGCTGTCGGAGGCAACCAGACTCACAAAGTTGATGTGCGTCTGGTGCTGGCCACAAACCAGGACCTTGAAGAAGCCGTGCGTCGAGGTGAGTTCCGCGAGGATTTGTATTACCGAATCAACGTCATTACGCTCACCCAGCCCTGTCTGCGCGAGCGACTGGGTGACATTCCGCTGCTGTTGGACCACTATCTGAAACAGTTCAACATGCAGACCGGTCGTACCATCGAAGGTGTTGACGACATGGCGATGCACGCACTGCAGCAATACCAATGGCCCGGAAATGTGCGTGAACTGGTTAACGTTATTGAGCGTGCAGTCGTCTTGTGCAAAGGTGACCGTATCGGTGCTGGTGATCTGCCAGAGAATCTGTTCGCTGAAAATGACCAACAGGCGAATGTTGAGGCACAGCTCGGCGGGGCATCATTAAAGAAGGCGTTGACGACTCCGGAACGACAGCTGATTGTGCAGGCTCTGGAATCGAACGGCTGGAATCGTCAGAACACGGCGAAGTCGTTGGGAATCAACCGCACCACGCTGTACAAGAAGATGAAGAAATACGATATCGACTTCGAGACCGTATACAAACACGCATAGACGATGCTATAGCCTCAAGAGGCATTGAGTAAGTGACCCCGATGCGAATGGATTCGTCGTAGTCTCTACTCCTCCAACAGCCACCTGGACGCCGCGGGTGGCTGTTTTCGTGGGAGATCAGTATACCGTTTTCCGCGAAGGTTCCGCAGTCCCGTCGCATTTGGCACGGAGCGTTTCACACGCAGCAGACATGAACGTTTGCAACTACAGCTTTTCGTTGGGGCGCGTGGAGACGGGAATTGTTTTCCGAATGTTCGATGGATAGACTAACAATGTGCACGACGTGCCGTACGCCTTTGATATTCCGTTTCTGCCAAAGATTATTGAACGATGCCGCTGTTTGAGTTTGTCTGCGAGGATTGCCAGAGTGAATTTGAGCTGCTCGTGGGACACCGCGAGAAAGTACATTGCCCGGAATGCAGCTCGGTCAGACTGGAAAAACTGATGAGTACTTCTGCTGGTCGGATGGCGTCCGGCGCGGCTCTTCCTGTGGTTAACGGCTGCCCGCCTGCAGAAATGGGCCCGTGCAAGCCAAACTGCTGCCGACTTCCCTGACGCCGGACAGCCGGCGATCGTTGGTTCATGAGCAATGCAATGCAATTTGAATCGGAAGCATTGCCACTGACGAATTCAGCGTGGAGTGCGGACTGGGCATCTGAATCTTCACGATTGATGCCGGTCTCGCAGACGCTTTCCGCAGTCTCCGCAGACCGCCGGTTGGGCAGCCTGCTGGTTCAGCAATTGCCGGATGACACGGTTGCGTTGTCAAATCTCAGTACTGAGCTGCAGCTTCCTGACGATGAACAGCACGATGTGCGAACATCGCTGTTGCAGCAGTCTGTATGGGTGTCGAAGGCAGTGTCGCCTCGTTATGTGCGTTATCTGGTCAGTGAAAGAGAGGCAGCTGTTATCAGAGCCTTGTCGGATGCTGGCTTTACTTGCGCGGGACAGGTCGAGGAGTGGACAAAGGCGGAACATTCCGTGACTGCGGAATTCCACCTCCCGGTCGGGAGCGTTTGCTGCCGGGTTGAAGCTGTCGATGTCGCTGCACATTCATCATTGGACTTCACATCATTGTTGTCGGAAGGCGGCGACGATTTGTCATTGCCGCACATCAGCATTCCGCGTGCGGTGCTATGCGGTCTGCTTGATGATTGCCTTCAGCATTCGAACGATTTGCCGATGCTGCCCCTGCCTGAGGCTGAACAGTTGTTGCGATTGTGGCGTCTGTCCCGATCGCAGGTTCGAATTTTTCTTGCCGTCCATGAAGAGCAGCCCGCAGGACTCATGCTGACCAGCCTGGTCGATGACGGGCGTGTAGCGGGAACGTCGGACGTTGTGATTGAATACATCGGTGTGGGATTCAATGCGCGACGTAAAGGAATTGCCGCGGGGATGCTGTCACTGCTGTGTTCCGACGTCTGCGGCAGGCATCAGTCGCCAAAGCTGACGGCGTTTGCAGGAGCTGATAACGAGGCGGCCGCGTGTCTGTACCGGAGGGGTGGGTTTGCACCTGGTGGCCGCTTGTGGGTGTGGATTGCATCCTGAACATTGCGCATCCGGTCAGGGCGCTGGGATACCTCACAAATTGTTGAGGAATATTCGATTCCACCGGCAAGAACACAGCCCTTCATTCGATAGCAGATTCGCAAGTTTCTCCAATACCGGACCTCCATTGCGGCTCCACGTCAGGTGTATTCATGAGTGTCGTGGACCTGTTCAATCAAATTCCTGAGAACGATTTTGGATTCTTTCAGCAGGTCCGCACCGTCGCAGACGTGATGACCAAGGCTCCGCACTGTCTGACGCCGGCCGACACATTCGAAGCAGCGACGGAACTGCAGAGGAAGGGACGATTTCACACTGCTCCGGTACTGAACCCGGACGATCAGGCGGTTGTCGGAATTGTGTCAGACCGTGATCTTCTGCGACATCGACCTCGTACACTTGGCAAGGCCGGGGAAGGCGACGACGATCATCGACGACTGAAAGACGGCGTCGCTATGTTTATGACTCGCAAGCCTGTCTGGTGCAGCAGTGATCGCTCTCCGGTGAAAGCCATGACACTGATGCTGGATAACCACGTCGACAGTGTTCTGGTATCGACCGATGGCACCACGCTGGACGGTATCGTAACGCCTCGAAACATCATCAAGACGCTGCTGCTTTATCATCACGTCTGCACACGCGATTTCGATCTGCGGCGGCTTCGTCTCGTCGATCTCGATCTGAGGAACGGTATCCCTTTGGACGAGGTGTTTTCTCGCGGAGCACAGACCGTACGAGACGTGATGACAAAGGAGGCCGTGACGATTCAGAGCGACGACCTGTTGTCGTCCGCGATCGCTTGCATGCAGGAACAGGAGATCCGTCACCTGCCGGTGGTGAATAAAGAAAATGTAGTCGTCGGAATGCTTTCGGATCGAGAAATATTGAAGTGTCTGCCGCCGCCGGAACTACGGTCAGGCGAGCCCGAGAAAAGCTTCAGGGAAGTGCTATTTGCCACCAACGACAAAGAGACACTGCATTTGCCGGTGCACTCCGTTATGTGTGAACAGGCCTCGTCCGTCAATCCCGACGTGCTGCTGACTGATGCCCTGGCAATACTGAACGGCACGACGGTCAGCGGACTGTCTGTGGTGAATGCGGAGACTCATCAGTTGTGCGGAATCCTCACAACGTCAGATATTCTGCGGGTGTTTGGCGTCGTAATGCAGATCGGCGTGCTTTCAGAACCGCCTGTCGTGTTGGAAGAAGCCGAGTCCGCAGCGGAATCCGAGCCTGTCGTTGAAAACGAGTCTGCAGTTGAAGCTGCTGTATAGCGCAGACGGCTGTGACCACAAAGGTTCCTGGCAACTCACGAATGCATCACGTAGCCGCCGTCGACGTTGATCGTCTGTCCCGTCACCTGCGATGCTCGCGCGGATGACAGAAATACGATCATGTCCGCCACATCTTCCGGTTGTTGCCAGCGTCCCAGCGGTACCAGCTGTCGAATTTTCTCCGCGGCCCATTCGTCGTAGTCAAGCTGTTGCTCTGGCGTCTGCCGATCATTCCAGGACTTCCATACGCTTTTGTTAAGCGGTGTCTTGACCATTCCCGGGCACACGGTGTTTACGCGGACACCACTGGATGCGAGATCCTTCGCCATCACCTGAGCAAAATTGATGTTGGCCGCTTTTGAGGCACTGTACGGAGGATCCGTGGGCGAACCAATCTGCCCGGCCACCGATGCCACGAACACCATCGTGCCTTCGCAACGATCGACCATGCCCGGTGCAATCGCGTGAGCCACGTTGACCATGCCCGAGATGTTTACGTCCAGAACTCTGGCCCAGTCGGACGGTTGCAGGCAGGTAAATGGAAATCCGAGTTTGCCCGACCCGATGGCCGCGGCATGGACGACATGCTGAATCGGCCCAATTCGCAGTTCGGTTGCCTCGACGGCAGACCGAACTGCCGACTCATCCGCAATATCAACAGACCTGCCTTCGGCAGCGCCCCGTTCTGTCACAGACTCCACGTCTGAAGAGATGTCCCAGACAGCAACCCCGGCGCCTTCACGAACAAATGCGTCGACGCACGCTTTCCCGATGCCGCTGGCGCCGCCAACCACCACAACGGAAGATTCCTTAAGTCGTAATTCCACAAATATTCTCTCTTGGATCTAAAGCCACGTCAGTGATCACGTCGTGGTCGACGACTGTGTGCCGCACCCGTGTCTGCCGTCAGAGTTGAATGGAGGTGATGTTCCGTAGAGCAGCGGTGTCTGATCAGGCGACGATGTCGTCGATCACTCGCCCGTGAACGTCCGTGAGTCGATAGTCGCGGCCGGAATAGCGATAGGTCAACCTGGTGTGATCAAGACCCATCTGATGCAGGATCGTCGCGTGCAGGTCATGTACATGCATGCGATTTTCAACGGCGTGCATTCCAAATTCGTCGGTGGCGCCGTAGGTCGTGCCGCCCTTGATGCCGCCCCCGGCAAGGAACATAGAAAATCCGGTGTTGTGATGGTCCCGGCCGGCCTTCCTGGGGTCGCCGCTCTTGTCTTTTTGGGCATACGGCGTGCGACCGAACTCGCCTCCCCAGACAATAAGCGTATCGTCCAGCATCCCCCGCTGCTTCAGGTCCCTGATCAATGCGGCAGATGCTCTATCGCTGTCTGCACACAGTTGCTGATGCTTGCTGTTGTTATTGTTGTGAGTATCCCACGGTTGCTTTTGACCTTTGTTGACGTAGTAGACCTGGAGAAAACGAACGCCGCGTTCCGCAAGTCGACGGGCCATCAGACAACTTCGTCCGAAGACGGTGTCTCCGTAGTCTGCTTGCGTCTGCTGCGTTTCGAGGGCCACGTCGAAGGCTTCCTCTGCTGCGCTCTGCATGCGAAAGGCCATTTCCATAGTTCGAATGTTCGCCTCCAGAGATTCCTCATTCTGTCGTTTGTTCGCATGACGGCGATTCAGAAAATGCAGCAGGTCCAGCTGCTCACGTTGTTGAGTGCGCGTCAGCGACGGATTGCGAATGTTGGTCACCAGCTTGTTGACGTCCGGCTCGTTGGTGTCGACAGCGGTACCCTGATGCTGGCCCGGCAGGAATGCGTTAGACCACAGCTGTGGGCCAACAACAGGACGGCCCGGAGACAATGCCACAAAGGCCGGCAGGTTTTCGTTCTCACTGCCCAGGCCATATGAGGCCCAGGAACCCAGACTGGGACGCACCGGCTGAGGATGGCCCGAATGCATGATCAACAGACCGGGTTCATGATTTGGTTCATCGGTATGCATCGAACGCAATACGCACAGATCATCAGCCACTTCACTCAGCTTTGGCAGCAACTCACTCATCACGACACCGCTGTCACCGTGCGGTCGAAACCTGAACGGCGAGGACATATAGCCGCTGCCTTTGGACGGGCGTTCCAATTTGCTCGTGGGCTGCTGGCCTTCGTACTTTTGCAAATCCGGCTTCGGGTCGAATGTGTCCACGTGCGACGGCGCACCATTCATGAACAGAAAGATGACTCTCTTGGCCCGCGCCGGAAAATGGTGCCCGGTTTGTAGGGCAGGTTCCGCGGCAGAATCTGCACCCAACAATCCACGGGCGGCCAGCCAGCCGAAGCCAGCGCCCGCTGACTGAAGCAATTGGCGCCGAGGCATGTGTGTTGCAGGGAACATCAATGGATCTCCGGTGGGTGGATCGAAGGAGGAATGTGCGGACGGTCAGATTAACACATTCGCGTTTCGGATGCCCGCCAATTTTACGTCGAACCGGTTCGACAGAGGCAACGCCGGTCTAGGGATCGCCCGGTCCGGCAAACTCTTCGGAAATGCACAGTCTCCCGGCAATGTCCGAGCTGCCTGTCCGTGAGACGTGTGTTGTATGGAATGACCATTGAAGGAGCGGCGTGACGCCCTCAGTGGGACGTGCCGGAGCATTGTTGATTTGGTGTCAAAGCGATGGCGCCGTTGTCGGCAGAGCGACAGTTGGACGCGTCTCTGTGCTCTCAGTCTCAGGGTATAAGTTGCCATGGATTCCCAACTTGTGTTCATTTGCGCGCATTGGTACACGGTTGGCGTGAATGAGTCTGGGGCCTGGTGCAAGCGTTATGAACTTGTTTCAGTCAGCCTTCTGATCTTTCTCAACAGCTTTCACGCTGAAACAGGAGCATGAACCATGACGATTCAAAAAACTGTTTTCTACGGCATTGCCGGTCTGCTGATCGTGCCAGTCGCCAGTGCTCAATACTGCGCACGAGCACAAACTGTCTACGCACAACCGTTGTATCATCAATATCACCACCTTTCCTATCGATTGCCCTATCTCAATTACACCGCAGTTCATCATCCGCAAACTGTTGAAGCACCACCGAGCCCGGCAGCCGTTTCGTTTGGAGGGTTCCCGCATGTGGATGAACTGGCCGCGCGACTCGAAGTACTGATGAACCAGATATGCCTGGATCTCTATTACAACTACTCCCTCAACCCCGACTTTCACGCAACTTATACGGAGGCCTACAGCCTGTACCAAACGACTCGATACATCCATGCGGCAGAGCACAACTATGATCGCGAGACCGTTCGTCAGCGACTGGGCGGCGCCGACGCGCTGTTTCATCACATCCGGGACGACGTTCGTGGGTGGCATCGCGTTTCCAGGCGTCAGAATGGACCACTGGGTATCGTCGCAAAACTTGAAATGGCTGAGGAAACACTGCATCATCTGATGGAAGACGTGGGGGTGTCCGTGAGTCCCGGTCTGGAAGAGCCGCCGGTTCCGAAGAATCTGCCCGTCGTTCCTGCACCGCTGACGTTGGAGTAGCGAACAGTGGTCAGGTTGGCGAGTGTGGCCGGGGGTGGAACGGGAAACCAGTGAAACTCCGGGGCTGGCAGCGCGGGTTTGCTTTTTGTTCTTCGCAAGCTCAGTCCAGCTCCGGCCGGCGACCTCACGTTCGTAGCGCCGCGACTTTGCTGGACATTCGGGTATACTTCGGATCGTTCCATTTCCGCACCGTCCGTACGTACCGTCACAGCATGCCCGACATCGTCCTGGCAACGCTTAATGCTCGTTACTGGCATTCGTCGTTTGGCCTGCGCTATCTGATGGCGAATATGGGAGAGCTGACACCGGCGACGGTGATTCAGGAATTCGGAATCAATGATCGTCCGGTGGACATGATCTCGACCATCCTGGCGGCTGAACCACGCATCGTGGGGATCGGAGTCTACATCTGGAACGTCGAAGCGGCGACTCACCTCGTGGCAGATCTGAAGCAGGTGCGGCCGGATATCTGCGTGGTGCTGGGTGGCCCGGAAGTGAGCTACGAGACGGAAATACAGTCGATTGTCGGGTTGGTCGACTACGTCATTACGGGCGAAGCGGATCTTGAATTTCCCGCTTTGTGCAGACGCTTGCTCGCTCAACCGTCTGAGTCGCGATTGGATGTGCACGACAGTTCCGTTGGCGTGAATGAGTTCTGTCGTCCGCAGATTATTCGCGCTGCCGTTCCGTCTCTTGACGAAATCCGAATGCCCTACGATCTGTACACGGATGAGGATATTGCGCATCGCGTGATCTATGTCGAAGTGTCCCGAGGCTGTCCCTTCACGTGTGAGTTCTGTCTTTCAGCGCTGGACATTCCGGTACGGCTGTTCGACGTGGAGGAATTTCTGAATGCGATGCAGTCGCTGCTGGATCGGGGAGTTCGCAGCTTCAAATTTGTGGACCGTACCTTCAATCTGAACATGCGCGTCAGCCGCATGATACTGCAGTTCTTTCTTGGCCGCTGTGATCTGGGTCTCTTTCTTCATTTCGAAATGATTCCTGATCGTCTGCCGGATTCCCTGCGGCAGTTAATCGTTCAGTTTCCGCCGGGGGTACTTCAATTCGAAATTGGCGTGCAGACGTTCAATCCGGAAGTCGGCGAGCTGATCAGCCGACGGCAGGATAACGACAAACTGATTGATAATTTTCACTTTCTGCGACAGGAATCGGGAGTTCATATTCACGCAGATCTGATTATTGGACTTCCCGGTGAGACCGTCGAGTCATTCGCCGCCGGATTCGATCGCCTGGTTGAGCTTAATCCTCAGGAGATTCAGGTTGGCATTCTGAAACGTCTGAAAGGGACTCCGATCATTCGGCACGACGCGGAATGGCAAATGGTGTACAGCGCTCAGCCACCGTTTGAAATTCTCAGCAACCGCCTGATCGAGTTTGAGACGATGCACCGCTTGCGCCGCTTCGCCAGATTCTGGGACCTTATCGCCAATAGTGGAAACTTTGTTCACAGCTGTCCGCTGATCTGGCAGGGGCGTGAGTCCGCCTTCGTCTGTTTTCTGGAATTGAGCGACTGGCTCTTTGAAGTGGAACAGCGATCATTCAATATCTCGCTGATACGATTGGCTGAGCGGATTTTTCAGAGTCTTTCAGGACATCAGCCGGAAGAGCACGTGGCGTCGACGATCTGGCGCGACTACGTCAGCGCGGGGCGAAAAGACAAACCGCATTTTCTCCGTGGATTTGACCTGCCGCCACCACATGAAGTTGTCGCCGGGGAAAGACACCAACCATCCCGTCAGGCGCGTCACGAGCGTTGACCGCAGGTGCGATCGGTTGTTGGTCGCACCAATAGGCTAGTCGCACCAATACGCACCGAATGGTCCGCCTTCACCCGAGTCAACCCACACGATATTAGCGTCGGCAATGGCGATGGCGGTCTTCAGGTCGGCATCGACTGCGGTCGCAGCACAGCAATCGGCATTCAAGTTCGAGGCCGCGATAGAACACTGTACCGCGGTGGCGACGGCGGTGGCTGATTTACCGGCATCGTCCGAGTCAATGAAGGCCTCTCGGACGGAATTGGCAGCGCGCACAAAGTCGGATGCTGTTGGGTCAGAGGCGATTGCTTGCCGTGCGGCCATCTTCTGTATCCATTTGCGGCCTTTGACAAAGGCCGCATCCGGTCCTTTTGCACACACCTCAGCCAGTCGCAGGAACTCCTCGATACGTTTTTGCTGCTCAGGTTCCAGCTGGGCCGCGTGCAGTGGCTGAATTCTGCGAATACTTCGTACCGCAACGGCGATGCGAATGGCTGGTGGCAGGCACTCCAGACGTTCTTCCATGTTCCTCGCTCGTACTTCAGTCACAAAAAGAAGGGTTTCCAACGTTGACAGGCCTGAAACGCGTTACGAATGCACGTGGCTCGCAGTGGCTGGTACGAAGCACACGTCGCCTGTCAGGAAACGTTTTTCGTCCCCACCAATACGCCGTAATCGTGAAATTTACGCCAGAACCGCCGTCAATGTTGGGCGAATTCAGGATTTGGATCTCACATTTCTGCCACAGAGCCTCGGCTGAGGTCTCTGTGGTCGGGTGTTGTCGTGTCAGAATCTCCAAAACGTAAGTGCCTGCAGATACCAGGGCTGTACGGCCTGGATATACTCGCGTTTGGTTTGAATTCGGACGTCCACGATGATCCAGTCGGGGCTGCATCCGAGAATTTCGCACAGAGTTCCGCTCTCAAGAGCGAGTTCATACACCGATTTCATCACCTGAGCCTGCTGAAGGCTGGTCGTTTCGAATTCGGTGGACCAGTACGATATTCCGCTGCGCCACATTTCGTATTCGACCTAGACGCAATACGTGGTTTTGACGGCAAGTACCGAATGTTGAGCGTTGGCAGTGCCCGAGAAAGCCGCCAACAGACACAAGACGGGAATACCAGCTTTGAGCGTAGACATGGACCGATTTCCTTTATGGTTTAATGAGTAAATTCATCTGCCTACGGAATGAAGCGAAAAGATCGAGGTTGTGTTACAGTCTCCGTGCACATTTTTTTCGCCTCTCCTCGGCACCGCGCGTCGTGAACGTCAAGGCAGAGGCGTGCAAAAGCGGGCGGATTTACATCGAATCAGGACACCCTCAACATGAGTTCACTTCTGAAAATCAGTGCGTGTCTTGCACTGTCCACTATTCTCAGCGGTTTGTCGGGAGCCGCGGTTGTCGCGGACGATGGCAGCACTGTGCGAGTGTTCATCTTTGCCGGCCAGTCAAACATGGTGGGTTCTGATTCGAAGGTGGAGGACATCAAACGTTTTCCACCATTTGCTGGGCTCGGGAACGCTCAGGCGGACGTCCGGTTTTCGTATTGCATCGGTCGCCAGAATAAGTCTCGCTCTGACGGCTGGGTGGATCTGCAGCCGGTCAATAATGTGGTGGGGCCGGAGCTGAGTTTTGCCCGCAAGGTGGCTGGGAATATTGACGCTCCGATTGCAATCATTAAATGTGCTGCGGGCGGCACGCATCTGGGCGGCGACTGGAATCCCGACCAGCCCGAGGGGTTTGAAATGTATCCACTGGCGCTGGACCTGATCAGGTCGTCGCTGGAAATGCTGGACAAACAGAAGATTGACTACCGCATCGAAGGCTTCATGTGGCACCAGGGCGAAAACGACATGTTTAACGAAGGGTACATGGCGAGCTATGGGAAGAACCTGAAGAACTTTCTGGCGCGTTGGCGCCGTGATCTCAAGACGCCTGACTTGAAGTTTTATATTGGAGAGCTCTGTACCAAGACGATCTGGGGCATGGATCTGCGTCCCCGCATGTACGCAATCAGCCAGGGGCAGAAAACTGTCACTGCAGCCGACCGGCTGGCCGAGTACATTCCGACCTCCCATGTTGGCGTCGAGATCGGCGGCGGTGTCGGATTACATTATCACTATGGGACGCTGGGGCAATTGGAACACGGTGTCAACTATGCCGACAGTTATTTGCGGACGATCGCTAAGAGCGAAACGCCTGCTGCCCGGACACTGCAAAAATGGCCGTACAAAAAGGGAAGCCGAATCAAACTGTTCGTGCTTTCCGGTCACCGTAATATGGAAGGCGAACGCGCTTTCGTACAGGAACTGAAGGGCCTGAAACGCGAACTGCTCAGTGACAATCACAGGATCGCTTACACATACAGTATCGGTGGCGGCTATCGGAAGTCCGCTGGTTGGGAACCGCTCGGTCCCGCAGGTTATTACGATACGTTCGGGCCGGAGCTCAGCTTCGCTGCCAGGCTGAGCGAAAAGCTTGACGACAATATCGCAATCGCCAAATTCACCCACAGCGGTTCGCAGATGAATGACTGGACACCGGAAGGAAGTCTGGCGAAAACTCGACACCTCTATCCGGACTTCATCGCCTTTGTTAAAGATTCAGTGAAGGAACTGCAGGCAAGGGGGCACGAAGTGGAGCTGGCAGGGATTTTTTACCATGTGGGCGAAAACGAAATGTCCATGCCGTCGTATCGGAAAAGCGCAGCTGCATGGCTGCAGTCGACGGTGACTCAGAGTAGACTGGATCTTGCGGCGCCGGAACTCCGGTGGTACGTCAGTCAGCAGCCTCCTACCGATCATGAACGTGTTAACGCGATCGATGTGACTGGTCAGCTGGAAGGTGTCGCGTCGGCCGATGGGAATTTGATGCACACTAAGGTGTTTGACCTTCCTGATCAGCCAAAGCAACTCGTCCTCAACACGGCTGGTGTGGTTCACCTGGGACAGGTCATCGCCGACGAGTTTCTTCAGGCGACCGCTCGTTAGGAGGCAGTGACGTAGACAAGTAGCTGTCCTGCCCCTGCAGACACCCTTGTCAGTTTGTCCAAACGCTGTCGAGAAATCTTAGCGTTGATCTTGTTGCTCTACGCGTGACGCATCTGAATAAAGGAGTCGATCGCACGATCCTCGTTCAGATCGTGCGCCGCCAATTCACTCCGATCACGACCGGACGAGCAATCAGGAAAACAATCACTGTAGTTTTCACGCACTTCCGAAGCATGTTTGGATTTTCCACAGCAGTACAAAGGTAAATGACGATTCCACGGCGTCCGCAATGAAAGTAACTGCGAGCTATGTGACGTCAAGGATGCCAGATCGAGCGTTGAACGCTTCCTGCCCGGTTGCGGATTCAAAGCATTTCACGAAATGACATGTGCCGAGTGTATCCCATAGAGCCATGACTGCCATGGTCCCTGACGCCCCGTTCGCAGGGAAGCAATGATGGGAGAGAAGAGAGGCCTCGTTCCGAGATCGCATGAACATCCATGCAATCTCGTTTGGCCAACGTCAATCTCCCGCGAAGCTGGCATCGTCTTACGGCTCTGTTTCGGCTGATGGCCGTTCCTCGAAGCTCACTTGTTGGATCCTTTCCGGTCGCTGTCTGACAATTCGCCGTGCCTGGACTCGTCCGGCAAGATGGCCGCCAAGAACTCCTGCCACGTAGAGTGGTTTTCCCAGGGCAGGCACGACCGTCGAGATTGATTCGCCCAGATACGTTCCATAGGCCGGGTACAGAATGCGGTTTGCGGGCTGTTCGTCTGCGAGCGTTCCTTCAGCACGCAGGTAGCTGAGTGCGTCGTTGCTGGCCACGGGTTCATACCATAGGGGGGGGGGCACGGGCAGCAGATAACCGGCTGCATAGGTTCCCTTGTAGTATCTCCTGGCGAAGTCTTTGGCGTGGCCGCCTTCGTGCATCGCCACAGCCGGAATGTCGGAGTAGATACTGACGGTATTGGTGAATGGGTTGTAGTGATCACCGCCAATCAGTCGACCGGTGAACACGGTCTCCACCAGCCAGGGCGTAGTGCCGAGCGTGTAACGCCAACCCCAGCCGACCGACTTGTTGGCCACCAGTCGCTTCCATTCGTTGCCGGGAGCGTACTGATTCAAACGGACCTTGACCGTGGTCAGGTTGTTGCGTGCGAGATATGCGGCGATCGCCTGTTCGGTTTCCGGCGAAATGTTGTGATTGTCGACTCGCCGATTCCACAGCATGATCTTGTCGGGGATTCCAACGACCCACCCGATTCCATCAATGATCGGTCGCCGCCGGCCTCGTTCAATTTGCGTGTCGGTAACGGCAGCCAGTTGTTCTGAAGTGTGATACCCCGAGCTGGCTCCGTAGCGATAGGGAGCGGTGACACAGCCGCTGGCGAACAGGCACAGTGCGGTACAAAGCCCGATCGCGATATGGGCGAATTTCCACCGGCCACAGGTGCGTAACATCATGCAGTTGTACTCGGTGGATAAGGGAGATATTGATTCGGAACGACGCATTCAGGTCGCGAATGATATCTGTGTCCTGTAAATCCGAAAAGATCTGTTAGCGGACATGAGCGAAACGCCGTCGCCTGGTACAAACAAGGGGCAGGCGCGAATGCCATTGACTAACGCGAAACTCATTTACTTGTGCTGGCAAATCATACGCCGTGCACCGCGATTCGAAAAATGGGCGTATTCTGACATTGTTGAATTACGGATGAGTTCGTGAAACGGTTGGCCACCGTTCGATAGTGAATGGGAATCGAATCAAACTTGGCAACAACAGACGCAGCGTCGGAATAAGTCGACAACGGAAATGCGGCGACCTGGTAATCGCACGTGGGCAACGACGTATTCCATTCGTTACTTCGGGCGTGCTCGATTCCAAACACTGTCCGTTTCACTTTGTGTTTCATTGGTGTCTGCGTTTTTCTTGCCATGCCGCGCGTCGTAACTGATCGAGTACACATAGAGCCGCTCAACTTTTGCTCGGGCCCAGGCCGTTTTTCGAAGAAATTTCAAACTGCTGTTGATGCTCGGCTCGCACGTAAAACAATCGATGTTGATGCGATTACCCAACCGCTCCCAGCCGTACTCAGCGACCAGGTACTCGAGGATCGATTTCAGCGTCATGCCGTGTAGTGGATTGTTAGGCTGTGATTTGCTCATGGGTTTTAGTGTAACGAATTGATTCAGCAGCCAGGGTACTCGCCGCATATTGCCATAGTTTTGTTGCCTGATCAAACTTGGGGCAACGCAGGGCGTCAGCTTCATCGACCGAAGCACCTAAATGGCACTGGGCGAGTCGATCTGGAAACGTTGATATGTTGGCTCTGACGGTAACCTGATGTCAAGACAGGGGAAATGATCCGCTGCAAGAGCGATGAACTCATTTCGCTATTCAAACCATCGGAATGCCGTGAGTCGCGCGATTGATGGAACAGCTGAAACGGAGGGAGGTGTTTGGTCGTTCCTCTAATGTTTTATGACCCCGGCACCGAGAGCGGGCAGCGGTGCCGTGAGTGGAATGCCTGAGCTCTTTGGTCCATTGTGAATGAGAGTCAGATTAGTAGGGACGCGATCACGGCGACGGTTTACTTCGTCATCGCGTTGAGGCGATTCGGAAGCACCCAGTCGGGCCGCACGAAATGGCAGGTGTAGCCATTTGGCATTCGCTGCAAGTAGTCTTGGTGCTCCGGCTCTGCCTCCCAGAAGGGACCGGCACGGTCTACTTCCGTGACCACTTTTCCTGGCCATATTCCGGACGCATTAACGTCTTCGATCGTGTCCAACGCGACCTTCATCTGCTCGTCCGTGGTGTAGAAAATGGCCGATCGGTACGACGCACCACGGTCATTGCCCTGTCGATTGACGGTGGTCGGGTCATGAACCTGAAAGAAAAATTCAAGCAGGTTCCGGTAGCTTGTCTGATCCGGATCAAACATAACTTCAATGGCTTCGGCATGCGTGCCGTGGTTGCGATAGGTCGCGTTCGGCAGGTTACCGCCTGTGTAACCGACTCGTGTCTTGACAACTCCGGGCATCCTGCGAATCAGTTCCTGCATTCCCCAGAAGCATCCGCCAGCCAGTATCGCTTTTTCATTCAGTTCACTGTCTTCACTTAATACTTCCGTTGATTCGTCATTCGCCAGCTCGTTTCGCTCCTTCTGCTCGTTTCGCTCCTTCTGCTCCGTGTTCACGCCAATCACCACAAGAGCTGCCAGCATGGCCAATCCACAAACTGTCAGTATGCCGATTTTTATCATGGTCTCGATCCGGAGTACTAAAGCGTTATTCGATGACTGTTTGACGAGGATACCAGCACGACACCCTGTCGACGTGCATCATGGCCTGCCTGAATGTCATCGACATCGTCTAAGTATCGATGCAAGGCCGCTTCATAATCTTCCCACATAATGAAATACGAAGGCTTCCCTCTAATTTTCTCGCACCACTGTCCGTTTGGATGTGGAAAAAACGCGAATTCTTTGTTTTGGTTTGCCCGGCATGACTGCCGACGAGGTAACTGCCATTAGTGTTGGTTCTGGTGCCGTAATCGAATCAGCCGATGCCGAAATTGTAGAAACACCAATGTTTTCAACAAGCATCCGTAGCTCAACTGGATAGAGCACCGGTCTTCGGAACCGGGGCGGTTGCCACGGTCGGGCGTCGCCAGTCAGAATTCAGACGTGAAACAAGACGACATTCTCCCGTGAAACCCCACAAACTCCTGCCACGCCTGCATATCGCTTCGATTCCACAATCGCAGAATTAAACTTGGGCGGCTTTCCGAGCTTGGTCTTGTGAAGCCATGGATGGGCGAAATCTATGTGATGTCGGTCAATCATTGGACCATATTCACGGAGCCAACACGCGCCGATCCTATACCTTGCAGCAGAACCGTGGAAACTGAAAGAATCTGCTTCACATCGCCCTGTAGGTGACTGCATGCCAAGATATAACGGCACCATTGATGGAATTGTGAATTTGACGTGCCTCATGTGCAGAAATTTACATCCCGTCCGGCACATTAACCTGTTTTCACATTAGACTGAATCACCGTCCCGTGTAGCAGTCTCCGGAATTCCATGACTCCAACCAGACACGTTCCATTCCTTGCCTGGACTCTGGCCGCTGTCTGTGCCTCGGCCGCTGATCCGCCGATCGATTTCAGTCAGGATGTCGCGCCGATTCTCGAGAAGCATTGTCTGCATTGTCACTCGGACAACATCAGCAAGGGTGACGTCTCGCTTTCGACGATCAAGAGCCTGCGGAAAACGAATA
>JAQWLN010000132.1 GCA_029247265.1 Fuerstiella sp.
ATTGCCATCGTCGTTGTCGTAGCGCAGGTCATTGACACCAGCTTCGGGTGTACCCCAGTGGACGTGCAGATTCAGCATTTCCTGCAAAGGCAGTTTGGTGAAGTCTGTGTTCGGATCGACCAGCAGGTCGCTACCCGCCCGCATTGTGGCTTTGCCGAAATGAATCGGGTGATCGTGCTCGGTCGGATTTGCCCAACCCAGGTAGTCGTACCATGCGTACGTTCCGATGTCACGAAAAACGGTCCGACGATGCCGTTTGCCTGCTTCTGATGAACCCCAGATGTCATTGACCAGTTCGTGATCATCGAACGTAAAGAAACTGGGGACATGGCGATGCCATTTGGCCAGCTCGATGCCGCGGGTCAGATACAGCTTGTAGTTTTCCCAGACACCAACAACGGTGGGCATGATCTGGACGGCCAGAGGATAGTCTTTGAGATTCTGCGTCAGCCGCCAGGCTTCGGGCGGAAATTCTCGCAGCTCTTCATAGAGCCAGTCGCCGTTCATGATGTGAAAGTGAACTTTGTCGGCCCAGTCTTTGTTCAGATGTTCGTACGTGGTTGCGCGATGTCCGCCTCCATGCAGTGGGTTCTGGTTCGCACAGGAGCCGATCTGAAATCGGAAGTTGAACAGTCCTTCCGGATTGTATTCTGCATTCCGAGTCACGTCGGCATGAGGCAGAGTTCGAAAACGCGCAGGCAGACCGTGTGGCCGATCGTTGACCCAGACCTGATAGTGATAAACGGTGTCAGGCAGCAGGCCGGTGAGTTTCGCGACTCCCGTGCAGTCGTGTTCGATTGTCGTCGTCGCCGGATCACTGATCTGATTCAGTTTCTTCTTTGCCGTTCCAAAGTGAACGGTGAATTTGCCAGGGTCAGACGTTCGTCCCCAGACCAGCATCGACGTTGCGGTCGGCTGGCCCAGCATTGGTCCGTGAGTCAGTCGAATAGGGTTGCGCTCAGCCCGAGCCGCCAGCGAACCGACAGCGACGACTATCAATACCACACTGAATAGACGCAGGCATGCACGGTGGGTTTGACGCAGAAAGCATCGACGTTCAGTTTTCATTTGTAATCCATCAGAAGGAATTGGCGTTTTTTTCTGCCGGTGAGCGACTGTACGGCTCGACTTTCGGGGCGTCAATTCACTCGCGGCAATCAGTGTCAATCGCGTGCAAAATGCATTTCGGGCAGATTCTTCCACAATTGCGACCAGACGCTCGGGCGCATTTTCTGCCTGTCGTTTGGTGGTTGGGCACTCGTCGTGCCGTTTCACGCCGACCAGATGATACCAGCCACCAAATTGCCTCAGTGTTGCTTCGTTCGGTCGCAGAGTTGTCTTCTCGTTTCCGAGGCTCCGTCGTAGATTGTGCAGCCTGATAAATTTCATTGACCGATTGCGGAACAACGGCTATGCGCACAATTGCAGTAATGAATCAAAAAGGGGGCGTTGGCAAGACAACCAGCAGCGTCAACATTGCCGCGGCCCTTGCTCAAAGCGGCCATACCGTCTGCGTCATTGATATGGATCCGCAGGGGCATGCCTCACTGCATCTGGGGCTGGAATGTTCTGCAGCTACGCTGTCCGTTTACGACGTTTTCGCGGGACAGGCGACGGTTGATCAGTCGCGACAGCTGGTTGCGGAGAATCTCTCTGTGATTCCATCCAACATTGATCTGGCAGCTGTTGAGGTGGAACTGGCAGGCACGCAGCATCGGGAATTCATTCTGCGGGATGCGCTGCGCGACTGGCACGAGCAGAACCGGTTTGACTATGTGATCATGGACTGCCCGCCGTCGCTGGGAGTCCTGACGATCAACGCACTGTGCGCGGTGAAGGAAGTTTTGATCCCTCTGCAACCGCACTTCTTCGCTCTGCAGGGGCTATCAAAGCTGTTTGAAACGACAGCATTGGTGACCCGACGGCTGAACCGCGATCTGAAAGTGACTGGCGTGGCGCTGTGCATGTACGAATCGGGAACCCGGCTGGCGGCGGACGTTACGGAGGATCTGCGTCATTTTCTGACGACGAGCGACGGTGATACACCGTGGGCGAACGCAAAGATCTTTCGAACTCGAATTCGTCGCAATATTAAGTTGGCCGAAGCGCCCAGTTTTGGTCAGTCGATTTTCGGCTACGCATCGAAGTGCCCGGGAGCCCGCGACTACGCTGGCCTGGCTGAAGAGCTGGCGTCCATGACGGAACTGAGTTTGTCGGGAAATGAAGATGCAACGGTGTCAGAGGCTGCTTGACCTTGCGGGTATGACGACTTCCGCGAATCAGCTCAACGCACGAACGGGCCCGAGAACTTTGGGTCCTTTATCAGCTCGCGATCGGTCAGTGTCTTCAGAAATGCCGTGAGGGCGACTTTTTCGCGTTCCGGCAGTGCCAGGCCCTGAGCGGAAATTTCGCTGAGTCTGGGATCCAGGTTGGGGTGGGGGCGAACGCTCCAGTTGTAGTGTTCCAACACACGATCAATTGTCGCGAATCTTCCGTCGTGCATGTACGGCTCCGTCAGTTCGATGTTTCTCAGAGACGGCGCCTTGAACGCCCCCCGATCCTTAACGACGCCCGTTCTGCCTCCGACGCCAGTATCCGAGTCGTGGATTTATCCGTCAACACCATTGACCGCGGGGCCGTCAATAAAGAAAAACGCAGACTGTCGCGTCCTTTCTGATGTCGTCGTGTCCTGCAGGTGGCACTGCGCACACTGTCCCGCTCGAGGAATTGCTCTTTGCCGTAGTTCTCCTGGTCGGTGAAGTTGGGGAATCGATCATAGACGGAATCCACCGCCGCTCGACCGACATCATACTTCGAACGGTACGAGACAATTGACCGGATAAACTGTGCCATCGCCTTTCCCATGCGGTCTGCTGAAACGGCGCTGCTGTTGAACGCCTTGTCGAACAGTGGAGGATAGATCTCGTCCGCCTGCAGTTGTTCGACCAGCGCGGGCAGGGTGTGTCCCATTTACACAGGATTTCTGATGGGCATCAGCGTCTGTTCTTCCAGCGTCGCCGCTCGCTCGTCCCAGAAAAACCGACCGCTGCGGTAATAGCGGGCATTAATTAAACTCATCGAATTTCGTGTTACTGGTTTGCCCTGAAATCCAATGCTCAGTGTTTTCTCGTCTGTGAAGGCCAGCTTCTGTTTGTGGCACGACGCACACGAAGTTGTACCATTGGCGGACAGAGATTTGTCGTAGAACAGAACACGGCCGAGAGTCGCCCCATGGTCGGTGATCAGATTGTGCGACGGAGTGTTGTCGTGGGTCGCTGCAATTTCACCGAAATATGGCGGCAATTCGACCTAGCTGTAGTTGAAGGGGACGGCCGGCAGGTTGATCGTTCTCTCGGCAGTGCCATCGTCGCATGCGAAGCTGCCAAATGAGAAATGAATCAGCACGAGCTGAACCGGCAGAATTGTTTTCAGAGGCATAGACCACTCATTAAGCTGTTTCTGTGATCAGGATTCCCGCATGTTGATACCGCCTTTGCAGGATCGGTCGTCCGTGTCGTGGACGGCTGAAAGACGGTGCGTCCGGAAATCATAGTCGTGAATCCGCCTGCGAGCCACACATTCGACAGGTGCTACCGCGCGATGTCCGAATACGTCTGTTGCGGTAGAGTCGGGGGTAAACGACAGGGAATCGTATGGCGGCCAGGTCGGGGGGATGTTTGATTCGGACGTGTGCCACCGGATCTGCCGGTGTTTTCGTGAGTTTCCGTGCACTGGCGAAGCCAGTGGCACACTCAAATAGAGACGGTTCGACGTGGACGAGGACGGTCTTGCCGAGTTGTCGCCGACAGTGACGAAGGTGGAGCCTGCCGATGAATAATTCCACGACTGCATCGACGCGAATTGTAGCGGTCGTGGGCAGTGACTCTTGCGCGGGGCGGTGTCCACACGGTTAAACGACAAACACGGAAGACTCTGCTACTGTTCCAGCATGACCGAACAATCTCAGCGAGATCCGAAAAACGAAGCCATACGCACGGCGTATTCGAGTATTAGCGCAACGTTGCTGGCGGAACGCGTTGTCAAGGGATGGTGGGAAGGCTGCCTGTCCACATCTGCGCTGTCGACCGCGACGGCAGTGATGGCGCTGAGTATGGCCGATGAAGCCGCACGTGACGAAAGTGAATCGGCGCACTTCCGCGAACTGGTGATGGCAGGATTGCAGTGGCTGGCGGATCACCAGAACGAAGATGGCGGCTGGGGCGACACCGTTCTGAGCGTGAGCAATATCTCCACGACCATGCTGGCCAACGCCGTGTTTCATGCGACTCAACGCGTTGATACGTATGAGCACGTTGTCGCGGCCTCACAGCGGTATATCGATGACGCCGGTGGTGTCGACGCTGTATTGAAACGCTACGGAAAGGATAGAACCTTTTCCGTTCCCATTCTGACTCATTGCGCACTGGCGGGACGGGTGGATTGGCGGCATGTGCTTCCTCTGCCGTTCGAACTCTCGTGCATTCCAGCGAAGTTCTACGCAGCCGTGCGCCTGCCGGTCGTCAGTTACGCGCTACCTGCACTGATTGCCATCGGCCAGGTCGTCTTCAAAAAACGTGGCCACTGGAATCCTGTCGTTCGATGGATTCGAAGGGCGGCCATCAAACAGTCGATGAGAGTGCTGGAGTCGATACAGCCGGAACACGGCGGCTTTCTGGAAGCGACACCCCTGACCAGTTTTGTATGTATGAGTCTGCTGGGTTGTCGTTTTCATGATCATCCGGTGACTCGACGCTGCCTGGAGTTCATTGTGGCATCAGTGCGTCCGGACGGCAGCTGGCCCATTGACACCAATCTCTCGACCTGGGTCACCACTCTGAGTGTCAACGCTATGGCAGGTTGCCCTTCGGTTGTAGCGGACGATGAACAAGCCATGACGCTGGACGCAGGTGATCGGCAGCGAATCCGTGAATGGCTGCTGTCTCAGCAATACAACGTTGTGCATCCCTATACAAATTCGCCCCCAGGCGGGTGGTCATGGACGGACTTGCCGGGTGGTGTACCTGATGCTGATGATACTCCGGGTGCGATGCTGGCAATATTGAATCTTCGCTCGGGGGGCGAGCAGTATGCAGAGGAGGAAATCACGGCGTTGCAGAACGCAGCAACATGGCTTCTGAATCTGCAGAACCGCGATGGCGGCTGGCCAACGTTCTGCCGCGGCTGGGGAGCTCTGCCATTTGACCGCAGCAGCAACGACCTGACGGCTCACGTGTTGCGAGCGTTAACGCTTTGGCGGTCGCGTGTTGCGGGGATCAGCAGAGAATTTGCTGCCCGGAGCGATGCTGCTGTTCAGCGAGGACTGGCATTTCTGTCCCGGACACAGGCTGATGACGGCAGTTGGTTGCCGCTGTGGTTCGGAAACCAGTTCAATCATGACGATGAGAACCCATTATATGGGACGGCCAAGGTTGTGCTGGCATTGCGCGAGATTGGCCACGGTGATCAGCCATTCGCCGTTCGGGGCATCGAATGGTTGGTTAGCAATCAAAATGATGACGGGGGGTGGTCTGGTCGACGGGGACTTTCCAGTTCGACAGAGGAGACGGCTTTGGCTGTGGAGGCCCTGGCCGGCATGCCAGAAGCGGATTCCGCTGTTATTTCCGGTGCAAACTGGCTTGTTGGTCAGGTCAACGACGGATCCGTGGCGGATCCGTCCCCAATTGGTTTCTATTTTGCGAAACTCTGGTATTTTGAACGCCTATACCCCATCATATTTGCCACAGGCGCCCTCCGCAGGTGCTTGGAGCCCAGAATAACGGTGGACGGCCACCCTCACAAAATCTGATCGTCAGCGGCCACGTTTTCCGGTACTTTCGCCCATTCGCGGGGTTAATCTGGTCAACGGCAAACGTTCCATCTTACGTAAATCCTCATCCCGTCAAGAGACAAATGCGTCCGCAGGAGTCACGAGTGTCAATTGTGCCAGTCTCAGAAGCCATTCCGGCAAAAGCCGAATCGCCAGTCAAGAACGATGATTCGGATGATGATCCGCAGCCGGTTCGTAAGAAGGGCCAGCGCCGAAGCACCAGTCACCTGAAGTCTGTGCCGGAAACGCTGGAGCAGCGCGAGACGTTCAAGCGAGCGGCTGAAGAATTCGCGAAGGGGCTTGAGAAGTCTCGCGCTCTGAACAAAAATGAACTTGAGGCTCACAGTCGTACACTGCTTGACCAAATGGAATTGCCCGAGAAGTTTCTCGGCTTTGCCATGGTGATGATTGGCAACTTCTTCTGGAAACAACAGTTTCTGGCGATTCCCTTTGAACGCCGTATGTTGCTGCTGCCGCACTGCCTGAAGCATGCGGAAGGTTGTCCGGCAGAGTATTCCGAATTCGGTCTGGACTGTGAAAGTTGCGGGGCATGTTCGATCGCCGACTACAAAGTCCGTGCGGAACAACTGGGATACAAGGTGCTGGTGGCCGAAGGTTCGCCGGTTGTTTTGAAGATCATCGTCTCCGGACACATCGACGGAATTCTGGGAGTCGCCTGTCTGAACGTACTTGAGAAAGCGATCGAAAAGATTCTGATCGCTGGCGTCCCGTCGTACGCGGTGCCCCTGCATTCCGGCGATTGTATGAATACCACGCTGGATGAATCATGGGTGTGGGATGTTCTGGACAAGTACGAACCACTGCCGGAAAAACCAACTGCCAGTTATGTCCCCCTGATGCGTGCATCGACCCGGACATTCGAAACCGACCTGGAACGCCTTCTGCCTCGTGTCCGCACAAAGAACGGAGCGAAGAAGGACAGTCCTGTGGCATTCACTGAGTCCGTCGCGTACGACTGGCTGGCCAACGGCGGCAAACGTTTTCGACCATTCATCACACTGGCAGCCTGGCATGCGGCATCTGGTGCAGAAATGTTGACCGCGGGCGACGCCACGCCCGAAATTCCCGACTCTGTGGCTCGAGTTGCAATGGCGATTGAAGCATTTCATAAAGCCTCTCTGGTCCATGACGACATCCAGGACGATGACCAGTTCCGCTATGGTGAAGATACACTGCATCGCCGACACGGAATCGGACAGGCGATCAACATAGGTGACCATCTGATCGGAATCGGATACCGACTGATCCACAGTTCGCGAGATCTGGATCCGGAAATTGCACTCGATATCGCTGACAATATGTCGACGGCCCACATTCGTCTCTGCGACGGGCAGGGTGCGGAAATGTCGTGGCAACAGTCGCCTGACTGGACGATCACACCTCTGGATGCTTTGCAGATTTATTCTCTGAAAACCTCACCTGCATTTCACGCGGCCTTGTACGCCGGACTGCGTCTGGCAAATCATGAGTTGGCGTCCAGTGACGCCGTCGGCTTATTCTGTCGACACGTTGGTGTCGCCTTCCAGATCCTGAACGATCTGAAGGACTGGCAGGGAGACCGGGATAATAAACTAAAAAGCGGTCAGGACGCTCTTGCGCTGCGACCTACCGTTTTGCTGGCGTTGGCATTGAAAGACGCTGATTGCGAACAGCGGAAGGTTCTGCAGGACGTGCTATCCGGAAAGTTTGATGATTTGCCGGAGGAAGTACGAGTCGACCGACTGCGAACGATATTTGACAGTTGCGACGTCTTTGAGAAAGCGGAGACGCTTGTCGAAAGGTCACAGGAACGAGCTCAGGCAATCGTCGCCGACATCAAAGATGAACGGATTCAGGCTCTGTTGCAGTTCTTCGTGGAAACAGTCCTTGTTCGTGACACGCCTCCGACAGCGGCCGAGCATCTTGACCCTGATTCCGGTGATCCGCCACCTCGCCCCTCTGTGTTTGTGCCACTGTCGTTGGGTAGCCTTTGACGGTTTCCCCATACCCTGGCCGTTCGGCATGGACGATTATCTGGTCCGTGGCAGAACGATTAATGCACAGGCAACGGTGTCACAGCCCGCAGAACGATCGTTTCACCGGGGGCCCATCGGGCCGAGTCCAGCAACTAAAACGCACGGGGCGTGGCCCACGTAGTGAAACATCCTGCACGGGCCGAAACCTTCCTGATGGTGGTGGAGCGCCGGATGTGATCAACGTCATCTAGGCCGCACGTTGTTATCCGTCGATCGCGTCAGGCACGCGCGTCTCGAACGTCAATGGTGTGGCTGAACCCGTCGGAGCGACCCTGAAGCCAACTTTGCCGTCCATGACATCCAGCAATAACTGACCGCATACATCGGCGCGCCAGCCTTCCAGAATCTTTGCTTTCCCGTTTTTTCCGGGTTCGAGGCGATGGTGTCGCACCAGTTCCGTAAGATCCTTGTTGTTGGCCACCAGCGTCTGTGAGATGTCCAGTTCTGCACAGCGGTTAGATAATGCCAGCGCGAGCAACTTGGAAATTACCTGTTCGTCCGAAGACGCTTCCTGACGTCGATTGCGGAGTTTGTCAGGAAGGTCAGCATCTGATATCTGAAGTGCGTTTCCAATCACCTCCACAATGTCGTCAAGACGCCGTTTGTACTCAGGCCGATTCATGTCACGCGTTGCCAGGGCCTTTTGTCGAGTCGTCGGCTTTCTGCGAGCAAGATCAATCAGAAGGTCGTCACGCAGAATCCTGCGAACAGGCCGATTGCGAAACGCCGCTTCTTCCTCTCGCCAGTGGGCGAGTTTCTGCACGATCGCCAGATCTCGTCGAGACAGCTTGTGAGTCCCCGAGATCCGTTGCCACGGAGCCGTAGAGTCATCGGTCACAATATCGTCAATTAATCGCTGCATCTCGGCCTCAGCCCAGTCCAGCCGATTGTGTTTCCGTAGCCAGGAACGCTGTCGGCGCCAGATCTCCAGCACATGATCAACGTCTTCAAGAGCGTATTTCAACTGCTCTTCAGATAGAGGGCGCCTAAGCCAGTCTGTTCGAGTTTGACTGCCGTCAACCTTCTCGCCCATCACCCGTTGAACGATGGCCGAATATGAAAGCGGGTAACTGCGACCGCGAAAACCTTCCGCAACCTGAATGTCGTAGAGCTTTCGAGGAACTTGGCCAATCTGATAGAGACAGAAGCGAACTTCCGCCTGACCGCCATGAACCACCACTGTGGTTTCATCATCGGCCATGATTTCCCACCACGCTGCCATATCGCCGACGGAAAGCGGGTCAACAGCAACACTGCGTTCGGTAGTCGCAAACTGCAGCAGGCCGAGCTCTGGTCGATACGTGCTTTCCGACACGAATTCCGTGTCAAACGCCACGAGGCCCGACTCGCGAATATGATTGCACAGGTCGACGAAATCTTCGTGTTTGGAAATGAATGTTGTAGTCATGAACAGAAAACGAGTTTGGCCTGAATGAATATCAATGGAGCAGAGTTGCCGTGAGAGTAGCCGAATGGGGCGAGGTAGAGGATTCTCAGGCCGGCTTCCGCCTTTCGCAAGCCACTCGTAACGAATCCACACTGGTCAAAGGGAATAACGCCCGTCCCGACGGTCACTGGTGTTCGTCGGGCTAATTCGCCAAACCGGAATAATACCGAGTCTGTGCACATTCCGTACAGTGCGTAAACTTTCGTCTGACGCTACCTTTTCACAAATGCAGATTTGACGTGCCCCATACTGAACCTATGTTTCTCCTGTCAACCGGACGAGAGTTCAGTCTGAGCGACCCTGCCGCACCATAGGTGTAGGCGAGTCTGAATGAAAAACACGAATTAGTAGCGCGTTAAGGAAAGCTGGGAGCTTTGAGGGGACCTTATCACGCTGCTTTTTCGTGCGCCTTGCCTAATTGACGCCGCCCTTCCGCATGTCGATCCATATTCGGACATTAGGAACTACGCAGGCTGGGGCAGGAATTTGGATTCTCCAGGATATTCTGTATAGGGGAAGTCTGCGGCCAACCGATGAACACTATAAGCCCGAAATGCGTCCACAGTATGCACAGTTCGGGGTGTCCTGTTGGTTCAGTTGGTTGATCCCATGAACAGATCGTCAGATTTCCGGACGGGTGGCTTAGTACTGCTCGCATCCACAGTGATGTGTGGTGGACTCGCTATGGCGATTGCCGTGCCATTACTCGGCGGTAACAAGGCCACGCCCACCAGACTGCATCCTCAACGGACAACCAGCGTTTCAGGACTGGTTCAGGGAAGTCCGACCTACGCAGAGTTCTATTCAGGCGTGCGATATGTAACTCCTGTGGTGGCACCTTCTCCCGGGAAGATGCTAGCGGGCAGGTTGGGTGACGACACTGACGACCGGCTGGCTGACACGCGTACGGTGGATGGAGTTCATCGGCCCGACAATTTCGTACCGCGGTCTTCGGTTGTGTCTCGAGTTCCCGGGAATCCGATGAGGTCGCGTGCCACGCCCAGCGTAGATAGTCGCGATCCGTTTTCAGGCAGGCCAGTCACAAACAGTCCTGCCGCAACACCCAATAACGGGGCGATGCCGGCAGAGGCATTGGCCGAACGGGCGTTAAATAGACGTCCCGGATACTTGCCACAATCGACGTCCCGATATCGGTCGGGTGTTGCAGGCACACGTGTCACACAACCACCCGGTGCTGTATATGCTCCGATTACCGTTCATCCGGTCACTGCGAATGTCGACGGAGGGATTTTTGCGGATCAGTTGGCAACCATGACCAAACGGTTGGAAGAACTGCTTGAATCGAAAGATGCGGGTAAACAAGAATCGGCGCTTCCCCCTGTGGTTTCGGAAATTCGAAAAACACCACCGACCGGTCAAGGGGATATGAAGCCGGCAGTCGGTATCGCACAGACTCAGCAACTGATTCAGTTGAATCAAAGGTTGCACCAAATCTCTGAATCGTTTGAAAGGTTTCAGGACCAAACGCAACGGACGGTGAATGAGATTTCAATGGGCGGGCGGCGGACTGAAATTGCATTTGAGGAAATCCGCCTGGCGCAGCGGAAGCTGGAATCTAAGATCGAACAGGCGCGTATGACGGAATCGTCACACGCCGGCGTGGTTCACCTGCCCTCGACGCCACAGGCAACCGTCCCCTCAATACCTGAGTCAGTGTCGTCATCTGCTGAGTTGCCGTTGACTGATGGTGCCAGTGCGTCCACTTCCGTTCCGTCGGCGTCTCGACGGGAAATTTCACCGCCGTCGATTCCATCGTTTTCACGCTTTGAGCTTCCATCGGGAGCAGCTGAGGAAGATCCCTTTTCCACGGCACAGGCTGAGTTGAGTGAAAACGTCGGTGAATTGCCTGCGAGCCCCACTGGCCCGACATCGTTTTCGGTTGAATTCGGGACGAACGAACACGCGGCTTCGACGACGGACAGGGAGCCTCAACAGACTTCGCCCAAACACCGTCTGTTTAATTCGGATGAGTCATCGGGTGTGGCTCTGCCCAAATCTGTCATGGAGCAATGGAGGGATAGTGGGGACGCATTCCGCAATCATGAGATTTCTCCGCAGACGAACATCGACAGGACGCATTCCGCGGGTGACAATAGTCAAACTGCATTACTGCTCGCGTACAAGGCACGTCGCCTGATGCGGGAAGCTGAAGAAGCGCTGGAGTCTGGTAATGCGGCACTCGCAAGCTCCCGAGCGCTTCAGGCCAGAAGTATAGCGAAGTCTGAAAGTTCACTGAAAGAACGTACGGTGAACCCGTCGATGGACAGCGAACCCGTGGACGGATTATTGCCGCTTCCACCGGTTGATGACGCGCAGACTGTCAATTCGGTCCAGGACGATGTTCAGGATTCGGACTACGATCATCACCGGGCGATCCGGATCGTTGAACAGGCACGCGCATCGATCGCTGCCGGAAAATTGCGAGAGGCGATGAAGATGGCTGATCAGGCCGAAGCTCTGGATTCGTCGTACGGACCTTCTGAGGACAGCCCCTCACGTGTGAGAGAAGATATTGCGTGGTTGGCGGGAGTGCGAACGCCTTCCGCAATTGTCAACAGGACTGCAGATGAACGTCAGCCGTCGAAACGTGCAGAGACAAGTAGCGTTCGGGATTCAGTCAAGGTGGCCCGAAGGGTGGAAGAGACGCCAGGGGCTGAGGTCACTCCTTTGATCGACCGCTCTGACCCCCCGGAACGAAACGTGGTGAAGCGTGTGGCATTTGAACACGTGTACAGCTTTGACCTCGCTGATATCGAGCCGGAATCAAAATCCGGAACAGGAACGGAACGATCGCTCGACGGAGTACCGTGCAAGCAGTGTGGGAAGATCCATCCGGGCGGTGCATCTGTGCAACACGAGTCTGAGTCTGATGTTGAGCCTGCAGGTCCGGAGGTGAGACGAAAGCTGTTCGCTCCCAACGAGGCTCGGCGATCAAATCGGCGTCAGCGGGACGAAACGGATGAGACGGGAGAGTCAGGCGGTAACGACGGAATCTGGGGTGAACCTGCATTTCCACGGCTTGACAAACAGCCTGATCAAAGCGAGCCCTCGACATTCCACCGATTGTCGTCTGCCATTCGACGGATTGGCCGGCCTGCCATTGAGTAGCCGATTGCTGATGAGTCTCTGCGAATGATGCGATCCCGGCTGCCGTCGCTGAGGTGACACACACGGTGTGTCGGTGCCGATCGTCCCGATGTTCGAAATCCGGTCGAGTGTTCAACGGCGTCGAGTGCGCATGCGGATAACGCCTCTCCGGATGGAGATCAGTACTGCGGACCAATATCCCGTTGAACGCAATTGCCGAGTGACCGGAAGGTGGTTCATTTGGGTGAGTTCGTGTAGGCTCATAGGCAATAAACTCTCCATGTGTTCCCACAGAAACTGCGTCTTGCGCAGGGCTATCCATATTTATGACCTCTTCAACCCGTCCACTGAAAGTCGCCATCATTGGCGGCGGTATGTTCTTCGATGAGATTATTGGTCAAAGCTTCAAGGATTTTATGCGTGGCGGCATTGCCGGCTCGCTGACAAGTATTGGCATGAGCCACCTGGCGCCAACGGTTGCCGGGATTGAAATTGACGTCTGTGCTGTGGGTACTCGCAGTGAGAAGAGTGGTACGGCCGGGCGTATTGTCGACTGGTTTGCACAGGAATTTCCGGACCGTTCGATCGCAGCCTGTTACGGAGACGCGGTCTGGCTGGATATTCTGAATCGTCACCAGCCGGACGTGTTGTTTGTGGCGACGCCCGACAATGTGCATGCTGAGCCAATTCTGGCAGCGCTGGCTGCCGGGGTTGATGTCGTGACTGAAAAGCCTCTGTGTCTGACGACCCAGGATGCTGATCAGATCATTGACGCGGCTGCTGAACTGCAGCGAATCGTTGCAGTGGATATGCACAAGAGATACGACCCGTTCGTACGGGAAATGATGACGAAGGCCCCAGAGCAATATGGCCCTGTCAACCGAATTCGGGCAGTACTTGAGGAGCCGCTGGAAGTCAGCACGGAGATTTTTGCGTGGGCAGAGGAAAGCAATCCGTTTGCATACGTGGGGTGTCACTGGCTGGACGTGGTGCATCACTACATGGACGTCAAGCCAGTCTCAGTGTTTGCAACGGGCCAGAAGAATCTTCTGCTGCACTGGGACGAACATCATCAGGAAATCGCCCGTCGTCGTGGCGTGGATGCAGCGTCGTTTAAGCGGCAGGGGGCCATCAATACGTGGGACAGCATGGATGTCGCTGTGACATACGACAACGGGATGAGAGGAGACTACAACAACAACTGGATTAATCCGGAAGAATTCGAAGGGGCCGTGAACCAGGAAATTGAACTCTATGGTATTTACGGTCGCGGCATTGTGGATCAACAGGAGCGCGGCTATCGCGAGGCGATCATTGGTGACGGATCGCGAACTCGCAATCCGTCCTTCGGTGGTCGCATCAGGCACCACGGGGGTAACCTCGAAATCTTTGGCTACGGCAAGGCGTCCATCACAGCGGGCCTGCTGGCGATTATTCGGCGGCGAATTATTGGTGAATCGATGGAGGCTGTGGCAGACACCTATCCAACAGCCGCCAGTCAGCGCGAGATTGTTCAGGTCATTGAAGCGGCATCTGTTGTTGCCGAGAAGAATTTCGAGTGTTTTCGGGAGGGGCGGGGCACACCTGTCACTGCGCTTCTGAACGCGGACGGATTTGACATTGTTGGCGAAAAATAGCGGTGCGGGCAAATGCGTGCCGGAATGAAACACATGCAGATCAGTGCAGAAAGGTTCACGTCGACTGCAGGCATGTGTTACAATAGATCCTCCGATTGCGACCCCTCGTTCCCAGCCTTCCAGCGCACCGCCCACAGATCGACGCCATGGCACTGCCTCCACCGCCAGCTTCTGAAGTTCTGCCACGCCGGGAGGTGCTTCGCATCGGTGCTGTCAGCATTCTGGGAACGGCGACCTCCGCGGCCGAGAACGTCAGAATCTCTCCCGACGGTGGCAGTTGTATTTTCATGATGCTGCAGGGAGGGCTTAGTCAGATTGATCTATGGGATCCGAAACCGCAGGCCGTTTCTGAAATTCGAGGCCCGTTTCAGCAGATTTCCACGACCGTACCGGGGATGGAATTCGGCGAGCTAATGTCTCACTCCGCCGAAGTCGCCGGTGATTTGTGTGTCATTCGATCGATGACGCACAAGTTTACCAACCATATTGCAGGCACATACATCACCCTCACAGGATCCACAAAACAGCAGGATCGCGATCGCGAGGCACATGGGGACGATTTCCCCGGTCCCGGAGGTGTTTTGAATCAGCTGCGACCTTTGAACTCCACAGATCATGTGCCACGATGCATCTCGTTGCCAAACTGGCTCAGCATTCCCGGACCGTCTAATCGCATGCCTGGTCAGTTTGCGGGTTTCCTTGGCGGTGTGCGCGATCCGTTTCTGCTGGAGGGAGATCCGTCGAAAAAGGATTATAGTCCACTGTCGCTGTCGCTGCCGGACGGGGTTAATGGCAGTCGCATGAGCACTCGCATTGGTCTGGCTCGCCAGCTGGACTCGGCCGCAGCGTATCTTGAACGAGAGGTCAGTCAGCGGCACGACCACCTGCAGCAGGTCGCCTACGATCTGGTTGCCAGCGGCACAATTCGGAAAGCGTTGAACCTGTCTGAAGAGTCTCACGCTGTTCGTGACCGCTACGGACGTAATCGCGTCGGCCAGTCGCTGCTGTTGGCTCGACGACTGGTGGAAGCTGGAGTGCAGTTTGTTGGTTTTAACGAATTCAACCAGAAGTGGGATACTCACGGCGGGCTGGAGGGACGCTACAAACAGATCGTTCCCGAGATCGATCGTGGGTTCGCAACTCTTGTCGCTGATCTCAAAGACCGTGGCCTGCTGGATACTACAATGGTCGTCAACGCCGGTGAATTCGGTCGGACGCCACAGGTGAATAACAAAGCCGGACGGGATCACTGGCCCAACGTTTATTCGACCGTACTGGCCGGCGGAGGGATTCGAGGCGGAATGGTCATGGGGGCCAGTGATTCGAAGGGGGCTGAAGTACTGTCTTCCCCCGTTAGTCCCGCCGATGTGCTGTCAACGATGTGGCAGTCGCTGGGCATTCCTCCGAACATCACCATCCATGACCGCCTTGCAAGGCCGATGCCGGTGTCAGAGGGTCGAGTGCTGCACGAATGCCTGTCGTAGCCGCGGAAACACGCCCTGGCACATCCGTCACACCTCGATCGGTCCTTCCTGGCGAGCGCGGCGGTACAGCGTCTTCCATCGGTCGGATCCGTCATTCGGCAGCAGGCGAGTATCAGCTCCGGCTTCGTAGTACGGATACTTTCCCTGGTTGGCAGCTGTGAGCATGAAATTCACTTTGCCGTTGTTAGCCGTGTACATTCGACGACCGCTGCTCCACGTTGTTTCGATCAGTCGCTGCGGTTCCGGCCTCGCGTCAGGCCTGGCAACCTTTAGTTTTTCGACAGCGTCCCAGTCCACTTCGTAGCCGATGCCTGGCTGGTTTGGCACATCAGCATGTCCATTGGAAAGTCTGATGGGTGTCTTCAACAGATCGTTTTCAAACAGTTGATGGCAATTGACAGCGGGCCATCTGGCCTGCCTGAGCACGCCGCCGAAGTGCAGTGAAAACGCAGCCGTCATTCCGGCCCCGACCAGTTGCAGCCAGAACAGCATCTCCACTTCTTCGCAGAAATTTCCCGCAGCCGTCAGTTCTGAAGCTCCGTGGCCTGCGACGAAGCCGTCACAACAACCGGACTCGACCACTTTTCGAGGAGAAGGGTTGCCGTAATGCATCGCAATCTGGACTCGTGTGGCGTCACAAATGCGTCGATTTCCCTCAACGTCGCTTTGGGGTATGGGGGTCTCGTAGATGTCGACCTGTGGATACTTGGCAATTTTTCTAATAATCGGCAGCCCCTTCTCGGCCGTCAGTAACGTGTCGTTGAAGTCCATATCGATCTTGAAATCAGTCGGCAGGTCGATCGTGGCTGTCTCAAGCTGATGATAGATATCGAACCAGGGGCGACCTTTTGTTTTGTAGGACATGTAACCGAGGCGCAGTGCTTCCTGGCATTCGGACGCCATGTCTGCTGCGGAAGTATCGATGTTCCACCAACTTAGTGGAGTCGTACTGTGGATCCGGTGGCCGAGCAGCGCGTGTACCGGCACTCGTGCCGTTCGGCCGACAGCGTCAAACATTGCCATCTGCAGCCCGGCGCCGAGAGTATCATCCCACATCAATTCAATCGCGCTTTTGCCGATGACGCGATTGACGTCCTGTTCAGATGGCACTCCCCACGTGTAGTACAGCATCGTTTCGCCAGTGCCAACGTGACCGGATTTGAGTTCAACACGGCACAGTTCGATGTAGCGCCAGTGAGGTATTTCGCGATCCATGTTACGCCGCGGCGTGGGGCGAAACTCCAGTTTTACTGTGGTTCGGTCGACACTCACGACTTCAAAGTGTTTCTCGCTGGCGGCTGCACCGTCAGCAAAAACACCTCGACGACTGCCCGCGGCAAGAGCGGCCACCGAAAAAATATTTGCGCTTCGCTTCAGAAACTCACGTCGATTCGCAATCATTCCGGTCCTCACAGACAAAAAGGATGAAAACATGGCACAATACGACCAACTGTTGCTGCACAAGCATAGTCGACGCGAGTTTCGAACACGAATGAACAGCGGCGAGTTGAAAGCCTGCATCATTCCCGTGGCGGCGATCGAACAGCATCTCGAACACCTGGCTATGGAACACGATTGGCGGAGCGCCAATCACATCGCGATTCAGGTGGCCAGAAAACTGTCACCATCGGTGCTGGTAGCTCAGGGTGTCATGGCAGGCATCAGCGAGCACCACATGAAACATCCAGGTACTCTGACGCTGTCGCCGGCAACTTTCCTTGCCGTTCTGGGAGATCTGATTGACAGCGTTGTTCGTGCCGGATTCACAAACATTCTGGTACTGAACGGACATGGCGGAAACATCGTTCCCTGCAACGGTGTCTGGGATCAGATGCTGCGACGGTTTCAGGTTAACCTTCAGTTTCTTCCGTACTGGGATGTGCTTACGTCTGAGGACGCTGAACTGCTGGAGACGAAACGGATTCCCGGTCATGCGCAGGAATTCGAAACCGCGTTTGCCCTCGCTGCGTTTCCAGACAACGTTCGCCCGGATGCCGTGTCTGATCAACCTGACCCGGAACCAGCAACGGCGACGGCAGAACCCGGCGCCGAGCTGATCGATCGCACGGTCGAACGAGTTGCGGAGTTTGTGGAGCAAATGATCAGTGGAGAGAATACAGCCGAAATCCCCGCATTCTTCAAATGATGATCGAAGGCAGACTATGCCATGAATCATGAGTCGACAGAGGCATGATTGAAATCGGGGCGACCGCTCGAGTGACCGTCGATTCGGCGTCGAAGACAGGCAGGATAGCTGAAATCTCAGGCATATCGGGGATGGGGGACGTTGTTGGAAAGGCACGAGTGCATATTCGAGCAACGTGACTTCTGGCACGCATCATCGGATCAACAGCGCCAGCTTGCGTGAGCCGTGCGGTCGAACAAAGCCGATCGTTAAAACTGCCACGTAATCAGACTTCCCCGACTCACCTGGTTATTTCTGATAGCAGCCCGAATTGCGGCAGCTCATAATAGCATGAGCGTCGCTTGGGTTGCTTTGGGATGAAGGTGTCGTCTGATGTTGCAGTTTCTAATTCTTATCATGTGCTGTGTCGCTGCCACCTCAGACTTCTGCAGCACTGCCTGCAGTCAGGTTGTACAGAATCCGGTGCGTTCCGGCGTTGACGCCGCAGGGGCTCGGCCGGGACAGACCGATTTCCGACGAATGATGCATGGCGCCCCTGGATCGGGGCATGGGGCACGTCATCGATCGGGGGTACAGGTTGTGGTGCCTGGGCCAATACCAATTCCGTCTTTAGGACGGGGCGGCGTCTATGGACATTCGAGTGCTCAATACAGCGTTCCACAAATCGATTCGCCATCGAACATGACCGTGCGCACATATTCTTCCCGGCCAGACTCAACACATTACTCCACGCCACCAGTGCTCAATTACACTACGCCACCAGTGTACAACGACAGTCGTCATTATGACGGCAGCAGGTATCCTGCAGTGCATTACGGTGTTTCGCCGGGGGCATATTTTCCGGGCAGTCTGCACCCTTACGATCAGGCTCGCATTGATCAGGGTCTGCCGGTTCGATATCCACCGGGCTATGGACTGCAGGATGGCGGAAGTGTCGCTCCGGCAGTTGTGTCGCCATACGGAGGTTTATCCCGCGCGCCGATTCCGAGGCCGGCCCCTCACGTTCATCCTCGCGATGTCCCGGTGCCCTACTCCGCTGTTCCCTCAGTGTCCGAGTATGGCATGAGCATGAGTTCCGCGTTGCCAGTGGATCGACGCCCCACTGTGGACGAATTTGCAGTCGACACGGCAGAAGGCCAGCAGGCCGAGGTTGGAGTCGTCGAACTCATTCGCAGCCTGAGAAGTCAGACGTCCGGTGATATGGATTTTCGCCGTCAGAATTACCCATCTGCTGAGACGTTCTATCGAACCGCCACTGAGACGGCACCTTCCCGACGAGCACCGTGGCTTCGCCTGGCGTGGGCGCAGCTGGCTCAGCAGCAATTCGCCGATGCCACGGTCAGTTTGAAAACGGCTCTGCACATGAACGATGACGCCGCGAAGTTCTGGATTTCGGGCGGTCTGCTGTTTGGGGATGGTATTGATATGGCCGCAGGTGCCCAGAACGAACTGCTCTGGGAGTGGCTGCAGGAACGTCCCAATTCCACGGATCGGCTGCTGCTGACGGCTGCATTTCAACAGCTGCTCGGATATACCGGTGTGGCTCGGGAAGTGCTTGCAGTGTCTCAGCAGAACGGTTTGCCGGAAGGGCTGCACAGTGAGATGTTGAAAACGTTCGTGGACGCTAATCACGACAGAGAACTGAATGCCTTGCCAGCGTTCGCCACGCCGTTGACGACCATCGACGATGCCGACACGAAAGATGTTCCCGTTCCAGAGAACGCTGGCGTTTTGACTCTGCCCGGAGCTACCGGACCGGCCGAGCCGCCTTCAGTCCCCCTCATACCTCAGCGACTTGGTCCAGCCAGGCAGGATTCGGAATTGCCTTCTGCCCATGTGCCCGGCATTCCGGAGCCAACGCCGATTCCTGACTGACTTGGTGTGTGGCGTCGATTTCCGACTGCTGACAGCACGTTCATCAGGGTTTTCCCCCGCCAGTACGGGCAGCCGCTCCTTCCGAATGAAACAGGTGTGACGGCTGAGGTCCGGTCGGCGATCGCGGCGCGGCACATTCTGCTGGAATGAGCTTGCCACCCGGACTCTCGTAGTCCGATAGAAACGGCATGGTTGTTCGGCAATTACTGCCGCCAACCAAGCCTGTATTCTCGAATGGAACGAGAGCCTGTCTCAAGCCGAGTTTTTTCGGCCACTGTTACCTGTCATATCGACAACTTGCGGACGGAGCCGCGCCTCAGGATGTTCACTTTCCCACGGAGAGTACGTTGATGGCGCGACATACACACACAATACTGCTGGCTTCGGCCATGCTGTCACTCGGTCTTGCGGCTGGCGGCCATTTGCAGTCGCTGCAATTGACGCGCCAGGCAAACGCCGTCAACTACAATACCACACAACCATATGGTAGTGCAGAACCGTTAATTCAAAGTGGGCAACATATTGCGCGGCTTTCTGGTGAGATTATGCCGGCTGCTGTCCACATTCAGGCCACGATGCGGAAGTCGACCGGGACAAGGGTTGAAGAAACCGGTTCCGGAGTTCTGATGCGCAGCAATAAGGTTAAGGGCCTGTTTGTCGTCACCAATAATCACGTCATCGGCACAGCTCAACTTTCCGAGATTGATCTGCGAACTCAGGACGGCCGGGAGTTTCATCCCACTCGAGTCTATCGTGACGGCGAAACGGATATTGCTGTTCTGCAGATTCGCGACTTCGGTGCCGTCACCGGAACATGGGGTGACAGCGACGACGTGGGGATCGGCAATTATGTTCTGGCTGTTGGAAGTCCATTCGGGCTAAGCCAATCAATTACCATGGGCATCGTGAGTGCCAAGGGCCGCCGCGACCTGACTCTGACGGACGATCGTTCTGTCACCAATCAGGACTTCATACAAACTGATGCGGCGATCAACCCCGGAAACAGCGGCGGACCGTTGATCGACGTGCAGGGGCACGTTGTGGGCATCAATACAGCGATTGCGTCCAACAGCGGCGGAAACGAAGGTATCGGTTTCAGTATTCCCAGCAATCTCGCCCGCCATGTCTTTGAACAACTGATCAACTACGGGCGTGTTCGCCGTGCTTATCTGGGCGTGGAACTGGATGACAATTTTGATGGTACAACGGCTCAGAGGCTGGGAATGAAGCGTGCTGTCGGTGCACGAGTCACCAAGGTCTATAAAACTCGGCAGCGAACGCCGGCTGAACTCGCAGGAGTGCGGCCGGATGATGTTATTGTCAATTTCAATGGTGTATCCGTTATTGACGAGAACCACCTGATCAACCTTGTGAGTCTGGCTGACATCGGTCAGCCCGTACAGATCGAAGTTTTCCGAGGGGGACGACGTCAGGCATTACAGCTGAAATTGACGGATCGCGAGCATTACCAGACAGCGTTGGATGCAGGTGGGAGTTTCCTGACACGGTAGCACTGCAGAAAACCCGCATTCCATCGCAAAAGGCGGCTCTTACGGGAGCCGCCTTTTTTCGTTTGTCAGCTCCATTGCTCAGCAAACGATTTGTGGCAATCGAGCGTATTGTTGGCTTCCGGAAGCGGATACTTCAGTCCTGTGGCACAGTTGAACAGGACGCACCTGTCTTTCGGGCTGACACGCCCGGAACGCACTTCCTTTTTCCATGCGGCATATGTCGCAGCACCTTCCGGACACATCAAAAAACCTTCTTTTTGGGCCGCTTCATTAAGACCATCGACGATTTCTTCGTCAGTGACTGCCGTCGCAAAGCCGTGACTTTCGCGGACAGCGTCCAGAATCAGGAAATCACCGACGGCCACTGGCACTCGGATTCCTGCGGCGACGGTTGCCGCATCAGGCCAGAGCTCCGCGTGTCGGGCGCCTTGTTCAAAGGCCTTGACGATCGGCGCGCACCCGGTGGCCTGCACGGCTACCATTCGAGGTAGTTTGCCCGTCAGCCAGCCGATGGCTTTCAACTCGTTAAAGGCCTTCCACATACCAATCAGGCCCGTGCCGCCTCCCGTTGGATAGAAGATGACGTCCGGAACCTCCCAGCCCAGCTGGTCTGCCAGTTCCAGCCCCATCGTTTTTTTGCCTTCGATGCGGTAGGGCTCTTTTAATGTCGAAAAGTCAAACCAGTCCATCGTAGCGCTGCCCTCGCCGACCATTCGACCACAGTCGTTGATCAACCCGTTGACACGCCACACCTTTGCCCCCTGAGCGGCAATTTCACGAACGTTGATCTCGGGAGTATCTTCAGGGCACAGGACGAACGTCTCGATTCCCGCCCGCGTCGCGTACGCTGCCAGAGCGGCGCCTGCATTGCCATTGGTTGGCATGGCGATTCGCGAAATGCCAAGCTCTTTGGCCATCGAAACTGCCATACAAAGGCCTCTGGCTTTGAACGATCCTGTAGGCAGCCGGCCTTCATCCTTAACCAGCAGTTCGCCACCTTCAGCTTCCAGTTTGTGCATACGAATCAGTGGAGTCTGGCATTCACCAAGGCTGATAATATTTTCGGTGCGACGGACAGGCAGAAATTCCCGGTAGCGCCACATGTCTGCCGGACGCTCGTGCAGATCTGACTTTGAAACACTTTCGGCCGCGGCGTCCATGTCATATTTGACCAGCAACGGTCGCCCGGCCTTCGACAAACGATGGATCTGATCCGATTCGTAACGGCCCCCGTCCAGTCCGCATTCCAGGTGCGTCACAAAGGTAGGACGATCGGCGTTTAGATTGCTTAAACAATGCATATCTGAACTTCTTTACAAAGTGGTAATTCACAGCGGTCTTTGGCAGACTGAGAAGCGTACTGATATGTCAGCAGTAAATCCAAGGAGTAGGTGGTCACGAGGTCGTAGTTCGGCGGTCGGCCTGATTTCGTGAAGGGCCGCTTCCGCTGATGAGAGGCGACACACGCTCAATTTGCCAACGGAGAAAGCGAATGAAGGTTCTGCAATTCGCGGTAGTCGTTGTCGTCTTCCTTGGGCCCTCTCGGTTTTCGCCGGAAGCGTGGGCTGAGGCCACGACCAGCGCTCGCCCTAATATCCTGGTTATTCTGGCAGATGATTTGGGGTATGGGGATCTTGGCTGCTACGGAGGCAGCGAGCTGAAGACCCCACGCATCGATGCCTTTGCCGCTGCCGGCCTCAAATTGACAGATTGCTACGCGGCTCACCCGAACTGCTCGCCGTCGCGAGCCGGGATGATGACCGGACGGACACCATTTCGTGTCGGCATCTACAATTGGATCCCGATGTATTCTCCCATGCATGTGAAGCGCTCTGAGATCACAGTTGCGACACTGCTTCGAAATTCGGGATATGACACGTGCCACGTTGGTAAGTGGCATCTCAACGGTGACTTCAACATGCCGACACAATCCCAGCCGTGGGATCACGGATTCAATCACTGGTTTTCTACCCAGAACAACGCCCTTCCCAGCCACCGCAATCCGAATAACTTCGTCCGCAACGGCCAGCCGGTCGGACCGTTGACGGGATATTCCGCCCAGCTGGTGGCCGCCGAAGGCCAGGCTTGGCTGCGTTCCGGAAGAAATACAAACCAACCGTTCTTTATGTTTGCCTGTTTTCATGAACCGCATGAACCAATCGCCTCTGCGAAACAGTTCACCGACCTGTACCCGTCTGACGATCCCTCCTATTCCGCACATCATGGCAACATCAGTCAACTGGATGCCGGAGTGGGCGCCCTGCTCGATTGTCTGGAGGAACTGAAACTCGCCGAAAACACGTTCGTGTTCGTGACCAGCGACAACGATCCCGCAATCACCGGCATCCACCCTCATGGTTCAGCCGGACCGCTGCGCGACAGGAAAGGAGCTATTTACGATGGAGGGATTCGTGTGCCAGGTATTATTCGATGGCCCGGTCACACAAGGCAGGGAACCACCAGTGCGGAGCCCATCTCGGGGCTGGATGTTCTGCCAACGCTGTGTGAACTGGCAGGGGCCAAACTGCCGAACGATCGCGTCCTTGACGGTACCAGTTTTCTGCCAGCACTCGAAGGAGAAAAAATACTACGTCAGCGTCCGTTGTACTGGCAGTTCAATCGCGCAAGAGCCGATGCGAAGGTTGCGATTCGTGACGGCGACTGGAAACTGGTCGCCAGTCTGAATACTCCCGATCCGAAGCCAAGCGGCGGAATTCCTGCCGGGGAAATGCAGCTGATTAAGATGGCAGCATTGACCAACCTGCCTCTTTACAACCTGCGATCAGACATTGCCGAGGCAATCGACGTGGCGGCAGATAACGAAGCGATGTTTATTGCGATGAGTGCGACAATGCGGGAGCTGTATCGCGAGGTACAGTCCGCAGCGCGACACTGGGCCAAGTGGGAATGGCCTCGATACGAATCGAAGCTGATCCAATGGCCTATATACTGGCTCAATCGCGAAAAGAACAAATAGCAATCAGGCGGCGTCGTAATCCGCAAGGCGATTGCTGGGAGCAAACGCTTCGTTACTTCGCAACGAATAACGCATGTAGTATGCATCTTCCAGCGTGTCATCGTAGTGATTTCTCAGTACGGACAAAGCGCGAAAGTTACAGTCGGCGAAAAACAGCTGAGCATCAAGGTTTGTTTCACGAACCTCAAGCACGATTTCGCGACGGCGCTGCTGCGACAGTTTGTCGACCAGGCGCTGGACCATCTGGCCGCCCACACCCTGCCGACGAATGTTCGGTGAAACGGCGAAGTTAAGAATTCGGAGCATCGACTGGTGCAGTTCATAGATCATGAACCCAACGATTTCATGGTCCAGTTCTGCTACCGTGCCGATGCAGTTTCGTTGTCGTAGACAACAGAGAAACTCTTCTTCGGTCCATGGGAATTCGAAGCTGGAGCGTTCGATCGCCAGTACTTCGTCCATGTCACGTCGAATCAACCAACGGATTTGAGTGCGCAATGCCTCATCATCCGTGGAAGTTTCAGTATCAAACTGTTCTTTAGTTCGCTTCAACCCCATCACGGCCTCCATGCCGAACTGTATTGAAGAGTGCTGTGGGACCTCTGTTCCCGCAACACTTCGATCTGCGTAAGTATTTATTTCGACTGCAGGCTAGCAAATCTGCCACCTTCGCGTCCATGGTAATCGTTGTTCAGTCGTCCAACTGTCCAAATGACATCAGAATCATCGGCTCCGGGCGCAGATCCTGCCATTTAGAGGTGGTGTGGAGTTCTATTTGCTGCAGAATGGTGATTCAGTGAGATTTGCTCGATGGCTGGCGGTCTGCATTGCGGATCGTCGATTTCGGCTCATTTTTGGCTGTGGAGCGAGAATGTTTGAACGCCGGACGATTGTTCGTAGAATCAATTTCGGCCGTTCCCAAAGGGAGAACGGGCTGTTGCGGGTTATCCCCATCGTGGCAGTTCACTGTTGAATTTTGTTTCCTTACTCCAAACGTGGACCGCAATTCTTCGTCCAGAAGGCTGAACCAGAGAGTATGTTGACACCCGCACTTCACGAGACTGCAGGACTGCTGCGGGGACAGACGGTCGCCGTACCTCGGATTCTATCTGCGCTCTTGCTGATGTTCTTCAGTGTTACGCAGGGCCAAGAATTGAAGCCGACACCATCGGTTCCGACGGAGTCGCCTGCGGTTGTCGATGACGCCGCCCCATCTTCCGATGATCCACAAAAGGATGATCAGCCCGCCGCGGAAGACCTGCTGGCAGAGTCCATTGAGCACACCTGGAAACAATTTTCTTCCCAGGAAAACGTGGCACTTGGAGACGTCTGGAAGATTGTTGACGTTGAAAACGAAAAGTACCTGAAGTGCGTGGGAGAGCCGAAGGGGTTTCTGTACACAAAAAAGAAATTTTCAGATTTCGAGCTGACATTGGAATGGAAGTACGTTTCTGATCCGAACGGGAATAGCGGAGTTCTTGTGTATACACAGGACGAATTACGACTGTGGCCGGTATCGATGCAGGTTCAATTGCATCAGCCGAAAGCTGGTTCTGTATTTCCAAGCGACGGGGCTAAGGGGACATCCAGCGACGTCGCCAGTCTGGCACACGCGGTTGGGAAATGGAATACCTGCCGCATCGTCAGCCAGAACGGTCGTCTGTCAGTCCAGATTAATGGCAAGAATGCCGCAGAGGTTGCGGGATGCGACCCGGCGAAGGGTTACATCGCCATTCAATGCGAAGGGTCAGAAACATTGTTTCGCCGACTCCGCGTTCGCGACCTGTCCCCCGTAGCCGACGCCGTCACCGAGGATATTCCCGCTGCAAAGCCAGGCAAGACGGAAGCTGCATCCCCGGAAATCAGGTCGACCGACAGTGCCAAGTCTCTGCAATCCAGCGACCAGACTTCCGGATAGCTCAGCAGGATATTCGGCATTGCCGATTTTTCTGTCCGTAAGATGTGTGTTGCGGCAACTGGTGGTGTGTGTTTGGCACCTGCTGCCTGTCAACGATGGTCGGGCATGCCGGTTCTGTCGTGCTTAACGTTGCAATTTATGACCCCGCAAGTCCTTTATCTGGAAAATGAAAGCTGGCTGCGGACCGTCGTGCGCAGTCGCATCAGCGAACCCGAGGCAGTCGAAGATATCATGCAGAACATCGCGATGGCCCTTGTACGTCAGCGGGAGTCTCTGGGGGAACTTAATCGAGCAGGGGCGTGGTTATACCAGGTGGCTGTCAGGCAGGTGCTGATGTATCGCCGCACACGCGGTCGGCGGCGTCGGTTTGAGGACCGTCTGCTGCAGCAGGCCGACACCCTGACAACAAGCGGGAAGGCACCTGGCCCGGCGGAGAGCCTGTTGGCCGCAGAGAAAACGGAACAGGTTCAGGGTGCGTTGCGGGAGCTAAATGAACTGGATCGGCAGATTCTGATGCTGAAATATGCGGAGGGCTGGTCGTACCGGCAACTGTCTGAGCATCTGGGTGTGAAGGAAGACACTGTCGAGTATAGATTGATGAAGGCAAGGAAGAACCTTCGGCGGCTGCTGGCCGGATTCGTGGCGGAGGCTTAGGGCACAATGACAGAGCATGACGAACTACTGGTTCAACGCTGCGTCGATGGAGAAATTTCGGCGGAGCAGCGAGCTGAACTGATACAGCAACTGGATGCCGGACCTGACGGATGGAAAGTGCTGGCCTGCGCTTATATGGAGGATCAGCTGGTCGCGAGGGGAGTCGCACACCCGCAGCTCACTGTCGAGCCGGATTCAAGTGCGCCTCAGTTACTGCGGCAGAGTGAGAAGCCGCACTGGTTTCATCATCCGCTGATGTCTGTGGCGTTGTCTGCCTGTGTTGCTTTTCTGGGCGGTGTCCTGATTTCACGTGAGATTTCGGTTGGTGAAAATGTACCGAATGTCGGCGTGGTGTCAGCGGCGTCGAATCAGAAGTCGGGATCAGGTGACTCAAGCGCGCCGACGGCACTGGTGGCAGGTCAGCCGGATTATCGTCTGCGGCTGGAAGCGGACGGTGAGACCTCGCGGGAGCTGCCTGTTTACGATGATGCGACCAAGTTTATGTCGGATTTCGAACGGTACCGGCAACAGATAAGACAGTCGTTGCGAGACGATGCTCATGTGCTTGACAATCGTGGCAGCCGGATTCAGTTGATGCAGCTTCGGTTGGATGACGGACGCCTGATTGTGATTCCATTTGAAGAAACTCCTATTTTGCCTCGGTTACAGTAGTTGCTTATTGAATGAAAGGAATACAGACAATGAAGCCAACGACCATGTCCGTTTTGCTGTTCGCCGGTATGTCGATACCGCTTGTGGCACACGCAGATGAAGATCCCACGAAGAAAACGACGACGAAAAATCGAACCGTCAAAGTTCTTGTTCAGTCGTCGTCTGAGCAGAAAGATGATGCCGCCCCGAAGACTTCAGTGAAGGGGCGAATTGTGATCGTAGGGCCGGACGGAGAACGTCAGGAGTATGATCTTGGTGAGTCCCTGCCAGATGGCCTCAACGTCAATCTCGGAGACGTCCCGCACCAGCATGCCCACGCGCACACTGTGGGTGGCGAACCACGTCATATGATCGGCATCATGTGTGAACCGGCCGGCCGGTTGTTGCGGCGGCATCTCAAACTTACCGACCAGGGGCTTCTGGCCAGTAATGTTGCAGAGGGATTGCCGGCGGCTGCGGCGGGAATTCAACAGGATGATATTCTGCTGGCAGTCGGAGAACAGAAGCTGAACGTAGTTCTGGATCTGGTCAACGTTGTGTCGGCGTCTGAAGGCAAAGAACTCACGATCGAACTGCTGCGTGATGGAGAACGAATTTCCATCGGCGTGATTCCCCGTGAGTTGACCGGGGCGGAAATGAAACAAGTGCTGTCGCCGCTCACCTTTCTTCACCGGCACAGTGCTGACACAGAGAAAAAAGAGGGTGCACATGTCGTTTCTGAGATTCGACATGTTGCAGGCGACGATTTTTCGCCTCATGTCGTTCTTCGTAGATTCGGCCCGGGCATGCGTCTGGATCATTCGGCCGGGCTGCATGAGGGAAAGCACATTCTGCACCTGATCAAACGTATGGCGGAAGAGCAGGATTCCGACGCTGATGTTGAAGTGGACATTGCTGCAAATGGTGGTGCGGAAGCACATGGCCATGCGGAAGCATCGTCAGTCCACCACGAAATTACGTTGAAGGTTCTGCGAGCACAAGTGGAGCAGCTGCGCCAGCAGATGGCCACCATCGAAAAACAGCTTGAGAAGGCGGATGCCGAGTAGTCGCTGAGGTCAAAAGATTCGACAGGTGCCGTCCTGGTTGCACCGCAAAACGTAAAGAGCGTTATTTCCCTGTCTTCTTTGGGACGCGAGTGACGCTCTTTTTTCTTGACTCAGTCGTTTCGCTGCGTGAGCAACGTCCGTGGATTCGTGACGTCACAGAGGTGCACGTGCAGGTCGACGGGGCGGTGGTTAAATGACAGCAGCATTCGCTGTCGTACAGCTTCGTGCCAAGCTGTGACCACCATCAACAATCGCACCGTCGATCGGCATCGACTGTGGGGCAGTGAATCCGGGCGGCTTCAGTTCATTCATTGGCCGTCGATACCGCGTCGATACCTTTTCGCCCCGGTTTCCGGTAAAACGGAAGCTCTGCCTGGGGCGTATTGTGACGGAACTTATATGCGGCCCCGTTCAACTGCTGGATTCCGCTTTTCGGAGAAGCTCGGTGCGTCGACGACAACTACTACTTGTGATTGTGGTGACTCTGTTCTGCCACTGTAGCGGCAATCATTCATCGTTCTCTGCCGACCGCAGGCCCAATATTCTGTGGATCGTCGGTGAAAACCTGAAGCTGGATCTGGGCTGTTACGGCGCGCAGAACGTCAAAACACCGAATCTGGACGCTCTGGCGGCTGACGGAGTTCGATTCACCCGCGTGTTCTCGACATCTCCCGTCTGTGCTCCCAGCCGTTCTGCATTTATGACGGGGATGTATCAGACGACGACGGACATGCACCACATGCGGTCACACCGCGATGACGACTATCGGCTGCCGGAGGGTGTTCGTCCGTTGACTCATCGCCTGAAGGATGTGGGGTATCGGACCGCTAATGTCGTGAAGATCGGTGAGAGGACCGTTGGTACCGGCAAGCTGGACCTGAACTTCGTCAACGAAGGTCCGGTGTACGACACCAACGAATGGAGTGGACTGAAGGACAGTCAGCCGTTCTTCGCTCAGATCAACACTCCGGAAATCGAATACGATATCTACGATCGCAGGACCGTTGAAAAACCTCGAGTCAAGTGGGTCGGGGAAGAATGGCATGAGAAGATTGCCACGCCCGAGAACGTTTCACCGCCGCCGTACTATCCTGACCATCGGCTGGTCCGTGAAGAGTGGGCTCGTTATCTGAATTCGGTTTCAGGCATGGACGTTCGCATCGGCTGGATTCTTGATCAGCTGAAGAAGGATGGCGTTGCTGATGACACCATCGTGATGTTCTTCGGCGACAACGGCCGACTGGAAGCCAGAGGGATTCACTGGTGCTGGGACACCGGGTTGCACGTGCCCATGATTATTCACTGGCCGAAGAATTTTCCACAGCCGTCGCAGTATCAACCAGGTTCTGTTAATGACGATGTCATCAGCCTGCTGGACATCACTGCCACGACGCTGGGATTTGCCGGCATTACTCCGCCTGCTGGCATGCAGAGTCGAAAGTTCATGGGCAAAGAAGTTGGTCCGCCACGAACCTACGCATTTGGTGCTCGAGACCGTATCGATGAAACCGAAAATCGAATCCGTTCCGTGCGCGGCGAACGTTATCACTATCTTCGTAACTACCAGCCCAAACAGGGATTCGCGTCGCTGAATCGATACAAGGAAAAGTGCTTCATGGTGAAGCCGCTGATGCGGCAGTTGCATGCTGATGGAAAACTTCACGGGCCACCTGCCGAACTAATGCGAGATCTTCCGGCAGAACAGTTGTACGACACGCAGGCCGATCCTCACGAAATCCACAATATTGCGGCCTCAACTGCCCCGAAACACAGGGCGGCCCTGTTGCGCATGCGAGCGGCGCTGCAGACATGGATTGCAGAAACCGGCGACCGAGGTGAATTTATCGAGCCTCGCGAAGTCTTCGCACCGTTCGAAAAGGAAATGCACGACTGGTTCGGCACTCCGGAATGGTACAGCGGGAAGTGACGTTCACGCAGTCGTGCAACAGGCGTCGAGCAGGAAACGAAGCATGGAAACAACTCCACGACCCCGCCGGGAATTCCTTCGCAGTGCATCTGCCAGCCTGGTAGGTACTGCGATCATGGGATCTGAATCGTTGTCGCAGGGCGGCCAGAAGGCGGCGCGTAAACAGACCGAGTTTCAACTCGCGTGTATGACGTTGCCGTACTCCGGATTTCCGCTCAACCGCGCCCTCAGCGGTATTGCGGCGGCAGGCTACAGCTTTGTCGCCTGGGGAACGTCTCATCAGGAAACGCCTGGTGGAAAGCGAATCCCCGTGATGCTTACAGATGCACCGCCCGAAAAGGCACGTGAACTGGCAAGCCGGTGCCGCGACACGGGGCTGGAGCCGTTGATGATGTTTTCGACGGTCTATCCTGAAGCTGAGGACGGACTGACGATCCTGGCACACCGAATCAAGCAGGCGGCTGCGGCCGGCATCGGCCAGGTACTGACATTCGGTCACACAAAAGGTGGGAATCGTAAGTTGTGGGTCGAACGATTCAGGAAACTCGGACCGATCGCACGCGATCACGGAGTATTGCTGGTCGTCAAACAGCACGGCGGTTCCACCGGAACCGGGCAGGCGTGTGCGGAAATCATTCGAGAAGTGGACGATGATGGCATTCGGGTCAATTACGACGCCGGAAACGTGATGGACTACCTGAATGTGGACCCGATACCGGACATTCAAAAATGCGCGGATGTTGTGCGCAGCTTCTGTATGAAGGATCATCGCAACTGGCCGAAAGATCAGGACTGTGGTCCGGGATTTGGTGAGATCGACCATTACCGGCTGTTGCACCCTGTGGCCTTCACCGGGCGGAAAATGCCTCTGTGCTGCGAGAATATCTTTGCGCCACTGGTCGACCGTCCGAAATCGCCCGAGGGCATTGATCTGCTGGCTGGCCAGGTACGCGAGTATCTGCAGGCCGTCATTCAGGGAGTGCAGGCGTGAGAGGCTACACGTTCGTCGTGCTCATTCCTGAGCTGCTTCTTGTTGGCGCGTTGGTTCTGATTGCTCCAGCATGCTGCGGACAAGACGAAGGCAGAGACATTGTCATTGTGCCGCACAAAGAAGTGATTCACCCGTTCAACAGCACAGATCTGAGCGGATTCACCACGTGGCTGCAGTTGACCGGGGCGAAGGATCCCGCTTCAGATTATCGTGTTACTGACGGGATGATTCATGTTGGCGGACGCGGTATGGGGTACCTTGCCACCGTCGACAGCTACCGTGACTATCATCTGTCCGTTGAATACAAATGGGGAGAACGCACGGATGGATCCGGTAATGTCCGGAATTCCGGAATCCTGCTGCATGCCACCGGACCTCCGGGAAACGCCCGGGGAATCTGGATGGCGTCTATTGAATGTCAGCTGGCACAGGGCTGCGAAGGCGACATTATCTGCATTCGTGGTAATGACAAAGACGGTAATACGATACCAGTTTCGTTCATCAGTGATACTCGAATGGCTAATGACGGCCGAACGCGCTGGCACCGGAATGGCTTAAAAACCGCTTATGCCGGCAAGCAGTTCTGGTGGTCAAATCATGAAGTAGGTTTTCAGGAGCGGTTGGACACTCGCGGCGCCGACGATGTTGCCAGTCCACTGGGAGAATGGACGAAGGTCGAGTGCATCTGTGATGGGGCCAGGATCACCATCAAAATCAATGGAACCATCGTCAACGAATGTTACGACGTTTATCCGACGGCCGGGCGGATTCTGCTGGAGAACGAAAAGAACGAAGTTCTGTTTCGAAATCTAGAACTCCGACCACTTAAGCCACTCAGGCTTCGCGGGCGTGCAGAAGACTCGGACAGACACTCAGCAGGTCAGTGACGGACGGCACCGCCTCGAATGCGACGCGAGTGAACATTTGAACGCTGGGTTTTCAGGGGTGTTGTCCGGGTTCACAGCTTCCATTGTCGTTTGTCACCAGCAGGTACATCGTTCAGAATGTCTGAATCGGCAGTCAAACGTTAATGCTGCCGGTAACTCCCAAACGACAAATCGACGTCCCGCCCCATCCGAACCGGAATTCCGCAGACCCAGATGAGAAAATTTCACCGCGACACTTGCCTCACCATCTTTGTATTACAGCTGGCCATTATTGGGCAGCTTCCATTATTCGCCGATGAAAACAGCGGCACGGTCAAACCGATCGTTGCGTGGACCTTTGACGACGGTGTGGACGGCTGTACGCCGCTGAACCAGACACAGCTGAGTGCAGCGGACGGCGCACTGCATGTGGTCGGCGAGGGTGGCGATCCTAACTTCGTCATACCAGCTGCCGGCGGCGTGGCAGGGTGGAAAAAAATTGTCATTCGCGCCCGATTCCGTGGGCGACTGTCCTCACAGGTCTTCTGGACAACGGACGCCCAGCCCAACACCAGTGAAAAGAATTCGGTACGATTTCGAATGAAGCCGGGTGGAAAGAACTGGACGGAACAAATCGTCTTCTTTCACACAACTTCCTCTTTGAAGACAATTCGATTTGATCCGCATGACGGGGCATTCGAAATGGATATCGATTCGGCGGCTGTTTTTGACAGTGGCCCGCCGCCGGCCGATCCGGCAACTAACCCTGCCGGATTCAAAACGATTCCCGGGTTTCACGTGGAATTGTTGTACTCGGTGCCAATGCAGCCTCAGGGTTCCTGGGTCAGCATGACGGTGGACCCGAAAGGTCGGCTGATTGTCTGTGACCAGTACGGTAGCCTGCACCGAGTGACACCAAAGCCGCCCGGTGAACCCGGCGTGGCCAGTGTCGAACCACTTTCCGTCAAAATCGGGTCGGCCCAGGGACTGCTGTACGCGTTCGATAGTCTGTATGTCATGGTCAGCAGCGGAGACGCCAGCGGATTGTATCGCGTCACCGATAGCGACGGTGATGATCAGTTTGACACAGTGAAACAACTTCAGAAACTGTCCGGAGCCCTCGGCGAACATGGCCCCCATGCTATTGCGCTCAGTCCCGACGGCAAGTCCCTGTACGTTGTCGCGGGCAACAATACGGTTCTGCCGGAACGAGTGGAAACGTTTCGGTCACCGAAGAACTGGGCGGAAGATCAATTGCTGCCCCGCGATCCCTGCTCGAACGGTCATAACACCGACCGCATGGCGCCTGGAGGCTGGGTCTGTCGAGTCGCACCGGATGGATCAGAATGGGAACTGGTGTCTGCCGGATTTCGCAATCCCTATGACATCGCCTTCAACAGGGACGGCGAGTTATTCACCTATGATGCCGATATGGAAATGGACGTCGGCACTCCGTGGTACCGGCCAACTCGTGTTTGTCACGTGGTCAGCGGAGGCGAATTCGGCTGGCGCTGGGGTACGGGAAAATGGCCATCCTACTCGCCGGACAGTTTGCCGTCCGTCGCCGATATTGGGTTGGGGTCGCCGACAGGCGTGGCGTTTGGCTATGGCACGGATTTCCCCTCGAAATATCAGGATGCGCTGTATGTCTGTGACTGGACGTATGGACGAATGTTCGCTGTGCACCTGACCCCGAAGGGCGCTTCGTATACCGGACGACTGGAAGAATTCATTACCGGAACTCCCCTGCCCCTCACCGACATCGTGGTCAACCCCGTGGATCGGGCGATGTACTTCACAATCGGTGGCCGAAGAACGCAGTCCGGTCTGTACCGCGTGACATGGACCGGAGACCGATCCAGCCCAGGTTTGAACACCGGCAAAGACATTGAAGCTGCCAGGCTGCGATCGCTTAGAACAGACCTTGAGGCGCTTCACGTGGCGCCTGATCCTGACGCGCTGGATCGCATTTGGACGAATCTGGAACACGAAGACCGCCATGTTCGATTTGCCGCCCGGATCGCACTGGAGCATCTCGATTCGCAACTCTGGGCATCGCGTGCGTTGAATGAATCAAAGTCGGATGTTGCCATCGGTTCCCTGTTGGCACTCAGTCGCACCGCTGGCGACGACAATAAGGACGCAATCGTTGACGCTCTGATCGGACTGACCCGAAAGCCTTTGAATGATCGGCAGCGTGTTGATCTTCTGAGAACACTCGGCGTCACATTCGCCCGGCACGGTCGGCCGGATCAGCAGGCCGCCGCGCAACTGATTGAAGTTCTTGAACCCCAGGTGCCGGCAAAATCCACAGCGTTGAATCACGAACTCTGCCGCATGCTGGTGTATCTGAAATCGGACCGAATCGTGTCGGATGCCGTTCAGCTGATGGCAGCATCCGTGACTCAGGAGGATCTGCTGGCGTATGGCATGATGCTGCGAGTAGCAGAACACGGATGGACGGACGTGGCTCGCCGAGCGTACTTTTCGCTGCTGAACAAGATAGAAGCGGGAGCCGCGACGGCCGACTATGTGGGTGGAGGACACCTGCAGATTTACACGCAGCGTTTTCGAGATGCCGCAGTGGAACGCCTGTCCGAGACTCATCGTAAGCTGTTGAATGACGTGGTGAACGCGACGCTGCCCAGCACCGTTCCCACCGGCTCGCCGACTCCGCGACCGTTCGTCCGCAACTGGACCAGCGCCGACCTGCTGCCGGAACTGGATCGCGTTGGCAGCGGTCGATCGTTCAAGAATGGACAGAATATGTTCACGATTGCCAATTGCGTTCAGTGCCATCGCTTCAACAATATTGGCGGGATTCTGGGCCCTGATATTACCGGCGCAGCCAAACGCTACAGCCGAGCCGTCATGGTGCGAGAGATTCTGGAACCATCGGCGCAAATTTCGGACCAGTTTCGTACCCAAATGATTCTTACTGATGCCGGACTTATCTATGAAGGCCGCATCATCAATCGCGGTGATGCAGGCATTACCGTGGCTGCCGACCCGAAGCGGCCGGCATCTGTGGTCCAGATTTCCAGGGAAAATATTGACGAGTTGATTCCGTCCAAAGTTTCGATGATGCCGAAAGACCTGCTGAATACGCTGGCATTGGACGACGTTCTGGACCTGCTGGCGTTTATCGAAGCGGCAGGTGATTCGGGGCATGCAAACTTCCGCAAGTGACAGCGACGTCCGACTGATATCCATAGATGGACCACGGAGAAATTGATGCCTGCCACCGATCGAGAACCTGACGGCGACATGTTGCTGCGTACGCTGGCAATGCCCGCTGATACCAATCCGAACGGCGATATCTTTGGCGGATGGATCATGTCGCAAATGGATATTGGCGGAGGAATTCTGGCCAAAGAAATCGCTGGCGGACGCATTGTGACCGTTGCCGTCGACGGTATGACTTTTCACCATCCGGTGAAGGTCGGTGATGTGGTTTGTTGCTATGGCACGTGCACTCGTGTGGGGACCACATCGATGACTATCAAGCTTGAGGTGTGGGTGAAGCCGGTGCTGCGGGAATCAGAGATTGGACGTCACTGTGTTACCGAAGCGGTCTTCACCTATGTGGCCATCGACCAACATGGCGGACCCCGGAAAGTTCCAGTCGCAAACGCGGAATGACCACAGCAGCATGAAGTTATGTCCACACTTACACCTGGTCAGGGATTAGTGAGTTGGTGTGGCTTGTTCGCGTTTGCCCCACGAATCGTTCGTGCCTTCAGCGGTCGCAAGCGATGTTGCGGAGACCCAACAGCGACATCGATCCTGCGGAATCACTCCATGTGGACTGTGACTATGAGGGGGAAAACCCTGACGGCGCGCTTGAGCCGGAATCGTGTGCTAAGTACTCTCAATGGCTATATTCTGCTCAAACTCCCCCATTTCAGGTTTATGGCCCCCAAACCTGTCCCTGCCTCCAGTACTCACCGCGACGAGAACAGAAAAGAAGTTGACTCAATGATTGGGAAAACCGTTGGCCATTACCGGGTCGTCTCCAAAATTGGTGCCGGTGGAATGGGCGAAGTATTCCTAGCCGAGGATACACGGCTGGGGAGTTCAACCGCAGCTTAAAGAACGACACGTGCTGGTCGTGAATCCCGATCAACCGATATCAGCTGACACAGCAGCACTGACGTTCAGCATTCGACAGAACCACTTTAACGAGGCCCATCCTCAGGGGCTGCTACTCGGTCGTTTTCGTCTGTCGGCCAGCAGTCAGCCTGGTGCTTTTCAGCATGAAGCCGGCCACTTCGCTGCGGTGAAGATGCAACAGCCGCTGCTGAAACTGGCCGCGGCCTACGCTCTGACGAGAACAGAACTCGATCTGGTCAGGCTGACGGCCGGCCAACCGGCTCTGGCAACAAGGACCGCTCAGGCACTTGCTGACGAGGGGCTCAAAGCCAACAGACTGGCTTGCGAGCAGAAGCACTCGGCAAGCTGCAGCAGTGGGAAACGGCTGATGCGGACTGGGAACATGCGTTCTCGCTGCAGCCGAAAAACGAAACGCTCCGTCAGCGCTGGCTGGATTCACTGAGCGATGGCGAACGCTGGCCACAGATTGCTGGTTACTACAGCGCGTCACTGGACGACATGGAAGAAGGCACGGCCAGCTATGCACCTCGCTATCAACTGATCCAGGAAATCATTCGCCGTGGGGATGGAACCTTTGCGGCTCTGCAGACCGTTCGTCCACAGGATGGATTATTGCAGCTTTCACTGGCGCGAGACGCAGTGCTGCGTGACGACTGGGAAACAGCCGTCGAACTCTACCCCAAACAATTCCAGCCGGTAGCGGTGCCTGAAGACGGATTCGAATTGACTGCGGCATTGCTGATGGCAGGCCGCACTGCTGACTACCAGACTTACCTGAAGCAGGTTGCTGATGTCGTCAGTGACAGTATCAGTGATGACGACACACCGGGATTTGTCATGGGCCGCATGGCCGCATTGTCTGCAGAACAGGTTGTTCCGTGGGCAGACGTCGTGGCCTGGGCTGAACCGGCGGCACTTGACGAGGGAGCGGGCTGGCATACACATGCTGCGGCCATGGCGAATCTGCGGGCCGGGAACCTGGATCGTGCGCAAGAGTGGGTGTTGAAATCTAATTCCACGGGATGGAATCGGGGATTGATCGGGCTGGATTTTTGTCTGCTGAATATTGCTCAGGGTGACATCGACGCGGCTCGCAGGCATCTGCAGCGGGCACATGAGTGGCGCGCTAATCGGGAAGCCGCCAAACAGAACGGATACTGGAGCCAGCAGGCGATCGACTGGCTGGAATTCAGCGTCCTGCTGCGGGAGTGTGAGGCTCTACTCGACACCGGCGCAGGCCCTGGGGCCGACGAGAAGAAGCCTGTAGAAACGGACACACCGGCCGAGCCGTAGTCCGAATCCATTCGGGCAGACAATAAGTAAAGCTGCCCCGCGATCGGAATCGCGACTCCGCGTCAACGAGTTCATCCGCCGTCCCGGCGGCTTGACGATAAACCGTGGCTGTTAGCATCTTCCGCCGATTCGTTTTGCCCGAAAAATCCCAAACTGTTCTTCTTTGCGCGCCCTGATTCAGCAGTGCCGTCGCCGTAGATGTTGGGAACGTCCCCCCCCGAATACAATTTGCCTCTACATCTACAACCGGAAGAGCGACGTCATGCCATCATTTAGAACCTTTGTTGCTGTATGGAGTTGTGTCATACTCGCCAGTGCCGCCGCCCGGGCGGCCACGCCCACCGACGGCACAACGAAGGCCCGCGAATTCTAGGGGGCACTGGCCAACGGGGACCTGCAGTCACTCCGGTCGTTCTACGCCCCGAAAGTCACCTTAAAGGCCGGCAGCGAGTTGCTCAAACCGCGGTGGGCGCTTGATCCAGACGCCGACCGCCAAAAGGATCTGACCGTCGAACGCGAGAAGCTGCTGGTGGGTTACGAACGATTGATCGCCGGAGCCGGACGCGAGAGGTGGAAGGCGTTGTTCAGCAGAATTGACGCGGAACAAATTACGTCAGTCGCCGCTAAGGAAAAGGATAATCCGTTTACCTGTGTCCAGCCGGGGGACACGCTGTTGACTGTCGCAACGGGCCCCGGCGACGACAAACTGGTCTTTGTGCTTCGCCGAGACAATAATGGGCTTTGGCAGGTCGTGGCCGAAGCAATTGACTATTAAGATGGTCTCAGCCCTTGAACGGATCATCATCATGAACCACGCCGCCGAGAATCTTGAAGACGTCGTCGAACGCTACCGCCAGTATCTGGTGATGCTCGCCGACCGACAACTGGATTCCCGTCTGCGTGGTAAGCTGGATGCTTCGGATGTCGTGCAGCAGACTCTGCTGGAAGCTCATCAGAACTACGAGCAGTTCCGCGGCACGCATGAGGAGGAAATGATCGCCTGGCTGCGAAAGATTCTGGCGCACAATCTATTGGACGCTGTCCGCGGACTGCGTCGTGAAAAACGTGACGTGGATCGGGAACAATCCATCGAAGCGGCGATTGAACAGTCAAGGCCCAGCCAGAAGCTGGCGCGACAGGAAGAGGCGCTGCAGCTGGAGGACACGATGGCTGAACTGCCGGAAGTTCAGCGAGAAGCATTGATTCTGAAGAATTGGCATGGCTGGACCATTGCTGAAATCGGCCAGCACATGGGACGCAGTTCCACGGCGGTCGACGGACTGCTGAAGCGAGCACTCAAACAACTTCGCCAACAACTCATAGAATCGGAGTAGACCAATGGTCAACAGAACGCCGTCTGCAGATGAACGAGACGAGATACTGAACCAGGTGTTGGTTCAGTATTTTGATGCCCGCGACTCGGGCCGAGGTCCGACACGCGACGAACTGCTGGCCATGCATCCGGAGTTAATCGGTGACCCGAATCTGCCCGGGCAAATCGATGATTTTCTGAATGACCAGCAGCTGTTCGATCGATTTTCGGATGCTCTTGCGGTGACGAATATCGCCGCAGAAAACGATACGGCCAGCTGTCAGGACAATGCGACGCCCGCCCCCTTTGCTTTACCTGCCACGGATCACAGGCGGCGAGCGGGTACGTTAAAGCCGGGAACGCTGTTCGGTGATTATGAACTGGTCGAAGAAATCGCCCGTGGCGGCATGGGAGTTGTCTACAAAGCACGACAGGTCAAGCTTGATCGGATCGTTGCGCTCAAAATGATCCTGACCGGACAGTTTACGTCCCGAGACGATCTGCGCCGCCTTCAGACAGAAGCAAAGCTGGCGGCCAACCTGCGACACGCGAACATCGTTGCCGTCCACAATGTGGGCGAGCATGACGAGCAGGCCTAGTTTTCTATGCAGTACATTGAAGGTCAGAGTCTGGCCGAAGTGATACGCGACGAGGCGCTCCCGCCAGGGCGCGCGGCGCAATACATCGCCACCGTCGCTGACGCCGTACACTATGCTCATGAAAAGAGCACACTGCACCGCGATCTGAAGCCGGCGAATATCCTGGTCGACACCGACGATCAGCCACACGTCACTGACTTTGGTCTGGCCAGGCAAATTCAGACGAATCAGCAACTCACCGCCTCAGGCGCCATCCTTGGCACGCCCAGCTACATGTCCCCCGAGCAGGCGCTGGGGAAGAATGAGCAGATTGATCGCACGACCGATGTCTACTCTCTGGGAGCCACACTCTATCATCTCCTGACCGGCCGACCGCCAGTGCAAGGAGACAGCCCATTAGATACGCTGCGTCAGGTGACCGACGAACGGCCGACGCCACCACGTCGAATCAATGACCAGGTTCCCCGAGACGTGGAGAAAATCTGTCTAAAGTGCCTGGGAAAAGAGCCCGCCGCGCGCTACGCCACGGCTCGTGAACTGGCTGACGATTTGCGTCGCTTTCTGCATGGCGAACCTGTTCATGCTCGTCCGATCAGATTGCCGGCTCGAGCCCTGCGGTGGACAATGCAGCATCCCTGGCGAGTGCTGGTGTCGCTCTTCATGCTGGGTGTTGTGGCGTCGGGTGTGGATGGTTATCTTGACGCCGCCCACCTGGCCTATCTGGACAGCTTGGAGATTCGTTACGTTGTCGAACCGAGGAATGGCCGGTTAACAACAACATTGGGCGAAAACGTCACGATCATTTACGAAGGATTGGAAGACGTGGATCTCATGGGCAGCTCCTCCGGCTCATTCACCGGAGGTGGCGGGCTGAATGCGAACGTGGTGATGAAAGGCAGAGCGGTCAGTGGCAATGGGACGAACGGCGTGCCGGGAATCAGCAGGCTGACGGTCAACGGGCACAACGTTCGACTGTTCGATCACGGCCGAAAGCTATTGGTCGACTCTCCCCGAAGCGGTGGGACAACCTATTTTCCGGGGTATAGGCGCCAACATCTCACGTTTACTGTAGTGCCCGATGGCAGTCATACGGTACGGCGGAAGGACCTGCCGCCAGAAACTACGTCCATCGCACAGTAACGATACGCGGTTTCAATACAAGCACACAGCGCCAGCAGGTGAATTGTCGTTCTGCTTCTGTGTTTGATTCACTCGCTCGCGCTTCGTGCTTGTACAATGAAACAATTTCTACGGAAGATAGCCCTTCAGCCAGCCTCTGGATCCCTGAGGCGGAATGGCATCAGCGATGTCGTTGCCGTCTGCCAGCGTGAAGGAAATGGCCAGGGGGAACTCTCCTGGCGGGGCACCACGTGTGTATCGCCCGTCGCCAGCGAACTTACCGCTGGCAACCATGTTCCATGCGATAACTTTTCCAGCTTCTGTCTGCAGTTCTCCCAGCAGGTCAACGGAATAGCGGCGGTCGCCTGACGCTGTGCTTAATTCGGCGTGACCTTTTACAACGGTGCCATTGATTTCGAAACTTGATGTTGCAATTTCGCTGTCACGCCACATCGGCGGTTCGCCTCGCGTGTTGTCAACCAGGTGAAATCTGGCAATCCGGTGGGCCAGGGACTTAGGAAAACGTCCTGCCGCGAGCGACGTATGTTCGGCCCGGGACACCCACAGGTTGTCTCGCGACAATGCAGTCTGAAAGATCTGCTTCATGGCATCTTCCGTTTCCTCATAACCGCCCATGACCCTGGCCTGCACTCGCACGATCAGGCCACCGGCTGGTGGCGCCAGATTGTATCGCGGGTCCTCACGTTCGATGTTGATCTGGGCTGTCGCCGCGGGACGGAATTGCAGCATGGCCTGCTGCAACATCTCCTTCACTCGTTCCGGCGTTCTGTTGTTCGTATAACCCAGAGAGGTGCCGTCAGCGGACGCCATGTACAGGCCCTGAGTCGTCCCGTTCTCGAAGTTGTGTCGCGGGCCCTGACTGGCGATCTGACGGTAAAAGTCTCCCTCGGCATCTTTCTGTCGGCGTTGATACCACTGGTCAATCGCCACAGGCACCGCGCGTGTCTTTAGAAATGTGACGATGTCTTTGTCTGCAAATGTCGACTCACGGTCGATTACACCATTGTTTCAGGTGCAGCCCAGCGGGTGTCCGTCCATAGCCCATATGAACAGGGGCTTGTTCTGTTTGGCGGCAATCTGCTGAGCATCCAGGACTGAGGTTTTCCAGGGCACTGTCCGCCACAAGGCATCTTTCGAAGGCTGCAGCTCTGCATGAAGTCTGCGGAATTCCTTTTCTGTCAGATCGGCGGCCTGTGCCGCAGCGATCGGGCAGATTGTGACCAGGGCAATTGTGAAGAAGTTTGTACGAAACATGATCTGTCCTTTCGTAAAGGCTCTGGTAGTTCAGATTTCGGCACACGCTCCGGTCAGCGCTGAGCAGACCACAGAGCCGTGATTGCCACTGAAATGGTATCAGAAACGGGTGCTGGCGTATTTGACATGCGGCCGATCCCAGCGGTTACCTGATGTTCACAATATGATTGTCTATTCGTAATCGGCCGGAAACCCCGCCTTTTTGTTAGCCGTCTTTAGACACAGGTCGCATTGATGCTCACGTTTCGTCGCTGCATCAGGTAATCTTCCAGGATGTTCGTTGCCAGAACGAATCCACGTGTAGGCACCGACCGAAAGACCAGTCTAAGAATGACTTCCGGCTCCGAATCCACCGAATTTCAGGACATCGCCTCTGCGACGCGGCGTCTGTACGATGTCGTGCAGACGCTGCAGGATAAGGCGGAGTTTCTGCAACCTGCCGCCCTCGATGGCCAGGAGTGGTTTGAGCTGCTGCGTCAAAAACTGGTGCCTCAGCTTGGCGAAGATCCCTGGCTGGTGGCTGCGGTGGTCGGCGGGACGAATATCGGGAAGAGCGTCACCTTCAATCATCTTGCAGGCAGCCAGGCCAGTGCGACCAGTCCCCTGGCGTCAGGTACGAAGCACCCGGTGTGCCTGGTACCGTCGGGGTTTTCGGAACGTCACGATCTTCAGGCGGTGTTTCCGGACTTTGCTCTGCATGAGTGGACGGCCGCGGGATCGGCTCTGGAAGAATCAGACGAACATAATCTGTACTGGCAGACATCGCCCGACTTGCCATCGACGCTGCTGGTGCTGGATACGCCGGATATTGACAGTGATGCCCGAGTCAACTGGGTACGGGCGGATGCGGTGCGTCGTAGTGCTGATGTTCTGATTGCCGTGCTGACACAGCAGAAATACAACGACGCTGCCGTAAAGGAGTTTTTCCGCAAAGCCGGTGCGGAGGACAAGGCGGTACTGGTTGTCTTTAATCAGTGTCTGCTGCCGGATGACGAGCAGTACTGGCCGGTGTGGCTTAATACCTTTTGCAGTGAAACCGGAATTCAACCAGATGCCGTCTATCTGGCGCCAGCCGATCGCCGCGCCGCCGAGGCACTGGAGTTGCCGTTTTATGAACGGCCGTGGCCTGTTCATACTGGCTGGGGCCCCGACAGCGTCGGCGTGAATTCGTCGCCTCGAAACCTGAACCAGGACCTGTCACGACTGAAGTTTCGCGAAATCCGAATTCGCACTCTGCGCGGCTCACTGAAGCAGGTGCTGGATACGACAGACGGCGTTCCTCGGCATCTGAAGCAACTGAGACTCGCCAGCGACGAGCTTGCTACGGCGTCAAAGCGACTTTCCAGCGATGCGGTGCTGAAAATTCGAGACTGGCCGTCGCCACCGAACGCTTCGTTTGTGGAGGAAATTCGAATCTGGTGGAAAGCTCGCCAGCAGGGGTGGGCGAAGAAGATCAACACTTTCTACGACACGGTTGGCACGGGCATTACCTGGCCATTCAAGAAGGCTCGCAATGCGATTCAGGGAGAACCCGTTCCACCAATCGACAAGTATCGCGAAGCCGAGTGGTCCGCCATTCTGACGACTGTCGAAGAACTGTTTGACAAACTGCAGTGGATGGCTGAAAGCGGTAATCGAATGATCAAACCGCAGGTCGAAGCTGTGCTGCAGGCCTCGACACGGACTCAGCTGATCCAGACACTCAAGAAGCATCACGCCAGCGTTGACTTTGATGCCGAGCTAAAAAGCATGATTGCCACTGAGATGGCGTCATTCAGTGAAGACAGTCCGCAGCTGTTTGAATTTTACCGTCAACTGCACAACGTATCAGCGGCCGTGCGCCCAATGACCAGCGTCGTGTTGTTCAGTCTGGGAATGGGGCCGGCCGGAGAAGCTGTTGCTCCCCTTGTGGCGGGCGCCGCGGCGAATGCAGTGGTTCATGTCGTGGCCGACGTCGCCGGAGGCACCACCGCTGCCGTTGCTGGCGAAGCCGCTTTGTCCACCGTTGCGGGCCAGGGATCCGGCATGCTGCAGGCGTGGTTTCATCGTCTGCACACCGTGTTTACGCAGTGCCGAGTGGATTGGCTGACGAATCTGATACGCGAAGAGTTGCTGGGCAATCTTCCGGAGCAAATGCAGGCTGCGGCGAATCTGCCTTCTTCGTCCGAGTATCAGGAAGTGACAGCGGCTGTCGATCAACTGGCTGAACTAATTCAGCTGGTGGCGGACACACCTGCATCAGTCGCCGCGCTGAACGACGATTCAACGGTCTCTGGCGTGAACGCTGATTCAACAACGGACGGCATCGTTGCCGAAGACACCGCCGCAACTCTTCCGATTCAACGCAATGCGACGCAGGAATCCACCGAATCATGACAGCGCACGAACAGTTGGAACATCTTGCTCTGCTGGCCGAAGTCGATGACCTGACGGACCGACTGTCACGGTGGATCGACGATTGCCCGGATTGGCAGACTGCTCACCGTGCCAGAGCCCTGTTGAAACGGTTGCTGGAGCGAGTTCACACGCTGCGATTTCGCCTGGAAACACCGCTGGTTGTGGCGACCTTCGGTGGCACCGGCACTGGGAAAAGTTCACTGGTCAACGCTTTGGTGGGACGCGAGGTCACAACAGTCGGACGCGAACGGCCGACAACGACCACTCCGATTCTGCTGGTGCATCCTGATATTGAACCTGAGGCGCTGGAACTGGATTTATCGGCGTTCAATGTGAAACGAGTTGACGCGCCGGTGCTGCGTGACATCGTTGTGATTGACTGCCCGGACCCGGATACCAGTGAAACATCGGCCACGGGAAGCAACCTGGCAATCCTTCGCGAGATCGTTCCGCACTGCGACGTGCTGCTGTACACATCAACGCAGCAAAAATACAAGAACGCACGCGTCATTGATGAGCTGATTGATGTGGCCAGTGGCTGTCGGCTGGTGTTCGTGCAGACGCACGCAGAACTGGACTCGGACATTCGTGATGACTGGAAGAAATTTCTTTCTTCCGACTACGAAGTTCCGGAGATGTTCTTCGTCGATTCGGTCAAGGCGCTGCAGGAGCAACAGGGGGATCATCGTCCTTCCGGCGACTTTGGGCGACTTCTGGATCTGCTCAGCAGCCAGTTGGGCGCGGCTCGCCGAGTGGAAATTCGTCGGGCCAATCTGATTGACCTGCTTCAGGAAGCGCTGGCTCACTGTCGATCGGACTATGACGCCAACCTGCCGAAGGTTCAGGAACTGATCGAAACCCTGGAGCAGCAGAGAGTCCGCCTGAAAGAAACGCTCACCGGACAGCTGTGCGACGAACTGCTGGTCAATCGAACTCTGTGGGAACGCAGACTGCTGAGTTCTGTGACCGACATGTGGGGCTTCAGTCCTTTTTCTGCAGTGCTGCGACTGTACAACGGGCTGGGAGCGTTCATTGCGTCGTTCACGTTCTTTCGAGCTCGAACGTCCGCGCAGATGGCTTTGATTGGCGCGGTGCAGGGAGCACGCTGGGTCAAGTCACGAGCGAAAGAGAATGAAGCCGAATCGACGCTGGAACGTCTGTCAACATTCGGCATTAATGACCAGCAACTGCAGGAAAGTCGGCTGGTGATCTCCGGACACATTCATACCGCCGGAATCGACTACGCCATGTCCGATGATCGACGAGACCTGAGTGAACTGCGTCGGCAAGCTGCCGCACTGGAAGGAGAGTTTCTTGGCGACGCCGGCCGGGCGGTTGACGAAGTCATCGAAGAACTGGCGGCCGCCAGCGGCGGATGGCTGACACGAGTGTGGTACGAGGTTCTGTTTCTGGCATACATCGTGTTTCTACTGGGACGCGTCGGCTACAACTTCTTCTGGTCTTCATTTCTTGGTCCGATTGTCAGCGGCTCGAATTCTCATGAGCCGTTGCTGGAGGTCGACTTCTACATCCCCGCTCTGATTTTTCTGGTGATCTGGTCGGGCTTTCTGGTGACGACGTTTACCTGGGGACTGCGTCGAGGTCTGACCAGTCGGATACAGAAGTTCGCTCAGTCCATGGCTGAATCGAGATTACTGCATGGATTATTTCCCAATCTGGAAGAAACATGTCGATACGTCGTCCGCGACGATCAGCAACTGACCACACTCCTGGATCAGACAACCTCGTTTCGCCGCCATATCGCGGATCCTTCAGTCGGCTTCCTCGGCGGGCGACGGGAAGAACCGGCAGAATCATGATACGGAGTGTGCTCGAATCAAACGCCACCAGTTTGCGTCCCATACAAGTTCAATTCGCCAGCGAGAAGTAGGCCGGCATCCAGGAGCTACAGCGACGCAGCTCCGGCAATGGCTTCAATGTGGATGTGAGATTATACTGCGGGATGCCGGAACAGCGCTTCGCTCGGTCCGGCCTTCCTTTTACGACAGGATGTCATGCAGCACATTGCCGTGCACATCGGTCAGTCTCATGTCTCGTCCGCTGTAGCGGTACGTGAGTTTTTCGTGGTTGATGCCTAGTTGGTGCAGAACCGTGGCCCACAGGTCGTACACCGTGCATTTGTCTTCGACGGCGTGGTAACCGAGTTCGTACGTCGCACCATAAGCCGTGCCGCCCTTCACTCCGCCGCCAGCGAGCCACACACTGAAACCGAACGGGTTGTGATCCCGTCCGTTGCTGCCCTGTGAAAACGGAGTTCGACCAAACTCACCCGCCCAAACGATCAGCGTTTCCTCCAGCAGGCCGCGTTCTCGCAGGTCGCCGATCAAAGCTGCAATCGGCTGGTCGATCTGAAAACCCATGGCACCGTGACCTTTTTCAAGATCGCCGTGCTGGTCCCACGGGTTCGCGGCGCCACCGGCTCCGATACCTTTTGTCAGACAGCTTAATTCGATGAAACGTACGTCACGTTCAATCAAACGGCGAGCCAGCAGACACTGGCGTGCATAGGCAGCTTTCGTCGGGTCCTCTGAATCCAATCCGTACCGTTGGTGAGTTTCTTTGGTTTCGCCCGAGATGTCACAGAGTTCCGGGACTGATGATTGCATGCGGAACGCGGTTTCGTAATTTCGAATGGCTGCCTCGACTTGCGCGTCGCCGGACGATGCGGAAAGAAATTCGTTGTCGAATGTTTTCGCAAAGTCCAGACGCTGGCGTTGTGCGGTTGCTGTGTTGAGTGCTCGAATGTTGCGGATGGCTTCTGGTTTGTCGGCCCGCAGGATCGATCCCTGATGCTGCGCTGGCAGGAATCCGTTGCTGAACAGACTGACTCCGCCATGAGGTGGAACGGCGTTTCCACTTTGCAGCACGACATATCCGGGCAGGTTTTTGTTCTCGCTGCCTAATCCATAGGCGCACCAGGCACCGGCACTCGGGAAGCCCATGAACGGGAATCCCGAATGCATGAAAAAGTTCCCCTGTGCGTGCTCGTTCACCGGTGTGGTGATGGACCGCACGACTGCCAGTTCGTCGGCAACCGAGGCCAGTTGCGGAAACATGCTGCTGATCTCCAGCCCGCTTTCGCCCGAAGGCGTAAAGTCGAACGGACTGGCCATGATGTTGCCGTTATTGTTGAACTGAGTTCGCTCAATGGTCACGGGCATCGGCTTGCCGTGCAGGTCCTTCAACTTTGGCTTGGGATCGAACGAATCGACATGGGAAACGCCGCCCGACATGAAGCAAAAAATGACCCGCTTCGCTTTCGGTTCGTGATGAGTCTGCTGCAGTCCGGCGCCCGCTGGAAGTTCAGTGGAATCTGCGAGTGCGGAATCGTTCATCAGTCCGGCCAGCGCAACGGCGCCAAAACCGGTGGAGCTGCGTTCCAGAAAATCTCGGCGAGACGTCATGCATCGGCCTATGCCGGCTGCTGAGCCATCAACGCGTCTGTCACTGAACATATATGAATTCCTTGAATGTGAAGAGTGCCTGAGCCAGTTCGCTCCACAGTACGGCATCGTTGACGGTCGGCGGAACGGGCCCCAGTTCCTGTACTTTGGTTTCCAGCGATTTCACCGAAGCGGAAAGACGTTTAACGGTGTCGCGATCGTCAGGCGATAACTCGGCCAGTACTCGGCTTTGCGGAACGAACGACGGGGCTACTCCGGAAGTCGCTGCGATTTCTTCTGCAGAAAGTGCTCGATCGTAAAGCTGTGCTCGGATCACTCTTCCGGCCAGCATTCGGTTGCCGCCGGCCGGAAGATGCCGGATTCCAAAACTGATGATCGCCTCACCCGCCTTGAATTCGAACGGACCGCTGCTCTTGTATGGCTTGCCGTAGGGAAGACCGTTGCGGTAGCCGACGATGCGTCCGTCCGGGTGGTACGAAATCGCCACGTGAACCGGTTGTTCCATGGCTTCCTGTTCCTGCGGTGCATTGAACGACTGCGTACGAGCGAAGCCGTTGCTGCCCGCCATCCATTGCCGCGGATCGCGTTCACCGAAAACAATCGAATCGAACATCACACCATTGGGTGTCTGTATCGTCATTACGCCACCGCCACGTTGATTTAGATTGTCCAGCTGTACCCATGCTTCCAGCGTCTTTGCTTTCAGGGTCTGTTGCAATGGCTGCGTTACGACATGACCGCCACGATTGACGAGCAGCGCGCCGTCCCTGATATGGGCGCCGGATCGCAGTTCGGAGTCTGCTGAGCCCACAAGGTCGTCCGCAGATTCGTCGAATTCCCAGCGGCCGACGGGTTGTGGCAGATTTGCCTTTCGCTTTGATGCGTCATTCTCAGCTTCATGTAACAGTCGTTCTCGAGCGGGCGACGTGATGTTGTGAATGCTGTCGCGGTGATCTGCAATTTCCTTTTTCAGCGAGGCAAGTTGTTCACGCTGCAGTTCGATGCGCTGTCGCGATGCGACCAGATAATCCTGTACTCGGTCGACTTCTGCTGCAGTGGCCGCTCGACCAAATGCCGAAAGAAACATTTTGCTGACGCGCTGCTCATTCGACCTGAGCGATGTATCAGTCAGCAGGCGACCCGCCCATGCTTCTGCATATGCGGCCGTACGCGGGTCATTCATCATGGTCAGAGACTGAGCGGGCACATTGGTGACATCGCGCCGTCCAACGGCAGTAAACGGTTCGGGAAAATCAAATGCCCGCAGAAATGGGTCGAGTGCATTGCGGCGCACTCGCATATATACGCTGCGGCGCCCTGAGCCTCCGTCAACCGGCGGGCCTGCCAGTCGGTGCTCGATCTTCCCCGAGACCGTCAGCAACTGATCGCGAATGGCTTCGGCTTCCATGCGTCGTACGTTGGCATGTGTCAGCAATCGGTTGTCAGGATCAATTTCCAGCGAATCCGGCGGTGTGCTTGAGGACAGCTGCCACGTTCTGGATGTTACGATGTGGCGGATGAGTTGCTTCAGCGACCAGCCATCTTCCACGAATCGCGTCGCCAGCCAGTCCAGCAGTTCCGGGTGACTGGGCTGATCGCCAAGTCTCCCAAGGTTGTCGGGGGTGCTGACGATGCCTCGCCCGAACAGGTGGTGCCAGACACGATTAACAATCACACGTCGTGTCAGTGGATTGTCTTCTCGCAACATGTCTTCTGCCAGTTCAAGGCGACCGCTCAACGTCGATTGATATGGCCTGGCGTCAATCGCTTCCAGGAATCGTCGCGGAACGTCCTGCTGCGGTAGTTTGTGATTGCCCCGCTCGAATAGTGGTTGATTCGTTGCATATGTCTCTTCGAGGCCCGGGACGCGAGTCGGTTCGGGAATCTGTTCTTCAAGCCGACGATAGTCGTCAATCAAAGGCTGGACAGAAGGCATGGCGTCCAGACGATTCGGCAGCAGCCTTTGTCGGAGACAGGCATCCAGCAGCAGCGCCTGAGCATCCGAGGCTGTGTTGTTCTTCCATGCGCTGATCGATGTGTGAACTGCCGTGACATAAATTGAGGCGATATCGGCCAGTGACGATGGTGCCAGGCCATCTGCTGCTGCGAACACCGGCGCTAAAAATTCCGAGAACTCTGTAGGTGCTGGCTCTCCCTTCTTCAGCAGCAGGGCTTCTCGAACGGCAAACCATGATCGCGGCTGGTTCGTGACCAGCAGAGGAGCGTCATTGGCTGTCGTCAGCTCAATGTGAACATCGTCGCCACTCCAGTAGGCCAGATCAAATCTTTGCCAGCGCCATTGATCTGACAGCTTCGCGACCGGGTACACCGTGCCTCCGCGAGGGTAGTCCTGCACGACGTATCGCACAGTGGCCCCAGCACTGCCCGCAACGCGAACCCACAGATCGCCTTTTTCAGTAAGCGCCAGATCGTCGGACGTCAGTCTGCCTGCATGTTTGGCGGAAATCGCGTGGGAGTAAACGGCACCGGGGTAAATACCGGTCAGGGCCATGTTGCCCGTGGACGCAATCGCGAATCCACCTGCGGTATGTGGCCGTAAGGGCATTCCCCCCCCAGTCGCGAACCATTCTGCATAGTCGTTCTGGTCTGCCAGATTCCAGCGTTTCAAAGCGACGCGCCGTTGTTGTTCCTGCCACACGGCGTTCTGCTGCTGGAAAGACTGAATTTGCTGTCGCCATGTGTGCGCCAGATCACCGCCGTCGGCTGCGGCCTTCTGACTAACGAACACCGGATGCAATACCGCATCAGTTTTTTTCGCCTGCTTCCACGGTCCGTCATCCGCGGCGATTCGCTCCGCCAGAGTCCTCAGGGACTTCTGCCATTCCCCGGCGATCGCGGAACGAATCTGTGGCTTGAGCGCCGTGAGTTCCGCCCGATTCCGATTCAATCGGTCCGGTAGATCAATGACATTTCGTCCCGGGCGACACGATCCCAGAATTCCGAACAGCGCGTAATAATCCTTCTGGCTGATTGCATCGAACTTGTGGTCATGGCAGCGAGCACAGGACACGGTCAGTCCCAGGAACGCCTTGCTGAAAGCGTTGATCTGGTCATCAATAAATCGCACTTTCTCATCCAGAGCGTCCGTTGGAGCGAAGCCGTGAAAGACCATCCGCCAATGAGCCGGACCGATGGCTGATTCGTTGATCCCCAGTTCTTCGTTGATCCGCGGCGACTGAAGCAGGTCGCCGGCGACGTGTTCTCGCACCAGCTGATCGAATGGAATATCTGCGTTCAGCGCGCGAATCATGTAATCTCGATACCTCCAGGCCCCGGCAATTGCAGGATCACCTTCGCTGCCGTGGGATTCGGCATAACGAATCCAGTCCATCCAGTGCCGTGCCCAGCGTTCGCCAAATCGTGGGCTGGTCAGAAGTTCGTCCACCAGCTGACCAACGACATCTTCGCGATTCTGTTCTGACGCTGTCGCAATACGTGCTGTCCAATCGGCGGCTTCCTGACTGTTCGGTGGCAATCCGGTCAGATTGAAGTACAGACGACGGACCAGCGTTGCCGGTGGGGCAGAATCGGCAGCAGTCAGACCAGCGGCGTGACGCTTATCTTCCACGAATCGATCAACGGGATGCTGTGACCAGTCATGATTGTCGACGGTGGGCGGGGCCGGGCTCCGGACCGGCTGGAAACTCCACCATTTTTTTCGCCTTCGCAGCGTGGCGTCCCATGACGTGGCGGCTGCCAGTTCCTCAGCAGACGGAGCCTGGTCACGGGGATCGGCAGCGCCGTCCGAAATCCATTTCTCGAAGTCTGCAATCACTCGATCGTCCAGCTTGGGACCGTTCTGTGGCATTTCCAGCCCCTCGACCTCGTGCCGCAGAATCGCCAGCAGCCGACTTTTTGAGGGTTCACCTGGCATCACGATCGGACCACCATCGCCCCCCTTCAACAGCGCGGCGCGGTGATCGACAGACAATTCGCCTTCCGCAGCGTCCCCGCTGTTGTGGCATTCATAACAGTGCTCGACCAGCACCGGGCGGATGCGCGACTCAAAGAACTCAAGTTGCTCCTGAGAAGGTTCGGCGGCCAGCCCTGACACAGAAAGCAACAGTCCAAGAAGGGCGCCACCCGACAGAGTGCCGGCGCATGTCTGAGGTGGATTACTGTCAGGACGATAACGTGGCCAGTTGACGGCTCGGGAAATCATGTTGTGGTTCATCAGTCGCATTCATCACGGCAGGTCAGGTCATATGCCAGCTCTGGACGGTAGACGCGGAGGACGGCGATGTCAATTAGATGCTGTTGCCCGAAAGTACCATCGGCATTACCGTCGCCAAATTCGGTTTGTGCTGGGGGCCCGCCCCAGCTGCGCTGAGGATTCGTTTCGGTCATTTCCGAAAGTCGAACGTCCGTGACATCTGTCAGGTCGTGCGCGGTTGCCATGGTGCAGTATTATTACGACGGTGGGCGATGTCCCGTTTCGACATCAGGTCCGGAGTTGGACATTATCGCCAACAGCGGTGCGAACGTTTTGTCATATCCGCCGCCAGTCAGTGAGCCACTGACGAACATCGCATCGGCCGAAAAATCGACACCCCATTCGCCGCCCTGAATTTCGCAGTCGTCGATCAGGAAGCCCTTGCGCCGGGAAGCGTCGATTGCACCAGCATGTTGCCACACAACGCCATGCGTTTCAAGGCATAGCAAAGTGCGGTGCTGTCGGCCGTCGTCGTGCCTGAGCCCGAACAGCACGGCGCCGTCGTGTTCTTCGGCGACGCCGGAATGCTGAAGTTCGATCTGCGTATACGTGAAGGCCAGTGTTTCACCCGATGTCATCGCGGCCAGGATCTGCTGTACGGCCGCAGGTGGTAATTTCTTCATGCTGACGTGGTCGTCAGTACATGCGGCGAGTCGTTTCTGAAACGTTGTGTCAAGCAGAGCCAGAGCTTCGTCATGTGTGCGACGAAAATAGGCAGCGGTTTCCAGCAGAAGCTCCTGGATGTTCCGGTCGCAGCCTTGCGATGCCACAGCGCACTTCATCAACGCTGCCAGAAAATCGTCGGTGGTTGGAGCGGCCGGATCCAGGTTGGGAGGTTCGAAGACAGCTTCAGCGGACAGTTCTGTCAGGCTGTTAAGCAATGTTGTTCGCCTGTGGAGCGGTACATTATTCATCAGTTGCGTATCGGCGACGAGCACTGAGGCGGCGTCAGCGGGCACATTCAGCACGGCGGTCAGAAAGCTTTGGATGGACGTCAGTGACTGTTCGGCCTGTTCCTCAAGGGACGTGCGTTGTGCCTTTCCGGACAGACTGAGTTTCAGGTCGAATCGAGTCTCCAGATCATCCTGCCATGCGATTCGATATTCTTCGGCGCCGTGAATATACTGGCCGAAAAACGTTTCCAGTTTGGTGGCGATTTCCTCACGTTCTGTACGGGACAGCATAGCCGGATCTTCAATTCGCAAACCGGCCGAGCGGTGTCCGGCGATGCAGCGGTACAGGTAGATGCGGTCATATTCACTGCAGAGCGGTAACGCAGTGACTTCGCGCAGAGCCTGGCTGAGAGATTCCCGCGACACCGGAAACTGGTGCAGCAACTCTGTCAGTTCCGTGCCGAAGATCCATGCGGCATCGCGCTGACGAAACCCCGGTCCGTAAATATTGGAAACCTCGGCGCCAATCACCGTGACGACATCATGGAGCATCGCGACGGCCTGTCGGTCAACCATGTTTTCGACAACGTGTTGGGCGCCGCGGCGACCGAGTTCTGTGGCTACCCACCATGCACCAAGTGTCACGGGATTCATACCGGCAGCCATACGACCGGCGTAAGCACCGCGAGTGACGTATTTCAGCCATGGTGCGACCTGCTGATAGGCGCCGTACCCCTGAACGGCCTTCTGGATATAACCGTACATCTCATTGATGTTGTAACGTTTGATGTCCACGGGAAGTTGTTCCAGCAGCACCAGCATGTGCAGGCAGATTCGACTTGCAGATCGGGCCAGATCTTCGAAACTCGTTTCCAGCAGCGGATTGTCGCTTTCCGGTGAGTAAACCATTGCGACGCGCTGAATGAGTCCCAGAACGTCTGTTCGGATTGCGTCGGCATCGATCTTCCCTGCTGCACTGTACCCGTTCTGCCGGATTTTCTCGTAGACGCGCTCGGCTTCGGCTTCCAGCAGCGTCCGCACTCTTCGGTCCGCCTCAGATAAGCGCAGCGTCGTCTGGACGTCATTGCTTTTGGTCTTCTGCGGCGCGGGGTATTCGCTGAATTCCTGAAACCGAATGGTCTGTTCTGCCAGGGTTCGTTCCCGGTCTGCCAGTCGCTCAGCAAAGGCCTGCAACTCTTCCGTTTCCGCCTGCCGCCACGACTCAAACTCTGATCGTTCGTCTACTGACTGTTCCTGCAGGGGATGTGCCTCAGCGACATGACCGGGACGCATGAACACGACACTGCTGCCGGACAATGCCGCGCCAAGCAGAATGCCGCTGAGCCAGTATTTGCTCTGAGGGTCTGCCAGGACGGCAAAAGTCACCACAATTCCCACGCCGGCCGTCACCAGAACGATCGCCATCCCATGCCGTTTTGATGTCATAAACTACTTTCCTGATGCCACTTGCTGTGGTGTGCAGCGTATCTTGGCTGTTTTTTTGTGTCTACTTCGGCAATGTGTAACGAATTGCGTCTGGGCAGTTGATCACCATTTCCGTAACCGGGAAGGCAAATTTTCACAGACGGTCTGCATTCCGACCGGTGTCTACGCCTGCGTTTGGCGTAGGGAGCGGCCGCGCCAGAATCCCGCCTTCGCAGGGAATCTGTTGAGTTGACGCCTCTGATGGACACAATTGTGACGTCTGATCGGATTGTTGTCGTCCATTCGACAACAACAGAACGCTCGTTCGGTTGAGCTGAGGTGGTCGTCGGCTTAGGTTCAGGCCAATGAACGCTTGTTATCTGTCACGATTATGAGAAAATCCACCGGGCCTCGTAATACTGGGTGGCTTACACAGCAAAGTACGGAAAATGAGCAGTCCGGTATTTCAGGTCAAAACCCAGCGTTTTTGTTGGGGCAGGAAACAGGAATGAAGTTGTCTGGTCGCCAAATTCACAAGCATTTTGAACGGTATTCGCGCAATGGCAGTGTCATTCACGCGTTTCCGAGCTTGTTGCGCCGGCAGTTGAAAACAGATGCGGCATGGCCGCAACGAGATTCAAGCGACCGCTTGAAGGAACAAAGTGACTCCCGCGAGTCGCTGCTATGGAGGCAACGACAACACGTTTTACCTCGGAAGAGGTCAAAACCACGTGTTGGTTCTTCGAAAGCAGCGGCGACGGCCGGGTCCACGTAAGCCACCGTCTAACGCAACAACAGACGTGTGGTAAACGACTTCGGGTGGCGAAGTCGTCGCGCACGCCGTGCCGGTCCGGTTGACTCGGCAGCGAGTTACGGGGTTCTCCCGGCAGGGTCGCCGACATTCGTCATCAAGCGACTGAGCAGAATCAGAGAGAAACAAAATGGAAGACATTCGAGGCAACGAGTATCCACGAGCGATGCGTCCTTCGTTCGGGGCTCCGGAGGCCACGGGGCTGTACGACCCGGCCAACGAAACTGAAAACTGTGGTGTTGGTTTTGTCGCCCACATCAAGGGCCAGCGTTCCCGGTCCATCATCACAGACGCAGATCGCATATTGCGCCATATGGATCATCGTGGCGCCTGTGGTTGCGAAGAGAACACCGGTGACGGCGCCGGCATGCTGACGGGGTTGCCCAACAGCTTTCTGAAGCGTGTTGCTAAAGAAGATAGCGGCATCGATCTGCCGGAGGCCGGTGACTACGGCGCAGGAATTGTCTTTCTACCGCAGGACGAGGCTCAGCGAGCCACGTGCAAGTCGACGGTCGAAGAACTGATCACTCAGCAGGGACAGACACTGCTGGGTTGGCGCAAACTACCCGTTGACTTTGACGGTGCCGACATCGGTAAAACTGCTCGCGATTTTGCTCCCCACATGGAAATGCTGTTTGTGGGTGCAGCCGACGGGCTGGACGCCGAAGCACTGGAACGGCAGTTGTTCGTGATTCGCAAGCTGGCCAGTCACAAGTTGCGCAACAGCGACATGTCCGAGGCCCTGTCGTTTTATGTGTGTTCTCTGTCGACGAAACTGATCATTTACAAGGGCATGCTGACGTCTTTTCAGGTGCTGCCTTTCTTCAAAGATTTGCAGGCGGAAGACTACACCAGCCACCTTGCGATGGTTCACAGTCGTTTTGCCACGAACACGTTCCCCAGCTGGGACCGAGCTCAACCATTGCGATTCATGTCGCACAATGGCGAGATCAACACCGTTAAGGGCAACAGCAACTGGATGAACGCGCGTCAGGGCATCATGGAGAGCGAACTCTGGGGAGACGATCTGCAGAAGCTGTTTCCGATCGTTGAACCTCACACTTCAGATTCCGGCTGCTTCGACAACGCTCTGGAAATGCTGTACCACAGCGGACGTACGCTGCAGGAGGTCGTCATGATGATGATTCCCGAAGCGTGGCAGAATCACAGCACGATGCCGGAAGATAAGCGTGCGTTTTACGAGTATTACAGCTCTCTGCAGGAACCATGGGACGGTCCGGCATCGGTGTCATTTACTGACGGGCATTACATCGGCGCCACTCTGGACCGTAACGGTCTGCGTCCCAGCCGCTACTATGTGACGAAGGATGACCGCGTCGTCATGGCCAGCGAAGTCGGTGTGCTGGACATCGAACCCGACAATGTTGCGTATAAGGGGCGCCTGCAGCCGGGCCGCATGTTCCTGGTTGACTTTGAGGAAGGCCGCATCATTGATGACGGCGAACTAAAGTCCGACGTGGCGTCTCGACGGCCTTATCGCGAGTGGCTGGAGCAGGAAAGAATCCTGCTGTCCGATATTCCGGCTGGCAGCAAGCCGAAATACTATCACAGCCAGGAGCTGTTCAGCCGCATGCAGGCTTTCGGTTACACCACCGAGACCATGCAGTTTATGCTGATTCCACTGATGCAGGCGAAGAAGGATCCGATCGGTTCGATGGGTAACGACGCCGCTCTGGCGTGTCTCAGCGATCAGGCTCGCATGCCTTACGACTACTTCCGCCAGCTGTTTGCTCAGGTGACGAATCCCGCCATCGATTCGATTCGGGAAGAGGTCATCATGTCGCTGGAATGTTACATCGGTCCGGAAGGGAACCTGCTGGACACCACGGACAAACAGTGTCATCGGCTTGCTCTGCCGCATCCGATTCTCAGCAATCAGGAAATGGCAAACCTGAAGGACATGGATCATCGTGGCTGGCGGTCCAAAGTGATCGACACGACTTATGCAAAGTCGGACGGTCCGGATGGTCTGCAGCCGGCGTTAAAACGCATTTGTGATGAAGCTCGCCAGGCAATTAAGGATGGTTTCAGTGTAATCGTGCTGTCCGACCGTGCTGTTGGTCCGGACAGAATTCCGGTCAGTTCGCTGCTGGCGACCGGAGCGGTACATCATCATTTGGTGCGTCACGAGGAACGGACTCAGATCGGCATCGTGGTGGAATCCGGTGAAGCTCGCGAGGTCCACCATTTCTGTCTGCTGATCGGGTACGGAGCTGACGCGGTCAATCCGTACATGGCCATCTACGCTCTGCGCCAGGCAGTTGTAGAAGGCAAGATTTCCGCAGACTTCACCGGCCAGAAGATCGTACAGGTCTATCGGTTGGGTGTTGCCAAAGGCATGCTGAAAGTGATGGCCAAGATGGGCATCAGCACGCTGGCCAGTTACAAGGGCGCTCAGATATTTGAAGCCGTTGGCTTGTCCAGTGACGTCGTCGATTTGTGCTTCGCCGGGACCGCCAGCCGCATCAAGGGCGTCGGCTTTGACGTTCTGGCTCAGGAAGCGTTGATTCGGCACCACGTTGGCTATCCTGAAAACCCAGACAGCGTCACTCAGGAACTTACCAATCCCGGTCTGTTCCACTGGCGGCGTAATGGCGAAAAGCACGCGTGGAATCCCCACACCATTGGTCGCATTCAGCAGGCGGCTCGCACCGGCGACAGGAATGCGTACAAGGATTTCAGCAATCTGATCAACAGTGAGACCACGCGAGCCTGCCATCTGCGCGGTCTGCTGAAGTTCAAAGACGGCAATTCCATTCCGCTGAGTGAAGTTGAACCAGCCAGCGAGATTGTGAAACGCTTTTGCACAGGGGCTATGAGTTTCGGGTCAATATCGGCCGAATCTCATGAGACTCTGGCGATCGCGATGAATCGCCTGGGCGGCAAGAGCAATACCGGCGAAGGTGGCGAACGCTACGCTCGATTCACTCCGGACGAAAACGGAGATCTGAGACGTTCGGCCATCAAGCAGGTGGCCAGCGGTCGCTTCGGTGTGACATCGTGGTATCTGACCAACAGTGATGAATTGCAGATCAAAATCTCGCAGGGCGCGAAGCCTGGCGAAGGTGGTGAACTGCCTGGTCATAAGGTGGACAAGGTTATCGCGGAAACCCGTTTGTCAACACGCGGTGTGGGACTGATCAGTCCGCCACCACATCATGATATTTATTCCATCGAAGACCTTTCTCAGCTGATTTACGATCTGAAGAATGCCAACCGCCGTGCCAGGATCAGCGTGAAACTGGTGTCTGAGGTCGGCGTCGGAACAGTTGCGTCGGGGGTGGCCAAAGGGCATGCCGACAACATACTGATCTCCGGCAGTGAAGGCGGTACGGGAGCGTCACCGCTGACAAGTATCAAGCACGCCGGTCTACCCTGGGAACTGGGCATCGCGGAAACTCATCAGACTCTGGTGATGAACGATCTGCGCAGCCGAGTTCGACTGCAGACGGATGGTCAGCTGAAGACTGGTCGAGACGTCGCGATAGCAACGTTGCTGGGGGCCGAAGAATACGGCTTCAGCACTGCTCCGTTGATCACGGTGGGCTGCATTATGATGAGAAAATGCCACCTGAATACGTGCCCTGTGGGGATCGCCACACAGGACCCGGAACTGCGTAAGAAGTTCGCCGGCAAGCCGGAACACGTCGTCAACTACCTGTTCATGGTCGCCGAGGAAACTCGCGAGTTCATGGCGGAACTGGGTTTTCGCACGATCAACGAAATGGTCGGTCGCTGCGATATGCTGGAAGTGGACCGTGAGGTCGCGCATTGGAAAGCGAAAAATATCGACCTGACGCCAATTCTGACACTGGCCGAAAAACCACACGAAAATGTGAAGACCTACTGCACCATCGATCAGAAGCACGGACTGGAAGAAGTCCGTGACATGGAGCTGTTGCAGAAATGCAAAGCAGCGATCGAGAAGAAGCAGCGAGTACGGGTCGACACACACATTCAGAACATCGACCGTGCTTTTGGCACGATTCTAAGCAACGAGGTCAGCAGGGCTCACGGACCGGACGGATTGCCTGATGGCACGATTCACATCAAGGCCAACGGTTCGGCCGGCCAAAGTGTGGGCGCCTGGAGCACAAAGGGCGTAATGATCGAAGTGGAAGGTGACGCCAACGATTATGCCGGCAAGGGCCTGTCGGGCGGCCAGTTGATCATCTATCCGCCGAAGGACAGCACGTTCACACCCGCTGACAATATCATCATCGGTAACGTGGCTTTGTACGGTGCGACCAGTGGAGAAGCCTATTTTCGTGGCGTCGCAGCAGAACGATTCTGTGTGCGTAATTCCGGGGCTCACGCTGTGATCGAAGGGGTTGGTGATCATGGTTGCGAGTACATGACCGGTGGACGAGCTGTCATTCTGGGTCCTACCGGCCGGAACTTTGCGGCCGGGATGTCTGGTGGTGTTGCCTATGTGCTGGATCCTGACGACAAGTTCCTCGTGAACTGTAATCTGGAAACAGTCGCTCTTGAGAAAGTAGAAGCAGCGGAAGACGTGGCCGAGCTGAAGACTCTGATCGAAAATCATCAACAGCACACCGGTTCCGAAACCGCTCGTAAGATATTGAGCGACTGGGACACGGCCATCACGAACTTCGTGAAGGTCATGCCGGTGGACTACAAACGAGCGTTGAAGGAAATCGAAGAAGAAGAGGCGGCGGCAAGCTAGGTCCATGTTGCTGTCAGTCGGGGTGAAATCCGACACAGAACTCTTACCTGGATCAGGTCTGAACGGCTGTCAGCATTGATGACCCTCGGCCCGATGTTCGAAAACATCAGCGGAACACAGTATGTCTGACGACGATCGTCAGGCCTGGTAAACGACGAGACGAAAGACTGAGAAATGGGTAAGCCAACCGGCTTCAAGGAATTTGCACGACAGATCCCTCACGATCGAGACCCGTTGCTGCGGATTCTGGACTGGAATGAGTTTCACGAGCACATGCCGGTCGATGACCTGCAGGCGCAGGGAGCTCGCTGCATGGATTGTGGCGTACCGTTCTGTCACACCGGCGAAATGATGGCCAATATGGCGTCCGGCTGCCCCGTGAATAATCTGATTCCTGAATGGAACGACCTGGTCTACAACGGACGCTGGAAAGAAGCACTGGACCGTTTGCACCTGACCAACAACTTTCCTGAATTCACTGGTCGAGTCTGTCCGGCTCCGTGCGAAGGTTCCTGTTGTCTGGGCGTAAACGAACCCCCGGTCACGATCAAGAACATCGAGTGTTCCATCATTGATCACGGTTTCGAACACGGCTGGGTTGTTCCCGAACCTCCCGACGTTCGTACCGGCAAGCGGATCGCCGTTGTCGGTTCAGGTCCGGCCGGTCTGGCCTGTGCGGCTCAGCTGAATAAGGCCGGGCACACCGTCACCGTCTACGAAAAGGACGACCGCGTTGGTGGATTGCTGATGTACGGCATTCCCAACATGAAGCTGGACAAGAAGGCCGTCGTGGATCGTCGCGTTAAGCTGCTGAAAGAAGAGGGGATTACGTTCGTTACGAACACCGCTGTAGGAACGGACATCTCGGCAGAAAAATTGAAGAAAGAATTCGATGCTGTCGTGCTGGCCGTCGGAGCCACTCGACCGCGTGACCTGCCCCTGCCCGGCCGAGATCTCAACGGCGTCCATTTTGCAATGGATTTCCTGCGGCCGAATACTCGAAGTCTGCTGGATTCCAATCATGAAGACGGCAACTATATCACCGCCAAGGACAAGAATGTGGTCGTCATTGGCGGAGGTGATACGGGCACGGACTGTCTGGGTACGTCTGTCCGTCACGGCTGCAAAAGCATCGTCAATTTCGAAATCGTGGAACGACCGCCGACAGAACGTCCGTCGAACAATCCATGGCCGCAGTGGCCTCGAGTCTTTCGAGTGGATTACGGTCACGAAGAGGCGGCTGCAAAATTCGGCCGAGACCCTCGGGAGTTCTGCGCGTCGACCATTGAATTCGTCGACGATGGCAACGGCAACATCAAGTCTGTGAAGTCCTGTGAAGTGGACTGGCAGAAGATCACCGAGGGCGGTCCACCGTTTACTCCGATCCCCGGTACCGAAAAGGAATATCCCGCCGATCTGGTGCTGCTGGCGATGGGGTTCCTGGGCCCCGAAGGTGGCCCCGCGGAACAACTGGGTGTCGACATCACCGAAGGCCGCGGTGGCATGACATGGTTCAAGGCGGAACACGAAAAGTACACGACCAGCGTGGACAACGTGTTCGTGGCTGGCGACTGTCGTCGCGGTCAAAGCCTGATTGTCTGGGCCATCAACGAAGGCCGCGGCTGTGCCCGCGAAGTCGACCGTCATCTGATGGGCACGACAGATCTGCCGTAATACCGCCGGTCTTGTGGTGCTTTGCTTTCATGCGCTGATCCCCCGCGGTTTTCGTGCGGCCTCAACGGCAGGTTCCGAAGGGCAGCCGCGATTGATGCGGACGTTCGTCTCGATTCATGGTTGAGGCGATAGGGACGGACGGGCAGCAAACTGGTTGTTTCAAAGCACGGCAACGAGCCGTGGCTGCAGGGTATCGACCGATACCGATGAAAAAGGCAACTCGCGGTGGCAATAGCTGGCGGATGAGAGGTCGTAGCCCACCAGTCCGCGATTGGCGAGAGCGTCCAGTACCATTTGGATCTCGTTGGCAGGAACGTTAAGTTGGTCCGACAGAACTTTAGGATCGATTCCCGCCTGGCCGTTGAGTTGGGCTTTGACTTGATCCAGGACATTTTGCCACGACGAGTCGGCAAGCGATTCGAGCACCTGTTCTTCGCCGGAGAAGCCGCGATACATCCCTGGGCTTAACGCGATGAAGAACCGGCAAGATCCCAAATCAACGCTCCAGCCACTCACGCCCGAAACACGGTCTGTATAGACAGAGACGTTGCCGCGTACCAGTCTCAAAAGTGGTTCGATCGATCGATCGCAGTCGTTCCGTCCCCACGATCTTCACGGCAGAGTCGGTTTGACGAGTTGTCAAGCGCAACGACGTTCCTGATGGAACAGCCCAAACGGATTCGGAACGAGCAGCGTTCCGGAGGAGTCCTCGAACAAAACGCAGCATCTGACTAGTGGGCAGCGTGAGGGATTCTCCCGCTTTGGAGAGGTAGGCTTGCACCTCGCAAAATCCACGTAACCATCGAATGGGAAGTTTGGCCTTCTTTTCAATGAACTGATCATCGTCTGTTTTCAGCGAAAGTGATTTTGATCCGACCGAAAGACGAACCTGGCTGCCAGCTCGAAGTTTGGCGAGACCATTTCGCAACGGTTCGTTGATGTCGACGTTGGCGGTTCCGCGGCCGAGAATGGGTTCGTTGAATGCAGTGGGGCCAAATAGGCACTGAACGTACACGCCGCCGCAGCCGCTAAACCCTTCGAATCGCAGGCCATCAGGTCCGCACGTCACAACGGGATCGAGCGAACCGGTGCCCTGCAGGTCGTAATGCGTTCGCACGATGTTTACGAGGCAGAGGATCGTTTCGGCAAACAGCGCTGGGGCGGCGAGCGGGGAATCGAAGAAATACGGACTGTCCTCGCCATTGGACGTCGCCAATTTTAGCGGCGTTGGCGCCGATTGCGTCTCGACGATTTGACTCGACTGTTGATAGCGATAACAAAATTCGATGGCGGTTGGGCTCGTCATTTCTCGGCTAGCAGTCCCATGAACGAAAGAATCCAGGTGGATGTTGGAGGCATGAAGACTTTCTGCTTACAGACGTCGACGAATGGCTCCTGAACGGATGGGAACTGAAAACTGCACTGATACGAAATTTGAATTCCAGTGCCAGGCCAGCCGTAGAAGTTGATTCCGCCTCATCGTAGAGAGACGATTTTCCGCGTTGCCACGGCAACACAATGTGGCCATGGCAACGCGGGGATTCTTTTTGAATCTGCCGTTTTTCTGGGACGATCTGTGGGAATGCTGCCTGGCAACGAGCAAACGTCGGGGCGCTGTTATCTATCGGCCGTAGGCTGTAGCAAATTCGGCTGCGGAGAAACGCATCTACAACCAGGGAACTCGGAAAGGAGAACACGCATCTTTGGATACATCATCGCCGTTGTTCTCGTGACGCCAGCGTTTGACCAGAATGTGTCGAAAAGCAGGAATCGGAAATGTGAATCACCGGCACGGCGTCGCGAGCCGCGACGCCGTTCTCGGGCGTTGATCAGTGAATCCGGGACGTGCTGGATCGCAAAACATGACTTGATTTTGCAACTGGTACGCATCGTCCCCATGAAGAGTGTTTTCATGAGATAACCGGAATCCATCCGAGAATGTGTGCAGCCGGTCTGCCCCCTCTTCTGTGACCAAACCCTGAGTTTACGACTCAAAGTCTGTTCGCGGTTAGCGGGGTAGGTCAGTTCTCCCCCCAGACTTCCGGTATTCCCTTCAGGAATGATCTCACGGCGGAATCGTGGTTCACACTCGAACAGAAGAACACGCTGTTGGCGGAGCGGGTCGATGAGACAGCGGGGGATGGAGAATGTACTATTCGCTGTGTCGGTCGGCTTGATGATGAAGCAAAACGACCCGGAGTGAAACGGGACCGCTTCCCGAGGATTGTGGGAACACTATTGGTGGCGCTGCCTGCACTACAAGCGTGAGACCGGCCTGAACACAACAGTTACCCATGGCGGTGCAGTCAGCTCAAGGGACACAAGACGATCGGAAGTGTCGGCTATTTCTTCTTTTTACTGCCGCGAATCCTGGAACCTTTTGGCTTTGGTGCCGGTTTCGAATTGACCGCAGGTTTCGAACGCTCCGCCGCTCGCGCAGCGCGCTGCTGAGCCGCCACGCCCTTGCGTTCTGCGGTGGCCGCTTTGCGCTGCTCAGCCTTGACCTGAGCAGGCTTCGGTTGCGACGCGGCCTTCTGAGACGTGGCTTTCGTGTGTGGAACTGTGGCAGCACGTTTCGCAGGCGATCGGGAATCCAGAAGACCGTTGAGACGGCCGGCCGGAAAAGTGGCCTTCGGCGCGGTGACTTTCTTCTTTGCAGAGCTTCGTACGGAATTCAAGGCGGAATTAGCTCGCTGCAGCACGCTTCGTGCCGACGAAGTTATCTTCGGCTTTGTCTTTGTGGCCTTTGGTGCGGTAAGCCTCGGCGATGTCTTTGAGGACGCGTTTTGACTGAGTGCGGACTGGGCGCGGTTCAGGACGCTGTTTAAGGATGTCCCCGATTCCTTCGCTGTGTCGCGTGCTTTGGAGACCTTGTCCGCGACACGCTCGGCCTGCTTTGTTCGGGCCTTCAAGGCGGACTCCGTCTTGCGCAGCGCAGCACGCGCCGCGCCCGGCTTTGCCTGGTCAACGTCTTTTTGTACGCGCTCCATGGCTTTCGTGGACTGACGAACATGTGTATTCAGAGCGTTTTCCGCTTTTCGCAGTGTGTTGCTTGCGGCGATCTGCTTGTCGTTTCTGATCTGATCCGAAAGGCGGTCAGCGGCTTGGTCGATCTGACGCGACTGACCAAGCGCCGACTCCGCGCGTCTCAGTGTAGAACGCGCTACACCCGGCTTACTCTTATCCAGTTCCTTACTGATGCGTTCCGCTGCACGGGCCGTCTGCTTTGCCTGCGCGCTCAAAGCTGTCTCAGACTTTCGCAGGGCCGCCGCAGAGGCCTTCGCCTCTTTTTCCCGATTCATCAGCACACTCTGAATACCCCGAGAGGTTTGCCGCAGTTCGCCGGGTGTCAGCGGAGAACGAATGGTGGACTGGACTGTGTTTTTGATGTTACGAATTGTCGGCCGGCTGACAGAACGCAGAATTCGGTTTCGCTCCGTCGCGGAGACGGTGACCATCTGCCGGCCAAAGAAGTTGTTCCGTGGCAGGGTGTCAGCCTTGCGCCCGATCTGAACCGCTGTTGTGATGGTCTGCTTCAGGTTGCGTTCGAGAATTCGCTGTTGAGCCTTCAGAGTACGCGGCGGACGGGCGGCGCTATTTGCTGTGAACCAGTGATTCCAGCCTGCCAGTCGTACGCCATACTGCCGCCCGTAACGTCGGGAGTACCATGCATAACTCGGCGAGTATGCTCGACGACGGGAGTGAAACACATACCACGGAACATAGGCCTGGCGCCCGTAATAGTCGCCAAAAACATATCGTCGGGCACGGTTGGCGACGAAGAGGTGCATGGTCAGTAGGGCGATGTCGAGAGCGACCGAAGGACGGTAGCGAAAGCGGGCAGGAGGCCGGTGACGAAAACGGTACGGTGCATAAACAACGCCACGTCGATTGAACGCGTAGTCCCAGTAACCACCACCATACGTATATCCGGTCGGTGTCCAGCGGTAGCAATTCGGAACCCAGACCCAGTTCGTGTGATCCTGAGACCAGTAGCCCGGTCGCCACGCATAATTGTTGTCCACATACTGCCAGTTACCGGGTACCCAGAAATGATCAGTTCCGGGGGACACGGAAGTCGGTCCGCGTTCCTGCGTTGGTGGCGGCTCGGGCAAGCCGTCGACAAGTGGGGTCTCATCAGGGCCCCATGCTCCCGGCGTCCAGACGAACCCATCTTCTACCTGGGTCCAGTAGCCATCGCCCCAGCGTCTTCCGGGAGGAACATCTCGCCAGATACCGCTGATCCACAGGAAATCCGTCTCCGTTTCGTCCCATGCCCAGTAACCGGATATCCAGATCACATTGCTGCCACCAGGACGAATCTCAGGTGGGATTTCATCAAGTGGCTCCGGTGGACGTGCCAGAATCAGCACGGGGGGCTCCGGATCATGATTTACGGGTTGAGCAAAGGCTTCATGAAGAGGACCACGAAGCGTCTCAAATGAATCTCCCTCATCAGTAATGAGTTCCGCCTGAGGCTCAATGGTGATGGGAATGGATTCTGCCGGCGGTAGCGGAGGAGGATCCGCAAGGACAGCCAGAGTTCCCATTGTGAACACGGTAGAAAGGGAGAAAAAATGTTTCATGAATACTCATCCTGATTGAGCTGCCAGGGTGACCCGAGGTGTGCGCCATCAATGGGACACAATCTGTGTTCAGACGGATGTCCTGCGAGCAGTCTTCTTTCAGCCATAGTTTCGCGGAATTGGTAAATAGCTCAATAGCAGCGGAAGTGTTCCGGACATTTAAGGGCCTGTCAGTTGAGAGGCAAACACTGTGCCGAAACCATGGAGCGGGCGGCGAATTGAGATCTGGACTTCATTCGGAGTGGTGGCGTTCCCGGCCCAAGATGGTGTAGTTCCGTTTGGGGTCCACCTCTCCCGATTACCGGCCACCAGCGCCGGAGGCCTTGTTGTCAGCAATAAATTTCACGCCGGATCCGAGTTGGAATCTGGAACCATCCGTGAGGGAGGTCAGTACCGCGGAAGGATGGCCACCGATCAACGATTGCGAAGATCGCAGGTCGACGATTCTCCGGCGAAGAACCTTTAACCGCGTCCAGGTGCGACGGGCTGAGTTTCGTTTGCCGGTAATGCGGATACATTCGTCAGCACGGCTCAATGGAGCCGAAGACGCGACATGAACTCATCCGTATTCCAGGATCGTCATCAAACGACCGTATTTTGACCGAAAACGCAGTTCCCGAATTCCCCTGCGTTTTTCGACGCACGAAATCCGTGTCATCAAGTCCGTATGTTTTCTACGAATCGAACTGAAATTGATCCAGTGTGTCCGATCGGCCAGAATGGCCCGAACAGCTGAGCGAAGAATTCAACGATTCCTGCGATAGCAATGAGGGGGCGATCCAAATTCAAAGCGTTCTCGGGACATTGACGATGATGCGGGTGGCGTCCCTTCTGACTCGCCAGTATTTTGACTCTCCAGCCAACCGGACCTGAAGGCACCATCGCTGAAAGCGATAGAGAATCATTAATGCCCCACTCCGACAAGCCAGAGTCACCATGTTTCAAAATCCGTGACGGCATGGGAGTACTCAGCTGTCTCGTGATCGGCGCAGTTATCATCGGGCTGGGCAGCGGAGCTGGACTGTTTTCTCTGACTCCTGTTTCGCTTCTTCTCGTCGGGGCCATCGGGCAGTTAGTTACCATTTTCGTAATTGTCTGCCTTGCGCGGCGACGTGGCTTGCGAATTCACGAACTAATCATCGGCAAGAACGCCTGGTGGCGCGAGGCGGTGCTTGGTGTTGTGGGCGCCATTGTACTCTGGGCCATCGCCATCGGACTGTGGCTCGCCGGTTTGATACCCATCAGCGATCGGCTCAGCGTGCTGATTCTCGAGACGTCCCTGCCCGTGCGACTTGCGTTCTTCGCAATGGCAGTCGTGTTGGCACCCATCGCGGAGGAACTGCTGTACCGTGGAGCATTGCAGGGAGGCATTCACGCCCGCTTCAACATCTACTGTGCATGCCTGGTACAAGCCGCTCTGTTTGCCGCCATGCACCAGAAAAGTCTCGCCGTGATGCTGACCATCTTTGTTGGCGGACTCACATACGGGATGATTGTGTACTGGCGGAATTCGTTGTTCGCCTCGATGGTGACGCACGCCACTTTCAATGCAGTTGGAGCGGGCTGGCTGGTTCTCCTGTTCTGGCTGAACGCCCACAATCCCGCAGCGAATATGACCGAAGCACAGTCTCCGCCCAGCTGGCTTTTGCAGGCACCGGCGATCGTGCCTCGCGAGCGGTTCACGGCGGCAGAGCAATTTGAGTTGGTAGTACAACGATTTGGTAGCCAAGGCTTGCAACTCTGGAAGGCAGAGATCCAGGGGCTTGACCAAGTCCGTCGGCGTTTTCCGGACGACCATCCCTATGCTGCTAAATCGATGGTCGCGATTCAGGAGATTTACTTGCTTTACCTGAACGACCCGCGACGAGCCGTCACGGCCGGTCAGGAGCTCATTGATCGATATCCCGGCGAACGTGAGTTCTGCGCTCGTGCTGTCATCATGAATGCGCGAGCTTGCCAATCGCTCGGCGACGCCCAACTGGTCGGGGAATGGATACGACACGCAGAAGACAGCTACGCGGACATTACTGGGATTCAGGTCAAGGTAGATGCCTTGAAGCAACGTTGGGCGTCTGAATGACAACAGCCCCAAACCAAAAACACATCATCGAATTAGGTAAGAATTCGCGCCTCCGACATAAGTGACGTATAACCATGACCGAAAAATCACATTTGCTTAAATTGCGGTAGTTCACGAGTCGTTCAGGGGACGATCGAATCGCGCGGGCCGATGGAAAAGCGAGCAATGTTCTATGCAACCGATAGTAAGATGTTCAAATTCACAACGGTGGGCCCCTACATTCCGATACCGCGCGACGGGGCGTTGTTTAGTATCGATGGTGGCCTAAGTTGGAATACCATTTCGGATCTTGATAGCGCTCGAGACATACTCAAGTCTTGGGATACTGATGGGTTAAAGTCATTACTGGATGTTGGCGAATGATCCTTTCTCATGGATCATCTTCATGATTGGTTACCGCAGACGGAAGTGGAGGCGAGTTGTGTGAGAGACACAGAAAACCCAGTTGCTGGACTGCCATCAAACCACCGTGTTTTGACCGAATCACGGTTCCTGGAAACCCAGACCTTTTCCAACGCACGAAATCCGTGTCATCAAGTCCGTACGTTTTCTGCGAATCGGACTGCATCTGCCCCATCGTGTCCGAATGGGCAGAATTGGCCAAATGGTTGAGCGAAGAATTCAACGTATTCAGCCACCTGTTTCGGAGACAGTTGGGGACTCGACGAAGTGAGCAGCGGGCGGGATCCTGTGCGGCTACAATGCCTCCATGCCGACACGCAAGACGGATCCGACCGTCAGTGCCGATACAATGAACCGCCTACCCGCTGAAGTGCTCTTCCAGCGGCGAAACGGGAACAATGACGGCATCGTCACACAGGAGGAGTACATCTGCAAATCAAAGAACCGGAATGTGCCCGCGCTGACGCGGCAGTTCCGCCAATGTGACACAAACAAGGATGGGAAGCCTTCGCTCCAGGAGTTCAAACCGAAATGACAAAATGCACGACGTTTCTTGTTCCGCTAATGCTGGGCTGTGTGTTTCTGGCCGCAACAGCCGGTGCCGCAGAGCGGCCCAATATCCTGTTCTTTTTTGCCGACGACTGGGGGCGTTATGCGAGCGTCTACTCCAACCCCGATAACTCGTCTCTGAACGATGTTCTCAAGACGCCGAACATTGATCGCGTTGCGCGTGAGGGCGTTTTGTTTCGCAATGCTTTTGTGCCCGTTGCCTCGTGCGGACCGTGCCGGGCGTCTCTGGCTACGGGACGATATTTCTGGAATTGCGGAAGCGGCGCATTCCTCAACGGCAAAGCGAGCAATTGGAAAGGGCACAACAACCCCTTCCAGACGCTTCCAAAGTTCGTCGATCTGCTACGTGAGGATGGATATTACGTTCGCAGGAGCTTGAAGACGTTTGCGTTTGATGCGAGCCGGCCGGGCGCGGGCGCTCGCAAAGTGCCGCAAGTCGAGTATCAACGATACGGGCTTTTCGTCGGTACAGCGGCGGGTGAAACAGAGAAGTTGAAACGGCACGAGCAGGTACTGGCTCACCCTCGCAATGAGATGCGACGTGTGTTGGCAGGGTGTCCGGAGGGGAATCCATTCTTCTTTGTCTATGGGTCCATTAACGCTCACCGCCCTTACACGGCGGACTCGGGCAGGCAACTGTGGGACATTGATCCGGATCGCCTCAAAGGATTGATCCCCAGGTTCCTTCCTGATGTGGAAGACGTCCGTCGAGATTTCTCTGACTACCTTGGCGAGATTCAAGCAGTCGATGCCATGCTCGGAGTGATGCTGGAAGAACTGGAATCGAGCGGCGAGCTCGACAATACCATCATCATTCTCTCAGGCGACCACGGTATTCCGGGAGTCCCCCGCGGAAAGACCAATTGCTATGACCTGGCGATTCGAGCCCCGTTGATGGTTCGTTATCCAAAGCTGATCGCGAAAGATCGCCACGTTGACGACTTTGTCAGCGTGATGGACATCGGACCAACGGTATTGGAACTGGCGGGTGTCGATGCCACCGTGAGTATGGATGGCCGAAGTTTCAAAACGCAGTTGACCAGTGCCGGCAGCGGCTGGATTGATTCGCAGCGAGACCACGTGATCGTCGGACGCGAACTGCATTTCCACTCCGCTCGCGAAGACAATCTGCCTTATCCGATGCGCGCCCTTCGGACGCCTGACTACTTATACATCCGCAACTTCAAGCCACAGCGCTGGCCGATGGGTGACCCTCGACGTCTGAACGGCGACGACCATCCGACTTACGAGCAACTCCACAAAAGCACCGCTGTCACAATGTCCGATCTCGATGCCAGCCTCACGAAGGCCTGGCTGATCACGCATCGCGACGAGCCGGATGTACGCCCGTTGTTTGATTTGACATTGAATCTCCGCCCCAGTGAAGAGCTCTACGACCTTCGTCGTGATCCGGGTCAGTTAAAGAACGTGGCAGACGACGTTTCCTACACAGCAACGAAATCCGAGTTGTCGAATCGTCTGATGTCAGTTTTGAAAGAAGCCGGTGATCCCCGCTTGACTGACGCCTTTGATCGACCGCCGTACGTGGAGCAGGAATGAACAACCGCAATCCATTCAGGTCGCGAATCCTGTCGAGTCTGATTCAGAGTGCAGTGATTTTTGCATCCTTGGCGGTTGTCCATTCCTGCTTCACGCTGAGGAGTTGAACCTGAAGTTCTGTTTTCTCGGGACAGATCGTTCTGCGGAGTCATTCATTCGCGTCAGTACAGAGATATGTCGTGGATTATTGTGTTGTCGCTCAGTCAATAAACGACCGTGACTTGAACAACAGTCGACTGGAATTGCTGCAGACCGCCCGCCGCGGATCACGATACCGTTTTATCAACCGAACAGCTCAGCGATCGGCTGGCCTCGGTCGGTGACCGGGACGGGGCGGTCTCCGTCATAGAGGTTCCTGCGATAGTCGACGCCGACGGCAGCACAGGCTGTGGCGAAGAAATCAGGCACTCCGACGGGGTTGGAAACGATCCTCTTCGAAATCTCATCCGTCTCGCCCCAGGCGCCGCGATGTTTCAATCCGCCGCCAGCAAGGACACAGCTGAAGGCCGTGCCCTGATGACCGCGTCCACCGTTGCTGTCGAACTCAGGCGGGCGGCCAAATTCGGTCGTGATGACAATCAGGGTCTTGTCCAGAAGGCGTTTGTTCTGGAGGTCCGTGATCAGCGTGGCGACGGCGGTGTCGAGCTCCTGAATCAGACCGTGCTGATTGAGAATGCCCTCGTTGTGGACGTCCCAGCCGGCGCCGTTGAGGAAGTTTAAATTGTGGGAGACTTCAATGAATCGCACTCCTCGTTCGACGAGGCGTCGACTGAGCAGGCAGCGCTGGCCAAACTCTCCGCCATAGAGGTTGCGCAGGCTTGCAGGTTCCCTGTCGAGCTGGAAGGCGCTGTTGAACGCGGGGCCGCTGAGTTTCAGGCTCTGTTCGATGGCGGCGTCGTAGTTGATCAGACGGGAATCTCGGGTGGGATTTGCATGTTTTTTCAGCTCGGCCAGAAAGCCTTCACGACGGGACTGTCGGGCGGGCGTAATGTCATCGGGGTGAGACAGCCCGGCGGGGCCTTCGCTGGTGTTGGTCAGATACAGAAAGCCGTGTTGCGCTCCGAGAAAACCGGGCCCGCGGGTGATGTTGGGATAGCCGATCAGGACATAGGGCGGAGCGCCTTCATCGGCCGCCCCGCGATCGTGCGTGATGAGAGAGCCGAGCGAAGGATAGGTCACTGTCCCGCTGATGGGGCGGCCCGTGTGCATTCGGTTCGTTGCTGCGGCGTGTTCGTCGATCATCTCGTGGTGCACGGTTCGCACGGCGGTCACTTGGTCCATCAACGGGGCAAGGTTCTTCAGGTGTTCGCAGACCTGTACCCCGGGCACGGCGGTTTCGATGGAATCGTAATACGAGCCCGGCTTCTTCGCTTTCGGGTCGCCCTTTCGCTTGGGGTCGAAGGTGTCGACTTGCCCCATGCCGCCGCCAAGCCAGATGGAGATGACGTGGTCGGCCTTGCCCTGAATCCTCTTGTCGGTCGTATTGGCCAGCAGGGACCCGGGAGCCGCCAATCCTCCGGCGAGGGTTGCGGCGCCGCCGAGAACTTCACGACGATTGATGGTGTTTGAGGTGTTCATTCGGTTGTTGCGTTTTTCTGAATCTGAGGTGTCGACTCGGATCTGTAATTCAAGCGGCTCCAACGGCGATGGCGGGCGTCAACGGTGAGCGGCAAGTGAAAGTTAAGGCAGCGTGTGTTTGTGACTTCATGGCATCCAGACAAACTCGCGGTGGTTGACCAAACTCCAGATAAGGTCTTCGTAAACTTCGCGCCACTGGGGTTGTAGGCGAGGGTCGCCGGGAGGCCCCTTGCGGACGCGGCGCTCCACTTCATTTTGAACTTTGGTGGCCTTCTGGCGTTGGTGGTTGAACCAGGTAATCAAGGGCAACGACGGCAGCGGCTTGAACCGCTCAATCTGGTCGGCGGGAATCAGTCGGGAATCAAATCCGTCGGCCAACGCGGACGTGAACGTCACGCGTTCGGCCGGTGCAGCGTGACGGCTGAGGATGCGAAGGAAGAGAGTGTCGGCCAATGACTCGGGCGAATGGGCGTCGACGGCGAGTTGGGCGAGTCGGCTGTCGTGCGAGGCGCGCGTTAACGTTGACGTCAGGATTCCGTTGGCGAGCACGCCAGGTTGCAGGATGTTCGGATTCGTGTCTCGTTCGGTGATGGGCTTCTGTCGCGATCCGGTCCAGCCGAAAGCTTGAAGCACATCGGTTTCGGCGCGAGCCTGGGGCAGGGACAGGCTGGGACGGTCGCGCTCGTTGTTGAGGCTGGCCAGCATCCATGAGCGGGTGGGGCGACCGAGGGTCAGTCTATTATTCAGGGGCCGACGGCCGTCGTGTACGAAGGTTAGTTCGCCGATGTCCATTGCCACGCCGGTCACGGCGTGCATGGAATCCACAATCTGCTCGGCGGTCAGGCGGCGACGTTCTGGTGCGTTGAAAAACCGCTCTTCGTGAGAGGCGCTAAGGTTATTTCCGGACGCCGTACGTTGGTAGGTCCGGGACGTCAGGACAAGGCGGAGCACGTGAGTGACATCGTAGTCGTGGGTGACCAGTTGGTGGGCCAGCCAGTCAAGGAGCTCCGGGTGGCTAGCCTTGCGGTCTTCCCAGTCATGGGCGGGCTCAACGAAACCAGCACCGATGAGTCGCTTCCAGATGCGATTGACGATCACTCTTGGAAAACGCTGGTTTTGCGGTGCAGTGATCAATGCCGCGAGACGTTCGCGTGTGTCCTGGGGCTGACGCGTCAGGTCATCGATTGTGCTGTCGTCGGTGACTCCCGTGATCTGGGCGAAGGGCCATGCGGCAGCGACGGACTCGTCCGGTTTCAGGGTGACGCGAATAAGAGATTCGCGACTCTGTTGCTCAAAGAAGGTGGCCGGGACGCGGCTGGTTTTGGGGACGGTCGCGGATTTACGTTGAAGCATCGCAGCAAGCGAATAGAGGTCACGCTGAGTCGTGCTGTTGTACGGGGAGTCGTGGCATCGTGCGCACTGGAGTTCGACGCCCAGAAAGGTCGAGGCAAGAATGTGCCCCTTTGCCGCAAAAGGCGCATCGTTCTCGGCCGCCATCGAGAATCCCGCACTGCCCCCGCCGTGTTTGCTGCCGCGCATCAGGATCAGTTCGGTGACCATTCGGTCGAGCGATTTATTGTCGCGCAGCGAATCGTGGAGAAAAAAACGGAATGGCCCGGTGCTGTTGAGGGACGCGTTAAGCAGGGTTGGGTTTTCTGCCAGAGCGTCGAGCCAGTAACTGATTCGATGATCAGCGCCACGTTCGTCCAGCAGCAGTCGGTCGATGATGCGACTGTATCTGTTGGCGGAGTTGTCCATTAGAAACAACTCGATATCACTCGCAGTCGGAGGGACCCCGACAGTGTCGAGATAGACGCGGCGGAGAAGTGACTCGTCGTTCACGCGAGGCGATAGTCTGACATCCTGGGGGTCAAGCGGGGGCGCCGGCCATGCGGCTCCGGATTGCACCCATTCCTCCAGCGTCGCGCATTGTTCCTCGCTCAGCCCGTCACGGTTCGGCGGCATACGCAGGTCCTTGTCCTTACTGCGAATGCGGATGATCAGTTCGCTGGCTTTAGGTTTGCCGGGAATGACCGCGGGGATTTCTGAATCGCCGCCATGTAGCGCGAGCTCACGAGCGTTTAGTTTCAGGCCGCCCCTGGATCTTTCACCGTGGCAACGGAAGCAATGCTCGCGGAGGATCGGCAGGACGTGCTTGTGAAAGTTATCCGTCTGTCCCGCATCAGAGCCAGCCGCGGCATCAATGGCGCGTTCGATCTTGGAGAGGATAAAGGCATCGACCGGGTGATGGGAGGTCCTGTTCCTGACAGGCGGGACCGTCGGCTCGGGACGCTTCCGGGCCCATGCTTTCGCTTTGGCATGGCGACGCTTCCAGAATTCGTCCTGTGACGCGGACGCGTTTCGGCGCGTTTTGTTGTCGTGTTTTGTCAGGGACGCCTCAATGCGCGCAAGTTTCGGTTCAATCGCGGCATCGGTCAGCGGCAGCTCCGCCGCATCGGTGGGGCGCAGCGTCAGATACGATTTTCCGTCTTCCGATAGCACCGCCACACAAATCTCGCCCGTCTCTGCGCGTAGGTTCTCTCCTCCGACGATCATCTCCAGAACGACGCGAGTTTCACTCAAACCACTTTTGTCTGGATTGGCTATATTGGCCTCGCTGAACACCTCCTGCTGGTGGTATCCCGGCAGGCGTACGCCGGGCAGTGGAGGTGTGGCAACGGGAGTCACGGGCTCTTCGCCATTGGGGGGTTGTCTGGTGATCGCTTCCGTCCGCGCGACGACAACACCGTCGACCCACAGACGGCTGAGTGCGCGAGCACGCAACAGGAATCGATGTTTGCCCGGCGGCAGGGTCACATCCGCAGACAGGCGAACCAGAACAGGACCTTTCCAATCGGCGCGAATTCCCCATTCGTCGTAGCGAATCGGGATACGTGGCAAAAGAAACGAGTCTCCCATCCAGCGCGCCGTTTCCTCGGGCCAGGTTTCGCCCTCGTTCAGCCAGCGTTCATAGGCGGGCATTCCTTCGGAAAGCGTTAACCGAGCATAACCGTGTTGAAGGCTGTCGATCATGGGCTGGACTTCCGGCAGGGGACCGACAACCTGCGGTCCACCCACGCGGTTGAAACGGGTGGCCATGCTCTTGTCATCCAGCAGCGTGCGATATATGGCGACGGAGTCGAGCAGGCCGTTAAAACTGTTGCCTGGATTTCCGCCCAGCGAGGAGCCGATCCAGACCGCATCGTCGTCGACGATCGGAGCTTCTGTTGTTGGGCCCCCCAGATCCCAGGTCCCCTCAGTAGGCTGTCCGTCAATCCAGCCGCGAATGGTATGGGGGGCGCCGAAACGATAGGCAATGGCAACGTGGTGCCAGCCGGTCTTCGTGTCGAAGCCGGACTTCGATGTCCAACGATGCCAGTGTGCGTCGCCGGGCCCCGCTTTGCCCGCGAAGAGAAATCCCAGATTCGCCATGTCCCTGGCTCCCACAACGCGGAATGACCAGTTCTGATTGTCGCGGGTGAAGTTTGGCGAGTTCGTGCGTCCCTTGCCAATAACATACATCGGCTGTCCGTCGCGAATATCGTCGACTTTGATCCAGGCCTCAATGGTGATGGCGTCGTCATTCGCGAAATCAAAGTCACTGTCTGCACCCGGGTCGACGACAGAAAAATACGCGCTCTTTCCATCGAGACGCACCGCGGTGTTGCTGTTGGAAAAATCCGGGAACTCGGGAGGTCGCGGTCCTGCCTGATCACGCAGCACGTTGCCGTGGGGCGTGAGCTGTGTTTCCTCTTCCGCGCCAAAGTCCCATCGCGCGACCGGCGTTGAGTCGGCGGTCAATGGTTCGCCCGCGAGCGACGCGACGCACAATGTGGATAGTGTGATAATTCGTCGATACATCATTTGATCATTGTGTCTTCGGCGCCTTGGTTCCGGGGCAGCATTCTGACCGGTTGTTCGGTCGGCGCCAAACTGAATGATTAAAGAGGAAACGCTATTCCCGTCCGCGCGGTTTGAAACCGTCGCTGGACCACTCGTTACTGCCGATTTATGTCACAAGCCCTCACGTTTTTCAGGATTTCTGTCGAACCACCGTTAACTCGAACTGGAGCAGACACCCGTTCGGTCACAAGGCCACCGAACGTTTACAGTCGTTCCACCCGATTCATGGCTGGTCTCCTGGAAACGAAGGTGGGGCCGAAGCTGCGAGGCCCAGAGCTTGTAGCCTGCCGTGTTCATGTGTATCCCGTCAGTCTGAAAAAGTTGGCGACGTGGCTGTCCGTTCCTGTCGGCCATCGGCTCGTTCAGGTTGACAAACACCAGCCGCTTGTTCTTTTCGGTTGCCTCAGCAATCATATCGTTGACAGGTGTCGACCTGGCGTTGGCATCGGGATTGCCCCGATCTCGATAGAAGTGTGGAAGACTGATGTAGACAATCCGGATGTTTCGCAAGACAGCGTGAACCGCCTTGACCAGCTTTCGGTAGTCTGAAAGAACGTCTGATGGAGTCTTGCGGCCGCGTGTCCTCATGTCGTTCACGCCGCCGTAAAGGACAACGGATTCTGGCTGATAGGCGGCGAAAGCGATCCGGTGGTCTTCGATCAAAGATTTTGAATACAATCATGGCGTGAGAGCCGAATGCCCGGCTCGTTTCCCTCAGGAATCCCTCTTCTGCCACGTGATGAATATCGAGGGAAAGTGACGTATGGAGTTATTCCGCAGGCAGCCGTGAACAAGCACAATCTCGACAGCCCCCTGATTAACCTCCTCCGACTTGGCGCGTTCCTCTGTTTCGCCGGCTGGACCTGGGTGCATTTCTATTGGGAAGGCCCTTATGGCATCCTTCTCTGGCAGGATGCAACCTATGTGTTTGCGGGCAGGTTGGGCATCAACTGGGAAGAGTTTGTCGGTTCGGGGGCGGATGATGGCTTTGTTCAGAAATGGGTCGCTCGTGTCGGTTGGCTCTACCTTGTCTGCAGTGTGATTACGGTCACGGTGCGCAAAGGATCGTGGGGCCAGATGGCAGCTCTCGTCGGTGGCAGCGGATTGCTCACCATTCTCAGCTACGCCAAATACGTTGCTTCCCAGCGTCAACTTCCGATGTTCATCGAACACGGGGGCCAGATTCTGATGCCCATCCTCCTGGTCATGGCACTGGCACTCGGAGTCCGTCACCGGGTCACAGTCACCACCGCCTTAATTGCGCTGGTCGCGACGTTTGCGGGGCACGGCTGCTATGCGCTCGGCTTGTGGCCTCCGCCGGCGACTTTCCACGCCATGACATCGGTCATTCTGTGCGTCGAATACGACACCGCCAATACGATGCTTCGCACCGCAGGCGTGCTTGACTTCCTCGTCTGCATCGGGATCTTCGTTCCGCACCTGCGTCGTCCGTGCGCACTCTATGCAGCGGCCTGGGGCTTTCTGACAGCGATCGCCCGACCGGTGGCCGGCATGTCGTTGAGCCTTAACTACTGGGGGGCCGATCAATTCGTCCATGAAGCAGTGCTCCGTGCCCCACATGTGTTTATTCCTCTCTTCCTGTTTTTCCTGTGGCGCGAGCCCCGGAACGCTGAAAACGTCGCGCCACGCTCCGGACTCACCTCCGAGCCTGAGGACTCCGGCAGTATGCGCCCGGTCACCTGTACGATAGACTGACCGAATTCAATCGACTGATAAGGAACCGCCATGACATTTCAAAAGTGTCTCACCCTCTGTTGCGCTGCTCTTGCAATCGCCTGTACTCCCGCCGACGCCCAGCAAAACAGGCGGGGACGCGCTGTCCTGTCCATCCCGGAGGTTGAGCATAAGGACATCATCTGCTTTGCCCTTTACACCGTCCACGACAGGACGCTCAAGCTCACTGCCCAGCTCTATCCACTTGCTGAGGCGGACACGAAGACAGTCCGCCTCGAAATTGAAAGAGAGGGCAAGTGGGTCGAAGTTGCCAGAACAACAGCTGTCGAGCAAGGATGGACGGCCCCGTTCCGGGTTGAAAACTGGGATGACTCAAAGACCTGCAGCTACCGGGTCTTGCACGGCACGGAAGCAACGTATGAAGGCATCATTCGCAGGAACCCCGTGGACAAGGACGAAATCGTCGTTGCCGCCTTCACAGGCAACTCGATCCACCCGGCCCATGGCGGCGACATCTCCCGCCAGGACATAATTGACAATGTGAAGAAGGTCGACGCCGACGTGCTGTTCTTCTCCGGCGACCAGGTCTATGACCATAACCGACACTACGCTGCCTGGCTTAAGTTCGGGCGTGACTTTGGTGAGATCATCAGAGAGCGACCAACCCTCAGCCTGCCTGATGACCACGATGCCGGTCAGCCCAACCTCTGGGGCGAAAGCGGAAAGATTTCAACTCTCAGCGGAGCTTCTGACGGTGGCTACTCCCGGCCCGGCGTCTACGTCCAGGAAGTCGAACGCGCCCAGACGAGCCACTTTCCTGATCCCGCAGATCCTCACAAGGTTGGGCAGGGCATCGGAGTTTGGTTCACCAATCTGAACTGGGGCAATGTTGACTTTGCCATTCTCGAAGACCGCAAATTCAAAACCGGTCCCGCCGGTCGTGTGCCCAAACAGGGACCGCGTCCGGATCACATCCGCAACCCCGATTACGACCCCGCAAGTGTTGATGTCAAAGGCGCCGTCCTTCTTGGGGAACGGCAGCTCAGCTTTCTGGACGACTGGGCTCAGGACTGGCGTCAGGCAGACATGAAAGTTGCCCTCTCGCAGACCATCTTCTGTGGCGGCGCTCACATTCACGGCAGTGCGAATGGACGCCTGCACGCCGACATGGACTCCAACGGCTGGCCGCAGTCCGGTCGCAACCGCGCCCTGGATGCTCTTCGTAAAGGCTTCGCGTTTCACTGCGCGGGGGATCAGCATCTCGCAACCATATTTCAGCACGGAGTTGACGAACATCGCGACGCCATCTGGTCCTTTTGTGTGCCCTCCATTGCCAATCTTTATCTTCGCTGGTGGGAGCCGCTTGAACCTGGGCAGAATCGCGAAACGGGTGCTCCCGAGTACACTGGCGACCACCTTGACGGCTTTCACAACAAAGTCACCAACCACGCCGCCGCGAATCCCGAGAAAAAGCCCGCAGGCAATATTCTCAATACTCGTGCGGCTGGTTTTGGGATTGTTCGTCTTAACACGGCAACCCGCCAGATCACCATGGAATGCTGGCCGCGAAATGTCGACATCA
>JAQWLN010000162.1 GCA_029247265.1 Fuerstiella sp.
GCAGCAGGCCGATAAACCGTTGGCTGTCGAGCTCCGTCTGGAGATCCGGCGGCATCGAACAGGCCGGCGTCTGCCGAACTGCCAAGAATGACAAAGGCGGTTGTGGACAGCCACAAGTGAATGAATTTCACGTGAGCATCCTGCAAAAAAGCTACATGAACCCCATTTGATCACCTACTCGTGATCGGCGGGTGCTGCAAATCGTTGAATGAATCCACTCAGTAATCGCAGCTTGAGGGAAGTTTCGGGAATTTCCGGAAATCGGTGGAACACGTCAACAGCAACTCGCCGGACACAGGCATCCACGACCGCCTGCAGGCCCTTTGTGGCGGCAGTGCTCATCTACGATCGGCGTTTTCTGCCGTTGCCACGCCCACGTCGGCGGATTTGGAAGGCGACGTCGCCCGGCGTTCCTTTTGCAGCAGCCTGAAATTCAAGTATGTTTGGTCTATCATTCAGCATGATGAGTACGACCAATAATTCCCGTATCCCGGTCCCAGCAATGGTTACAGACAATCACATCACGGCAGCACAATTCACGGCCACCAAGCACGAGCTGCCGGAAGCAGGACGATGGCACGAACTTCACGAAGGCCGGGTTGTGCTCATGCAGCCGCCGGACGACCAGCACGGAAACACAGTGCTGAATCTGTCTCGCGCCCTCGCGGAATGGTTTCGCGGTCGCACGGAAGACGGTGTCGGCTACGCCTGCCATGAAATCGGTCTCAAGGTGTCCAGAGAGCCTGATACGGTTTACTGTCCCGCGATCTCGTTCTTCGATGCCGGCCCTCCGTTTGGTGAATCCGACAAGACCATCGCTGATCAGGTGCCTCGACTGGTTGTCGACGTCGCATCAACCAACGATCGGCGCAACGAAATGCGCAGCAGGACGCTGGGCTACATGAAGCTGGGCGTGGAAACGATCTGGGTCCCTGACCCCTACAAGAAGGAAATCCAGGTCATCAGCAAGAAGGCCCACACGCTGGCCCTGGGAGACTGGCAGACTCTGGAAGGCAGCACCACCCTGCCCCGGTTCCAGATCAAAGTCGGCGACGTCTTTGCTCAGCCCACGTGGTGGAAGGCGTGAGGGGACAGTCTGAAGTTGTCAGTCAGAAACATTTGCGTTCCGTTCGCGCAGGCGAAATCTGAGCACAGTCACGTGACTGCAACCGTTTATTTGCCTTCCGCGGCCCACTTTTTCATCAGGGCGATGTTGTTCAGAATTACCTGAAGGTGGGCAGGACCCTGCTTCCGGGCTCTCAGGCCGTCAACGTAGACTTTCATATCGCTGTCATACATCGACGCGGTCTCAGCCTGACGACCATGATCGTTCGTTTCTTCCATCCAGCGGTCCAGCCGCTGGCGCAATTCGGCGAGTGTCTTCGCGTGCTTCCGATCATCCGCCAAATTATTCAACTCGTGCGGATCGACCTGCAGGTCATAGAGTTCTTCCGGTGCTCGCACTGGACTGAACAGCAGCTTTTTCTGGACGTCATTCAGCGTACCCGCTTCGTTGGCCGCTCGCAGGGCAACCAGAATGGATTTCTTGTCCTTGTAGGCACACGGCTGCAGCTGAGGACGCTGTGGCAGGAAATTGCGAATGTACTTGAACCGATCCGTTCTTACGCTGCGCATATGTTCTACGGTTTCGTCGCAACGATCGCGCGCCGAAAACACGGCATCCCGCGATTCATAGTTGGACGCAAGAACATCGCGGCCCTGCATGTATGCGGGAACTTCAATGCCCGCCAGCCCCAGAGACAATGGACCGATGTCGATATGCTCGACCAGATCCGTTCGCGTCTGTCCCGCTTTGACACCGGGTCCGGCAATCACCAGCGGCACGTGAATTCCTTCGTCATACAGAAACTGCTTACCTCGAGCGTGACTTATGCCGTGATCCGTCATGAACAGGATAATGGTGTTTTCAAGTTCGCCTTCGTCCTTCAAGCGCTGCACAACTTCGCCGACCAGCCGGTCTGTGTATCGACAGCAGTCCAGATACGCCGCCCAATCTGCCAGTAGTACAGGGTCGTCAGGATAATATGGTGGCAGTGTAACTTTGCTGATGGGCGTGGCAGCTCCAATGATCTCTGCACACCTGGCCTGAAAGTTTTCTGCCGATTCTGTGTTACCACCTCGCCGCTTCGCACCCGGCGTCTGGATCTGAGCGAAAAACGGCTGACCAGGTTTGCGGTTGATCCAGTCGTTGCTGTCGTAGATCGATGCGTCCCATTCGAAGTTATAGTCGCTCTTGCCAAAACGTCCCTTCTTCGTCTTTGGCCAGCCGCCCAGTGACGTGTGGTAACCCGCGTTCTGGAAGAGTCGGGGAATGGTCACGACCCCGTCGGGCAGATTGATCTTCTGCGCACCACGCCCGCTGCGATGATGATGAGCGCCGATACTGGTTTGATACATGCCGGTAATGAACGCGGACCGACACGTGGAACACACCGGTGCTGTGACATAGGCATTCGTAAAACGAACTCCGTCGGCAGCCAAGCGATCCACGTTCGGCGTTTGAATGGCCGTTTCACCGTAGCACGAAAAGTGGGCCGACATATCGTCAACGATAATCCACACGACATTGGGCGGAGCAGCTGCGACGCAGGTCGGCTGCAACGCAGCGCAGAACAGAAACAGAACTGAGAAAAATCGAATGGTCATAAAAAACTGCTTTCAGATCCTGCGGTTAATACTGGAAGACAACGCTTATGGACGTGCTTCGCAACGCGACACGAAAACATCAACTTTCCCCGACAAACTGCGTCATAAGAATCTGTCGTTCAGGGGATAAACAGAAATTCGTTCGAATTCAACAGGCCTCGACACAGGCTCACCAGACCGAACTCCCTGGCAAATTCTTCCGCATCAGACACTTCGTCGGCCTCTGCGCGGCGGCCGAAACACAATTGATACGCCAGCTGAATCTGTTGCGCCGGCGATGCATGCTGTGCCCGCAGACGCTTCGAAAACAGCTCCGACTGTTGAACTACGAATGAACTATTCAGTAGATTCAGCGCCTGCAGTGGAGTTGTGGACCGGCTGCGTTTGGAAATCACCTGACTGGCGTCCGGACAGTCGAAGGCACCAAAAACCGATTCCCGCTCCTGACGAATTTTCGTCATGTAGACCATGCGACGGAAGTCGTCGGGGCCATATGTGGACTTGGGAAAGAAGTGTCGGACATTCTCCATTTCCACTTCAAAACCACTGAAACCAGGGCCGCCCATCCTGGGATTCAGCACACCACTCACGGCAACGATGCTGTCACGAATCGCTTCGGCTTCCAGTCGTCGCGGAGGAAACCGCCACAGCAGCCGTGTGGCAGCATCAGCCCTGATTGCGTCAGTTTGCGGAACGCTGGACTGCTGCCAGGTGTGAGACGTCAGAAGCAGGCGATGAATATGTTTGAGTGACCAGCCGCTGCTGACCAGTTCGCCGGCCAGCCAGTCCAGCAACTGCAAATGACTGGGGGGCGTCCCGTTTTTTCCGAAGTCGTTCGGCGTGTCCACAATGCCAGTGCCGAAGTGGTGCTGCCAGATACGATTCACGATTACTCGCGCCGTCAGCGGGTTGCCCGGATCCGTCAGCCATTCCGCAAACCGCAGTCGACGCTGCTGTTCCGGTGATGTCCTTTCCAGCTGCAGCGAACCAATCACTTCCAGCGTATCCGGAGCCACCTCTTCGCGTTTGGCCGAATGTTCACCACGGTAAAGTCGGTGAGTTGGTCCGGGCTGACTGAACGTGCCAGCATACACGGTCGTCGTTGCGGCAAGCTGCTCACTTTCCTTAGTCAGGCTGTTCAGTTCCTGCAGCCATGCAGCGCCCTGTCTGGCACGATCGGGTGCAGCCGACGCGAAGTCATACACGGGCTCGCCAGGGACAGCCCCCTTGAATGGCAGACGGTCCTTTGAGCTGGCGACGGCCGTCCATTCTTCACCGTCGACTGACGATTCGATGACGTAATCCGTTGCCAGTCGATCTTTGTAGCGGCCCGAGCGGTCTCGTCCCCACTGGATGCGGTCGACGCTCAGCGTATCGGAAAATTCCAGCTGGACCCAGCCGGTACCGGCTTCGTTGGAAATCCAGCTGTTACTGTTGTCCGTCTTTCCGTCGTTGATGTGTTCAAGTTTATGGATTTCGTAGCCGGGCAGATTACTCGACGACGTCGCCGTCGTTCCCGCGGATGCAAGTGCAACGTTGCGATCACCGCTCCAGACTTCCAGCTCATCAATACAGGGCTGGCTGCTGCTGGTGGCTCGGATCGTAAACTTGACGAACTTTGCCGAAACCGCCTCGAATTTCTCGACGTTTAGTTGTGCGTTGACGACCGGTCGAAGCGACACTCCGTCAGCCTTCGGCTCGAATTCTCTCAACTGTTCTCGCAGCACGCCGATGTTACGTTTCATTTCAGCGATCCGTTGCTGAGCCTCAGCGGGCAACGGCATTCTCCGGTCTGCGTGATTGACCCCCGCAAACACGGCCTGAATCGAATAGAAGTCGCGCTGAGTGATCGGGTCGAACTTGTGGTTGTGGCAGCGCGCACATCCCAGAGTCAGCCCCATGAACGTGGTGCCGGTTACGTTTATCAGATCAGACAGCTCGTCCTGACGCTGCATCAGTGCCAGATTGGGGTCCTGTCCTTTGACCAGATCATGCGGCCCGGCCACAAGAAACCCGGTAGCGATGTCGGCCCCCAGTGCGTCACCCGCAATCTGTTCACGGATAAACCGATCGTACGGCAAATCGTCGTTGAATGCTCTGATCACATAGTCACGAAAATGCCACGCGTTCGGGCGTTCACGGTTCGTTTCGAAACCATGAGTTTCTCCGAAACGAATAATGTCCAGCCAATGCTGCGCCCAGCGTTCTCCATATCGTGGACTGTCAAGCACTTCATCAATCATTTGTCCCCACGCGTCAGGTGAACCTGCGGACAGCTTTGCGACAGCGGCATCCAGCTGCTGCGGAGTTGGGGGCAGTCCATGCATCACCAAATACAGACGTCGCACACGTACGGCCGCATCAGCAGATTCGGAACGTTTAAGTCCCTCGCGACGTAATCGATCCAGCACAAACGCATCAACAGGATTCGCAGCGCCTTCGACGACCGGCACCTCCGGGCGTTTTACACTTTGAAACGACCAGTGATCGGTCGTCAGCTTTTCCGCACCCGACAATTCTGCCGGCATGATGGCTCCGGCATCGATCCATTTTTTCAGCCAGCCAATCTGGTCTGCCGACAGGCGATCGCCTTCGGGTGGCATGATCAGCTTCGAATCATTTCCAGAGACCAACTGCATCAAGTGACTGGCGCCGCTGTCGCCGGGGATAATTGACGGCTCACCGGAGCCGCCACCTCGTAACAGGTTCGCTCGTCGATCGAGTCGCAATCCCGCTTCCTGGGCATCCGCACCATGGCAGTCAAAGCAATGTGTTTCCAGAATTGGCGCGATGTGTTTCGTGTAGTCAACCTGCGCGTCGTCCGGCGACACTTCAGTGCCGGCCAAAATGAACAGCAGAAGACCGAGGGAGTCAAGCATGAGTTTCACTGTGTAGCAGGTTCTGTTTGCGTCAGACAGTATTCTACTCTGCCAGCGACTCAGATCCCACTCAGATCCATTCGTACGGGCAAACAACTAACTTCGCGCGGTCGGAAAAACACAAATCCCCCGACTACCCAGGCAGAAACATTCCCAGCGTGTGCCACATTTCCCGTGTCGCCGGAATGACTTAAGACGTGGTCAATCCCGAACAGGCAAGTTCCCGCAGATTCGCCGCCAGCACAGGCTGCGGGCACGACCACACCAGAAAGAACATACTTTCCCGAACAGCACGTTCAGCCGGATGCCCCGCCACGTACCCCGCTCCCTTTGTGGCGGCCAGCCACGACTGAGCCGAACGAAGAACAAGTGAATTTGCCTGACGACGCAGCTGTTCCACGGCAGCAGCACCAGCTGGATGCTCGCCGGTCGCAGCCAGACGCAGATCAGTCGTCAATTGATCGCACTCCGCCTGCAGTGGCGCCACAAACTCCCGCAGGTCAGGTCGTCGCTGTGTCTCTTCCGTCATGCACTGCAGGGTTCCGGCCGTCGCCCCAATCGCCAAAGCTGATGTGCCCAGCGAACCGGCACCGCCGCCGGTCCCGTGTTGCATAACCTGCTCCATAGGCCCGTGCAGCAGCTGCGCATGATCAACAACGACGCTGTTCAGTTTAACGGCCCCGGTCTGCGAAGCATTCAGAGCCATCAGTTCCACCGGCGGCTGCACCTGAACGCCCGCCGCGTCCGTTGGTATCGCTGCCAGCAGTTGACGACCGTCCGCCAGAGTTCCGCCCGTAATCAGAAAGTCCGCCTGAGCTGCACCGGTCGCCCACGGAACAAGCCCATCCAGTACGTAACCGTCGTCTGTTTCGGTGGCCTGCACCAGTGGTGTCTTCAGATGTTGTCCGGACGTCGTCAGGTGCGATATTCCCACCGTCGCAAAAACTTGTCCGGACAGCAGACCTGGAAGCAACTGCAGCTTTGCTGCCTCGTTATCCGTCGTAGCAATCCGCCGCGCGGCTGCGCTTCGCTGAGTCAGCACGAAGGTCGAAACCAGACACGCGGAAGACAACAGGCGAAGGCCTTCCAGCTGATCGACAGGTTTCAGGTCCAGCCCCCCCCACTCGACGGGCACATCCCACGACATCACTCCAGCGTCAGCCATGGCCTTCAGCTGCTCTGCCGGCCACACGTCCGTCCGATCATCGCAGACCTGCTGCTGCAGCTTCGTCAGCAGCAGAGCGAAGTTATCTGAGGCAAACAGGTTCATGGTTTACGTCTTGATCGAAGACCGCTGTTGTGCCAGTTCCATCATGAAGTTTTGAACGCGATCGGCCATTTCGCTGCCGTTGGGAGCGAGCCCGGCCATAACCATGGCGTCGGCGTACAGTTGTTGTCCACACGTTCGAACAAACTCTGAGTTGTCGTCGTTGACCGAGATTTCGCACAGTCGGCCGATCAGAGTCGCCCGCGGATTGATTTCCAGAATCATTTTAGACATTTCAAAGTCCGGCATATTGACCTGCAGGACTTTCTGCATCGTCGTGCTTTGAGCCCCCTTCGCATTCACCAGACAGCAAGCGCTTTCCGTCAGCCGCTCCGACTTCCGGACATCTTCGACCTGGTCACCGAGAACTTCTTTGATGAGCGTTAATACGGTGTCGAACCCCTGAGGCACGTCAGCATCGTCGGCGGACGCTTCTTCTTGCTCGTCGTCGTCAGACTCGGAATCAGAGGATTCACTGCCAGAAAGTTGAAGATCTGCAGAATCGATCGATACCAGATCGTGATCTTCAAAGGTGCCGAGCGTCGACAGAACGTATTCATCGACGGGATCCGTCAGCACCAGAACCTCCAGATTTCGCTCGCGAAAAATTTCAAGGTTAGGATCTCGCAGGACAGCAGACATATCGGACCCCGTGGCGAAGTAAACCTGCTTCTGATCGTCGCCCGCACGTTCGCAATACCCTGCCAGAGACGCCAGCCCGTCTTCTGCAGTACTGTTGGTGGACTGAAATCGCAGCAACTTTGCCAGTCGATCACGATGGTCGAAATCGGACCCGATTCCTTCACGCAGTACAGCGCCGAATTCTCGGTAGAATTTCGCGTACGTTTCGGCATCGTCGCCGGCAATCGAATCCAGTTGATCAAGTACTTTCTTCGTAATCACTTTCTGCATCTTGCGGAAAACCGTGTTGTCCTGAAGTGCTTCGCGAGACACATTCAGTGGAAGATCTTCAGAGTCAACGATGCCCCGCAGAAATCGGAGGTAGTCCGGAATCAAATCCCGATTGTCATTCTGAACAAGAATTCGTTTGGCACACAGATGCAGTCCGTGTTCCGATCGCCCAAATCCCATCCGTTCAAGATTACTTTCGGGACAATACAGGACACTGTGAAATTGGAACGGCGAATCAGCGGTCAGATGCAGACGCCACAGCGCCTTCTGACCAGGGAAATGCGTCAGGTATTCAAAGAAATTCTGATACTGTTCATCCGTGACAGTGCTTTTCGGTTCGACCCAGATCGGCGGCTGATCGTTGATGTGCTCGCCGTCCACCATGATTGCATGCGGCACAAACGTCGAATACTTCTTCAGAATGTACTTCAGACGTGATGTGTCTGTGAACTCCGTCAGGTCTTTTTTCAAATGCATGCGCACTTCGGTGCCGCGAGGTAACGCTTCCTGGGGTTCGGCAATTGTGAAGGCCCCATCCCCGGTTGATTCCCAGATCCAGCCGGCATCCTCAGTCCAGCTCCGCGTGCGAACTTCGACCCGTTCCGACAGCATGAACGAAGAATAGAAGCCGACACCGAATTGGCCGATCAACGAGACATCTTCCTTGTTCTCAGCCTTGTTCAGGTTCTGAAGAAACTCCAGTGAACCACTGTGGGCGATTGTCCCCAGATTCTGAACAAGTTCGTCCCTCGTCATGCCGACGCCATTGTCGCGGATCGACAGAATCCTGTCGTCTGCGTTCGGTTCAATCGTAATCGTCAGATCCGATGCATCGATGGCAGAATCGGTCAACGCAGCATGACGAAGTTTGTCCAGCGCATCTGAGGCATTGGAAACCAACTCACGAATTGTGATTTCGCGGTTCTGATACAGCGATTCTGACAGCAGCAGCAGCAAGCGACTGATCTCTGCCTGAAATACAAATTCTTCTTTAGCACTCTCAACAGTCATGTATGACACTCCGGGGAATTAGATTGAGCCATGTGTAATTGTGATTCGCCGCCCAAACGGTTTCGCAAGGAACTGCCGAACCGCTCCGGATCGGAACAGACGCGTTATTCGGCGGCGGCATCCTGACTGACGTTCGCGGGTTTTTCCGTGACAGCCGGTTCGTCCACAGCCGGTTCGTCCACAGCTGGTCGCTTTTTGAGCACCCACAGATTCATGGTGGATTTTCGCCAGCAATCATCGATATGCCAGGCGTCAGAGCCGGAAAACTCAAAGTGTTCCGGGGTTCTCAAAATCATTGTTGCGTCATCAGACGTTGCTCGTGGCTTCGCCAGTCGAATCAACGCTTTCCCAAGTATATCACGGGGCGCCAGCAGTGGGCACTGATCATACGGGGGATCGAAGAACAGCAGGGTATAAGGAAAACACTCGTCCGCACCTTTGGGACAGAATGACGTTCGGTGAATATTGGTTTTCCAGCACACGGTCGGTTTATCGGGGGCGATGGTGGCGACGTTTTCGGTGAGCGATTTATGTATGGCAGGATCGCCCTCAATAAAAACACACGATTCGGCACCACGACTCAGCGACTCCATACCCATCGTGCCAACGCCGGAAAAAATGTCGGCAACACGGGCATTCGGGACAAGAGGGGCGATGCGATCGAAAACGATTTGACGCACTCGGTCGGTGTAGGGACGCGTCGTATCACCGTGGGGGATCTTCAGGATCCGGCGACGGTATTCACCGCCAATAATGCGAAGTGTCATTGCCTCAGATACAAGCCTTAGTGTTCATATGTACATCTTTTACGCATTCTTCTCGACACGACCATAACCTCACGGGGCGAGGTTAGTGAGAAACTGGCCTTTTCCAAAGCAAAATGGCCCCAGTTATCATCAAACCCAGCAAATTGTGGATTTGTCGCCACGGATAACATTGACATGTTGTCAGGCTCCCTTAATCTGCCCCCAACACACGTATTTTCCTCGCAGCGTGGCTGATCGTAGCGATGTGAGGTTCACTTGAGCACCTAAAAGGAGTTCTCCGCCGATGGCAAAGGACAAACCCCTCTCGAAATCTGAAATCCTGAATGCACTTGCTGAATCGACCCAGCAGAGCCGCAAAGAGGTTGGTGCAGTCTTGGATGCATTGGAGCGTTTGATTGAAGAAAACCTGACACAAGGCAGCGGGATCTTCAATCTCCCTGGCCTGATGAAAATCTATGTTCACAGGAAAAAAGCGACTCCGGAACGTGAAGGCCGTAACCCGGCAACTGGCGAAACCATCACAATTAAGGCAAAACCAGCTTCAAATGTTGTCAAAGTACGGCCTTTGAAGAAGTTAAAGGAAATGATCTAGCGTTGCTCCTCTGCACAAGGGCATTTGGAGCTCAAACGCCCTTGGCAGCGGGTATCCCAGATCACGTTGCCTTGATTTCGTGCTGTTCAGCAGGTTGACCGGGTGAGATATCACCCTAAAATGTATCCATCAACGTAATTTCCGTGGGTGCGTTTTTCTTCCGAACCTGGTCGCTCGAATGGCACCTTTCAGTCAGTGAGAGGAACGTTGGTCTTGGGAACTGCGCGGAGGGCGTGAGATGTTAGTTCTATCGAGAAAAAAAAGTGAGAGTATCGTGATCAGCGACGATGTCGTGATCACGGTCATTGAGGTTCGGGGTGACAAAGTGCGCCTCGGCATCAAAGCACCGCGTGAAATACCTGTGCATCGCAAAGAGGTCCTGGACGCAATTCTTCGTGAATCACACGACGATAACGCTCCGGCGAGCACGTAATTCCATCAACTTTGGGTGGACAGTAGCGATTCATTTTAGCGGACAGCTTTGAAGCAATTGACGCGAGCGAGGCATAGAATTTCGAGCCTTGGCTTGAATATCGTAGTGGTCATCCCGCACCAGAAGTGTTTTTTTTGCGGTTGCCTCTGATTGCCGGAATAATCTGTGAAGTTGGGGCTTATCCAGACCCGACGGAAGCATTGAAATGCGGCCCCATCGTCTAGTTAGGCCTAGGACACTGGATTTTCATTCCAGTAACGGGGGTTCAAATCCCCCTGGGGTCACTCAACACAGCCTTGACCATCACTGGTCAAGGTTTTTTTGCGCGCCATGAGTTCCATACATCCTGTATTTTCCTTCCGTCTAGGCATACAGTAGACGTACTCACCTGTCGCTGCCGTTGCACGTGGCGTTTGCCGTCGACAAGTGCAACGTAAATTCACCAGTTCGTTCAGGAGCGTATTCGTTGGTTTCGCAATCACTGCCGAATCAGTATCTGGCCGATCCGGATGTGCAGTTGATGATGCAGGTCATCAGTGGCGATGACTCGGCATTTGAGGATTTGGTGAAGCGATATCAGGACCGATTGATCGGTTTCTTTTATCACTTGATTCGGGATCGGACGACCGCTGAGGATATGGCTCAGGAAGTGTTTATGCGTGTCTACAAGGCTCGCGAACGCTATACGGCCCGTGCACGATTCTCCACATGGCTGTTCCGAATTGCCCACAACCTAGCAAGCAACCAGAAGCGGGGTCTGGCCAGAAGGCGCGAAATACCCCTGTCCGGTTCCGCCGAGCCTGGTGACGCGGTTCGCCGGGAACAGGAATTCCTGGCAGAAAAATCGGCACTTATGCCGACCAGACAGATTGATTCCAAAGAGACTCAGGACATCGTCCGAAACGCTCTTGATTCGCTGAACGAACGCCAAAAGACTGCGGTTCTGCTGCACAAATTTGAGGGCATGAGTTATCAGGATATCGGCGAGATCATGGATCTGAACGTTGTTGCAGTGAAGTCACTGCTTTCACGAGCACGAGGAAATTTGAAGGAAGTTCTCGAACGCCATCTTTAGTAAGATGAGTGTGTCGATCCCAGCCGGACGTGATCATGTCGGAACAGCCCGAGAATCTGGATGAGCCCCTTGATGAGAAGCTGACAGAGTTGGTCAGTTATCTCGACGGTGAACTCGACGATACGCAGATGAATGAGGTCGAACAGATTCTCATTACCGACGCCGCAGCGCGAAGCCATGCCGACATACTGTCAAGAACGTGGGCGCTGCTCGATTCCCTGGAAGAAGTGTCTACCAGCGGACAGTTTACTCAGGAAACGCTGGCGACAATTTCAGCCGAAGTCATCAAGGACGAGGGCGGCCCGTCGGGAAAACGGCTAAAGGACCTGACAACGGCATTGGCACGTTATCAGATTGTCCCTTGCTTCCTGCTGGGAGTGCTCGGAGCGGGAGTCGGATTGACCATGGCCGGCACGGCCGAGGAAAATCGCGAAGCCGAATCGAATGTGGAGGCCGTCGCACTCCAACACATTGACCTGCTCCCTTCGATCGAACTCTATGATCTTGTGCCAAATGTGGATGCACTCAAGGAATTGGAGCTCAGTTCTGAAAAGAATCAAACGGAGCCCGATGAATGAGCAATTCTATAAAGAACAATTGGTTGCCTGTGCTATCAGTGATCGCAGGTGTCGCCGTCACCGTGCTCTGCGCCGGATTGATGGAACGCATGGAGACACCGGCCCCGGAAATCCAGGCGGCCATCAACAAGTTTGATCAGCTGGAAGCAGGACAGCAGCAGCGATTGCTGACTCAGGCAGCTGGGTTTGAATCAAAGGATCCTGCATACAAAGAACGAATCATCTCCATTCACCAGGCCGTCGCCGCAGACCCGACTCTGGAGTCGAAGTTGCGCACACTGCATTCATGGTGGAGGCCGATTAACCCGACGCAAAAGGAAAAGATTCGCAGCTACGAGGATGATGCAGCGAAATGGGCGAGCGAGGTTCAGCGTGCCTATGTGGAAGATCAAGTCGCTGACAACGTCATTGTCATCCGGGTTCCGAGACCACCATTGCCGACGGGTGAGCGACCGTCGGTAGATCTCACCGAAGCGCAGTTTGAGGAATTTCTCAGGTTCTTCATTTCTGAGCCACCCCCATCTGAACTTGCCGACAAACTGAGCGGGTTTGAACCGAATGAAAACTGTGAGATCACGCTGACGAAGATCGTGTGGGTCACAGCTCAGATGCACGACCTGTTTGGCCAGATGCGACGTCCACCACCGCAAGAAGGACCACCGCAACGTCCGCCAGGGAGTATATTCGATGCGATTCAACCGTCAGAACTACAACATCTTTTCGACCCCGACGAGTGGAAACTGCTGTCTCAAGGGAATTTCAACAGTCGCTCTGGCGACGGTCCCAGCCGTTCCGAAGATTTCCAGCGTTTTCAGACAATGTGGTTGGTTTCGGCGTGCGTCTGGAGCGGTATGGGGCACTACGAGCGTGTCTTCCAGAGAAAGCACCGGGGCGTTCAGCAGACGTTGAATGAAAATGACGACAACCTGATGGATGCCTTCGACGATGGTGACCGGCGTACGCAATTGGGCCTGATGAGAATGGACCCCGGCATAGCAGCCGATTGGCTGAATCTGGAGCGGTTAAGAATGGAACGAGAGGGACTCAACACTGAAGACTCGGCCGTGGCAGGATTGATCAACGACCTTAAGGGTCTTAAGGATCTTCAGCGGCGTTGGTCCTTTGGAGGCCGTAGAAGTATGGGGCGAGGCCCATCGATCGGTGGCGGGCGGGGTGAGTTCGGTCGCGGGGATCGGGAAGAAAACCACGGCGGTCGCGATCGCGACGAGGGACGTGGTGGAAGCCGATCAGGAGGTGGAGGACCACCACGTGATGGACGGCCGCAATTTCGCTAGAAACGTTCACGAGGCCCGGACAATGAAGGATCGGGCTGTAATGTCACCGTCCCAGGATCTCTGGTTTTACCCGCCGAACCCAAGTCGATTCACGAAGATGTCCAGGTACATGACGAAGACGAACAGCGAGATGATGAACACAAGGCCGACACCGTGAGCCAGATTGATGACTCGAGGGCTCGGTTTTCGTCTCGCCACTGCTTCCCAGATCAGAAACACCATGTGCCCGCCATCCAGAATTGGAATTGGCAGGAAGTTCAGCACAGCAAGGTTGATACTCAGGAAGCCCAGAAACATCAGCAACTTCGTGGGGCCGTGATCAGCCACCATATAGCCGATGCTGACGATTCCCAACGGTCCACTCAATGCCTTAACCGACAGGTTTCCCTGTACCAGTGAACGAAGGGTCATGTAGATACTGATGCCCGAATTCCTGGTGCGCCGCAGCCCCAGAGAGCCCGCCTCACTCCACGACTCCGCCTGCCGAACTCGGGTTTGTCGTTCCCAGCCATTGATCCCTCGCAGCGGCATGAACCAATCCTGTTCTGCCTGTGCTTCCTTCAACACGGTTGCAAAACCACCGCCTTCGGCTGCAGAAGAAACGTGAATGCGCACCTGGCGATTGGGCACCTGCTGGATAATGCTGAACACATAGGCCCAGTTCGGCTCGCCCGGTGCCTGCTCGTCGACATCCAGATTTTCCAGATCAATTTTCTCAGCTGCAACCTTGTCGCCAAGAATATCCTTCACGATGTTCTGCGGGTCCGCGTGTTGCAGTTCAATACTGGAGATCTTCTGGTCAACTTTGAGCTTGCCGTCCAGGGCCGCTTCGCTGCCTTCCACGATATGAGCGATTCGACGCTGCACATGAATCCCGGCGCCGATCGCTGAAATCGGCAACGGTGCAGTGATGGACATCGGACGTTCTGACCAGCCGGGAGCTTCCGTGGGGGTCATCGTCAGTTGGGTTTCGACATCACCTTTGTCCTCGGTCTGGCGAGTGACGGTGACCGCCACAGGCTGACCGGCATGTTCGGCAAAATAGTTCGGCAAACGCAGTGGGTCAATGTCCTTGCTGACGGTCAGTTCGTCAACTTTTGTAATCAGGTCGTCCACTTTAAGACCAGCTGCCTCGGCGATAGATCCCTTAACGATGGACGTAACCGGCCCGATCGCCATCCAGATCCCGAGTGATTTCATTGGTTTTGGCGGGACCAGAATTTCGATCGATTCATGCTGGTCGGACAGAGACTCACCGTCGCTCGACACGACTGGCCGTTCCACCGAATACGTCAACTCTTCAGACGCATACTTTGAGGTCAGGTAAGCCATTTCGTGAAGGTACCTGACCGATTCACCATTCACCGCAACAACGCGGTCGCCAGGTAGAAACGGGCGCGATGCTTCTTCCGCAGCCAAACCATGAATAACGATGGATTCCGGGTCAGGAATCTGAGTCGACAGGAGTGCTGTATTAGCCGGCCCAACGCCAATCATCCGAACAGTCTTGCCAAGTTCTGGCATTATGACTGCGGAAAACGGCGTTCCATCGGCGTGATCCCCTTCGATGGACACGGACCCGCTGGAAAGAACAACGGCCTGATTGATGTCCGTAAAATTCTGAATGCTGTCGCCGTTAATACTGCGAATCGTGTCCCCATCGTATATGCCCGCTTCCCATGCGGGTGAACCGGCGTGGACATTTCCCAGCATGGGAACCAGTTCCACGACCCCAAAACGATAGGCGATGGCGAAGAACATGAACCCCGTGATGACATTCATGATGACTCCGGCAGAGATGATCGCCATCCGCTGCCAGACTTTCTTCGCAGAATACGATCGCTCGTTCTCCGCGATTTCATCACTCGTCATCTGGTTGGGATCCATATCGTCCTGCCCCAGCATCTTGACGTAACCACCAAATGGCAGCGCAGACAGAGCGTACTCTGTTTCGCCTTTCTGGCGGCTCCAGATGATCGGCCCGATGCCGATACTGAAACGCTCAACATGGACGTCACACCACTTCGCAACTGCGAAGTGGCCGAGCTCATGGAAGAAAATGACCATGCCCAAACCCAGCACGACCGACAATGTTTTGCCGATGGAGCCCAGACTGAAGGCGGCCAGAGTAATTACGTTGAAATCGAGAGCTACGAATTCCACCGTGCTGCTTCCTCTCGAGCCCAGTTGTCCGCTGAATACAATTGTTCCAGCGTCGGCTGTGCTTCGAATGTATGGTGGTGAAGGATGTCGTGAGAAATTTGAGTTATCTGGTCGAACCGAATGTCGCTGCGAAGAAAACGATCCACAGCAACTTCGTTACATGCGTTTAGAACGGCCCCGGAAGTGCCGCCTCTGGCGGCTACTTCGAATCCCAGTTGCAGCGCCGGAAAGGCTTCCATATCCGGTGGGTGCAGTTCAAGGGGAGCGGAAATCGACCAGTCGGTATCCGGACACGGACATGGCAGCCGCTCCGGAAACGTTAAAGCATACTGTATTGGGAGTCTCATGTCGGGGTGAGACATCTGTGAAATCACCGATCCATCTCGATATTCCACAAATGAGTGGATAAATGACTGCGGGTGAATTACCACGGAAATCTGATCCGCCGTAATGCCAAACAGCCATCGAGCCTCAATGATTTCCAAAGCCTTGTTCATCATTGTCGCGGAGTCAATGGTTATTTTGGGGCCCATGTCCCATGTGGGGTGCTGCAGGGCCATTTCAGGCGTTACGTCGCGCATCCGGTCTCGCGTCCAGCCACGGAACGGTCCACCACTCGCAGTAAGAATAATTCGCCGCAGATCCGGTTTTCTTCCGGCCTGTAGAGCCTGAAAAATGGCACTATGCTCGCTGTCCACGGGCAATATCGTCGCTCCACAGGCGGCAGCCCGCTCCGTCACAATAGAGCCGGCCACAACAAGCGTTTCCTTATTGGCAATCGCGACTCGCTTTCCGGCCTCCACCGCCGCCAACGTCGGTTCAAGACCGGCCGCCCCGACAATGGCCGAAACCACAGTGTCGACTTCCGGTTGCTGCACCAGTCGTTCCACATGTCCCGGGCCGGCAAATAACTGTGTTTTTTCTGACAGTGAGTCAAATGATGTTGCCTCGGCCGCGGCTTCATCAACCAGTGAAATCCATTCCGGCTGAAACTCCTCAGCCTGCTCAAGCAGGGCTTTTCCACTGCGAAAGGCAGAGGCTCCCAACAGGCGCATACGCTCAGGATGACTGCGGATAACGTCGAGACAGCTGGTCCCGATCGAACCGGTCGAACCGAGAACGACAATCGACTGAGGTTTGGTCACGAATGGATTTCGGGGGTTAATCGACCGAATCAGCCGTAAGAACAGATAACAGAATGAGTTACAACATTCCGTCATGCTTCATTTTAGATACCCAGCCCCTTCATCACAAGATGGGGTTTGGGGGCGGTCAATCAGCAAATCCTCGGATGATATGGCATTTTAAGACCCTCTGAGTGGTTGCGGTGACCCAATTCGTGCTGTAGCTTGCCTGCCAGCATTACCGCGCCGGACAAGAGTCCAGGTAGCCATCACGCTGAAATGACCGAGCCAAAACGTTACCGTTTTCAGGCAGGGACCATCTTTCGGAAAGTGATGCCTGTTTTTGTCTGCCACGTCACAATCCCATTCCGCATTGCGATACCAGCTGTCGCTTCCAAATCCATCCACTCGGAGTAGCTCCGTATGTCGTCCGGCGAAAATCGACTCGAAGAAGAACGCGCACTAATCAGTGACTCTCAGGGCAAGGGCCCCATGGCCACTCTCGCCGTCTACACTAAACTCTCCGGCCCGGGATGGCTGCAAAGCGCCATCACGCTCGGCGGCGGATCACTCGGGGGAAGCCTCTATCTGGGAGTTCTGCTCGGATATGGCACGATGTGGCTGCAACCTATGGCAATGATCCTTGGGATTGTGATGCTGTCTGCCATTTCCTACGTCACACTCTCGACGGGTCGACGTCCCTTTGAGGCAATCAACAGTGAGATCAGCCCGGTTCTTGGCTGGGCGTGGCTAATTGGCACAATGATGGCCAATATGGTTTGGTGCATGCCTCAGTTCTCTCTGGGAACGGGAGCCTTGATGCAGAACCTCTTTCCGGGAATGACAGACTGGCTGGCTTCTGCGATTCTTTTCACGCTCGCGACAATTGTGGTTTGGTCGTACAGCAGTGGCAATAAGGGAGTGCAGTTGTTTGAGTTGCTGTTAAAGATACTCGTCGGAATTGTGGTGTTGTCGTTCTTCGCAGTCGTGCTAAGAATGACCTTCAGCAGTGAGGGGCTGCCGTGGTCAGAGATCCTTGCCGGCTTTGTTCCGAATGGTCTATTCCTGGACGTCTCTCCAAGGCTGGAATCTTCGATTGCAGCGACTGGACAGTTCTCAGAATTCTGGCGGAACCAGGTCTTCAATCCGCAGGTCGCAACAATGATCACGGCAACGGCTACCGCTGTCGGAATCAACATGACGTTTCTAATGCCTTATTCGTTGCTCCGGAAAAAGTGGGACAAGGGTTTCCGGGGCCTGGCCATCTTTGACCTCAGCACTGGTCTGTTTATCCCATACCTGCTGGCCACCAGTTGCGTAGTGATCGCGTCAGCGTCGCAGTTTCATGGACGCCCTGAGGCAGGAATCCTGAGTGCCGACGCAGGTCCAGTGGCAAAAAACATTCGCAGCGGCGTCGATGGACTTCTTGATACGCGGTTGAAGGAAGAGCTTGGTTCAGAGGAATTCTTACAGCAATTCGGTGGAAGCGACCGCAGCGAGGCACAGACTGGGGCCTTGCAGGTGGCTCGAGACAATCTCCCCGAGGCTGACAGAAAGATGGCTGCGATCCTCGTCAAACGAGACAACCAACAGTTAGCGGGCGCGCTTGAACACCTCAGTGGGAAGACAACTGCGCACGTAGTTTTTGGAATTGGTGTGCTTGCGATGGCCGTATCGACGATCATCATTCTAATGCTAATCAACGGATTTGCTTTGTGTGAGGCCCTCGGACATGAGCCAACGAGCAATACATTCAGGGCGGGGTGTTTGGTGGCCGGCATTAGTGGCGCTTTGGGCTCACTGTTTCTGTGGACGGGCGGCGCGAAAGCCTGGCTCGTGGTTCCAACCTCCATGTTTGGTGCCGCGTTGCTTCCAATTGCCTACGTCACGTTCTTCTGCATGATGAATTCGAAACGGCTTTTAGGTGATCACATGCCGTCGGGAGTCAATCGCCTGAAGTGGAACGCACTAATGCTGCTGGCATTGTCCTTCGCCGTAACGGTATCTGTCATTTCGATCTACCAAAGTGACTCCACAAAGCAGTTGGTCGGCTTTGGTGCACTTGCGGCGATTGTAGTGCTCAGTGTGATTTTTCGGGCAAAGCCGTCTGCACCGAGCACGGAATCGGGTTCTCCCGTAGAATCAGGTTCCTGATTTTCCTCACAGGTCGTTCAATTCGGAGTTCTGCCGAATTACAAATCTTATTCAACCCTGAAGGACGATAAGAAAAACTGAAGCAAAGCGGGATTCCCCGCTTCTTCACCTATTAATGGTCCGAACACCGTTGAAAAACCGTTTCTCTGTCGGCGTCTCCGTTCAACCCCCTCTGAACGGTGACGGCGATTTTCATTTACGGACAGTGTTTCGCTCCTTGAATACGAACAGAGTCAGCCGAGGTTTTGCCCGCAGAAAACCTTCGACTCCCATGCCCACGTTCGACAAGACCGAGGTGTTCGCCCGCCTGACCTTCCCCGCCTGACCTTCCCCGCCGGGCGAACAGTCATGTTCGTGCGTTGAACCCAACTCAAACAACCGAATATGGCGCGCCGAAAAAAACCATCCGCAGGCAGTCGATTTTCCGTCGACGGTTTTCAGGATCCGGCCACATGGTTGCCCGGATTTCTGGCGTATCTGGACGCCGAATGCGGGATGTCGCCCAATACGGTTGTCGCCTATCGCCGCGACCTGCAAAAGTTCTTTAAGTGGAACAGAGACAGCACTCGCCGGACCGTCCATCAAATCGACATTCCGACTCTGACGGCATTTCTTGAGCATCTGCAGCACTGCGACCTTGCCAGCACCAGTATCGCTCGCAACCTGGCGGCCATCCGCATGTTCTTTCGGTATCTGATGCTGGAAGCGGTCGTGGCAGACAGCACCGTCGACCTGATCAGCTCACCGAAACTCTGGCAGCGGCTCCCGAAAGTTCTCAGTCCGGACGTCGTGAATGAATTACTGAACGCGCCCACCGGAGCACACGACCGTTATGCTCGACGCGACAAAGCCATCCTTGCCGTTCTCTACGCCACCGGTTGCCGAGTCTCTGAAGTCACAGGGCTGAAGCTTACCGACGTCAATCTGGACGAACGTTTTGCACGCTGCACAGGCAAGGGAAACAAGCAGCGATTAGTCTCTTTGACGCCGATCGCGGTCGACGCCATCGTCAGCTACCTGAATCTTGAACGTCCCGATATGGTTCGGAACGCAGTGGTCGATCCGGACTGGCTGTTCGTCACTCGCAGTGGCCGCAGGATCAACCGCGAAACCATCTGGAAACTCATTCAACGCTATGCGTCTCGTATTGGCTGTGGAACGGAAATCGGTCCTCACACGCTCCGCCACAGCTTTGCCACTCATCTGCTGGCCGGAGGAGCAGACATTCGAGCTCTGCAGGAAATGCTGGGTCATGCCAACATTCGCACGACTCAGGTTTACACTCACGTCGATCATACGCGACTGAAAAGCGTCCACCAGAAGTGCCATCCACGCGGATAGCACAAGCCGCACGCCGATCGATCAGTCAACGATCAGGGGAGTCGCCAAAGAAAAGCGATTCTGTCCTCTCCGTCAGTGCCCGGCCCATATGCCACAAGCGACCAACGGGAGCGTAACATCAAATTCCGAGCGTCAGCTCGTACCGGCTCGCAGGCCGCCCCGCGTCAGGACAGGATGTCGTGGATGACGTGGCCATGAACGTCGGTCAGTCGCATGTCTCGGCCGCTGAATCGGTATGTCAGTTTCTCGTGGTCCATGCCGAACAGGTGCAGCATCGTGGCATGTAGATCGTGCATTTCGACCTTGTTCTCAACGACTTTGTAACCAAATTCGTCGGTAGCACCGTAGATTGTTCCACCCTTCACGCCCCCGCCTGCCATCCAGAGCGAAAAGCCGAACTGATTGTGATCCCGACCGTCGTTGCCCTGTGCAAACGGGGTGCGGCCAAATTCTCCGGACCACACAACAAGCGTCGTTTCCAGCAGCCCTCGCTCCTTGAGATCCGCCAGCAATGCCGCGATCGGCTGATCGACGCTTTTTGCGTTCTTGGTGTGGCCATCTTTGAGATTGCGGTGCTGGTCCCAGCGGTCTCCATTGCCGCCCGGGCAGGTCAATTGAATAAAACGCACGCCGCGTTCAACTAACCGGCGAGCAATCAGACACTGGCGTCCGAATGTTGCCGTATTCTTAAACTCGTCAAACATGCCATACGATTCCTTCGTCTGCCGAGTTTCCTCAACCAGATCCATCAATTCCGGCACAGCCAGCTGCATTCGCGCTGCCAGTTCATAGTTGGTGATCGCAGATTCAATCTGGTCATCGTGGTCGTATCGTTTCAGAGTTTGTTGATCCAGTTTACGAATCAGATCCAGCTTACGCCGTTGCAGATCTGCCGTCGCTTCACGACGTTTGATGTCGGCGACGGGAGGATCGCTGTTGGCAAAAACGGACCCCTGATAGCTGGCAGGTAAAAACCCGCTGCCGAAGTTGTCCAGACCACCCGGTGGAATCAGTCCTCCGTTCAGAATCACGTAGTGTGGCAAATCCTGACATTCGGTCCCCAGTCCGTAGCCGAACCAAGCGCCCATGCCCGGTCGCCCCTGCTGACCATGGCCGGTGTGCAGAAAATAATTAGCGTTTGTGTGTTCCGGAAAGTTGGACACCATGGATCGCACGACCGCCATGTCGTCAACATGGCGTGCGGTCTGAGGAAACAGGTCACTGACCGGAGTGCCGCATTCGCCGTATTGCTTGAACTTCCACGGACTTGCCAGCGTATTGCCGATGTTGTTGAACTGTGTCGGTTCGATTTTCGTCGGAAACGGCTTCCCGTTTTCCACATCCAGCCGAGGTTTGGGATCATAGGAATCGACCTGTGAAACACCCCCGTCCATGTACAGAAAAATGACGCTTCGTGCTTTGGCATCGAAATGAATCTTTTTCGGCGCGAAAGGATGCGACTCAGATTCTGCAGGTGACGCGTCGGATTCCCCCAACAGACCGGCCAGGGCAACGGCGCCAAAGCCGATGGCACTTTTGCGAAGCATTTCCCGTCGGGAACCGTCAAGCGGCAGGAAGCGGTGGCAGTGATGAGCGGTCATAAAGGATGCCGAAATTGAATTCTCAGGTAAATCGAGACTGAGCATCATACCACGGTCGCGAAGTCAGGAAAATCAAACACTTTGCCCCGACTCAGGCGTTTTGTCAGCCTGCGGATTGAAAACAGCAAACGCGACAGACATCCTGTGCAGCCATGCAAACGGCTCCTATCAAACCGCTGAAACCCTGGTTTCAGGTCATCGACGACGTTGGCGCTTCCATTGTCTGGTCTGAGTTCTTCGGCAACGACAATCCCGTGGAACTGGATATCGGCTGTGGCCGAGGTCTGTTCCTGTATACGGCTGCGCAGAACAATCCTGACATCAATTACCTGGGACTGGAAATCGACTACCGCGAAGGTCGCCGCACCGCAGAACGTCTGAAGAAGCAGCAAATGCAGAACGCCCGTGTCATTGGCGGCGACGGCAATATTGTGCTGACAAAGATGATCGAAAAATATTCCGTCAGCGCCGCACACGTTTATTTTCCCGATCCGTGGTGGAAGAAACGCCATCACAAGCGACGGATCTTCACTCAGCAGTTCACCGAAATTCTGTCGGATGTCATCCAACCGGAGGGGCACGTGCATTCGTGGAGCGACGTGGCCGAGTATTTTGAAATCATCAAATCACTGATGGACGGGCAGCCGAATTTCGAAACGCTGCCACCGCCGGAAGCACGTGACCCGGAACATGACATGGATTATCAGACCAGCTTCCACCGAAAGAAAAGCAAACTGGGACTGCCAATCTATCGAGGATTGTGGCAGCGCAAAGCGATAACCAGTTAGAGCAATTTACGTATTTTCGTAGACAGTACTGGCTGGCGGGAGCAACGAAACTGCTGTAGAAAATCGTTTGCCACGGCCACAAGTCAGCCTAAAACGCTGTCGCTGGAATCCGCAGATTGCAACGGGGCACGGCAGACTCCACATCCTCAGAACTGCGGCGGCCGCAACGTTACGCTTCCTCGGCAACATCACGGCGAGGGTTTCGTTGCTGTGATCGGGCCAGTGCCTGCCAGACAAACAGCCAGACCGTGGCCATGGTCCCGATACTGGCCAGCACGGCGTACCAGACCTGAGGAGTCGTTCGATCGGCCATTGTCTGCGCCGGACGCAGGACCTCTCCTTTCCTCCTCTGCACGATCACAAGCCACGGCATCTTCTCAGACTTTGTCGTGGACATCGTAGCGATCCACACATCGTTGTAGGACTTCGCTGCTTCGTCATCCAGTTGCCCAACCGGATCTGCGTAGCTATCCGTGTGAAATATTCCACTGCCGACAAAGTGACTTTCGGCATTAACTTCAGGCGCAGGCTGATCCGACACCGCCAGCTGTGCGTTAATCTGGGCGCGCATGCCTTCGTTAATCTGGAGTCTGCGAAACGTCTTATCGACCTCCTCTTTCGACCGTTTACGAAAAAAGTCATCAGTCAGATACGGATGGTCCAGTAACTGACCTTCTCGACGGTCGGCCAATACGATCGCCCGGAGGACTGCATCAGAGCCTTGACCCTGAATATTTTTGCCCAAGTCCGTCTGCAGATCGCCCAGATGGGCAGTCCGTGCAAACACACCGATAACGTGGCCGTCGGTGGAATGCACCGGTACGCTTAAAGCCACCATGTAGCGTTTGGTCACTTCGCTCTTGAAAGCGAGCGAAACGTGGCCCTCCTCGATCGGCTGAATCCCCTCCGGTGCGGCTCCCTTTTGATACTGCGTATTCGTCCCGTGAAAATAGTCTCGCCAGGCATAGTTCTGACCGATGGTCGCTTCGCTGTAATCGCGTCGCCACAGTTGCGTGCCATGGGCATCGGTCAGAAACCAACTGGTATCTTCGTTCTTATGACGGGCTCTGTTTTCTTCATCTGCCGCCGTATGAGCGGCGTCCAGTCGCTGCATCCATTCCGGACGTTCTTCTAACGGCGCGTTGTGGAACTGCTTCATCTGCATTTCGACTTCATCGGCCGGCCGATCCATCAGCTGCGTCAGCAGAGAAACGATTTTTTCCTCCTCCACAACACGTTTCAGATCGTGCAGCCGGTCTTCCAGTTCTTCCTGCAACGAATTCGCCTGGCTCCGCGCAATCAGGGCATTGCTTTCCAGAGTGTCTGCAATCAGCTGCTGTTCCATCAAACGCAGGTTGTTTTGCAGAGCGTTGACAAAGATCGGGACCATTGCCGTGATCAGCAGGATCGGCCCTAGAACTCCCAGCAGCAGCAACGGTCGACGGGAACGGTTGCGATCTCGAGTTTTCAGTTTTTCCAGGATGGCCTGAGCATTCGGCAGTCGCTCCGTCGGATCGACTGCCAGGCAACGATCCACAATGGTGACCAAATGACTGTCGACTCCGCGAACCGCATGATGGGCACGTGGTGCGGGCACAGCGGCGATATGGTCTCGGTAGATGGTCAGTCGAGTCTGCAGTGATTCCGCCTGTTCCAGCTTCTTCTGTATTGCCTGTTCACGGTACGGCGGCTGTCCTGTCAGCATGTGATACAGCAGCGCGCCGACGGCGTATACATCCCAGCGGGCGTCGGGGATGGCTTCCAGATCCGCCTGTTCCGGAGCCATGTAATACAGTGTCCCCAGCGCCGGACTCTGTTCGTGCGACATCCTGGACTGCCCGAAGTCACACAGTCGTACCTGGAACTGAGCATCCAGCAGGATGTTGTCCGGTTTCAGATCGCAGTGCAGAACGCCAGCACCGTGAGCTTCAATTAAGGCACCGCACACCTGTTGAGCAATTCGGACGGCTTCGCTGAGGCCTAAAGCGCCACTGGCCAGATATGCGCCAAGCGATCCATTTTCAACGTATTCCATCACGTAATACGGAGGTTCCGCATTCCAACCGACGTCCAGCAGGCGGACGATGTTGCGCGATGCGTACAGCGTGGCCAGCTTTTCAACCTCGCGATTCAGCAACGACCAGTTCAATCCCCGACGATGTGGATAGTATTTAATCGCCACCATGCGACCGGTACGGTCTTCCCGGGCCAGCCAGACCGTTCCGTAAGCGCCCGTTCCCAATCGACGAATGACGGAATAACCTTGAATTTCCGAGGGCGGATCGTTCTCCTGCAGACTCAGCTGCCGAGAACCTTCGCGCTCGTCGTCGTCCTGAACTTCGGTTTGATTGGAGTTGGTCATGACCACAAAACGCAGACGACAAACAGGAATCGGCTCGAATAGATCATACGCGGAATCTGCGACGGGAGCGAATCACCTGAAGCGAACGGAGAATGTCCAACTCCTGAATGAACGTGTCAAAGACGCACGCCATTACTGGCAGGCGCCGCCGCTTCGCGGTAGAAACCATCCGTCGCGGACCTGCCACACACTGCATATTGCGTCCATCAATGCCAATCGATTCCAATCGTCCATTCGAAATCACCAGCGAATTTGCACCAGCAGGTGATCAGCCAAAAGCCATCGATTCGCTGACGCGCGGATTCGACGAAGGCAAGAAGGCCCAGGTGCTGCTGGGAGTAACGGGGTCCGGCAAGACTTTCACGATGGCGAATGTGATTGCTGAATTGAACAAGCCAACCTTAGTGCTGTCCCACAACAAGACTCTGGCCGCTCAGCTGTATTCAGAATTCCGAGAGTTCTTTCCGAATAACGCCGTCTCGTACTTCGTCAGCTATTACGACTACTATCAGCCGGAAGCATATATCCCTCAACGCGACATCTACATCGAAAAAGACGCGTCCATCAACGAGGAAATCGACCGCCTGCGATTACTGGCGACCAGCGCGCTGGTCAGTCGCAATGACGTGATCGTCGTATCCACTGTCAGCTGCATCTACGGTCTGGGTTCGCCAAAGGATTATCTGGAGATGATGATCCCTCTCCATGTGGGTCAGCAGATAGACCGCGATGCCCTGCTGCTGAAACTGATCGACATTCAGTATGACCGCAACGACTACGATCCGGGACGCAGCAAGTTTCGCGTGCGAGGTGATGTAATCGAATGCTGGCCTGCCTATGAAGAATTCGCTTATCGGATTGAATTGTGGGGGGACGAAGTTGAAAAACTTTGCATCATCGATCCGGTCAGTGGCAGGGAATCTCAATCGCTGCAGGACATCTATATCTACCCGGCAAAACACTTTGTGCTGCCGCAGAGTCGGGTTGAAGCGGCTCTGGACGAAATTCGCACGGAGCTTGATGAACAGCTGGAAGTGTTTCGCAAAGAAGGAAAGCTGCTGGAAGCGCAACGTCTGGCCGCGAGAACTCGTTACGACATAGAGCTGATGAAGGAAACCGGATTCTGCCCGGGCATAGAGAACTACAGCCGGGCATTGGCAGGTCGCAAGCCCGGCGAACCGCCGTACACGCTGTACGATTTCTTTCCCGAAGACTTTCTGATGATCGTCGATGAGTCACACGCGACAATCCCTCAGATTCGAGCCATGCATGCCGGAGATCGAGCTCGCAAGACAACGCTTGTGGAACACGGTTTTCGCATACCTATGGCTCTTGACAACCGGCCATTGCAATTCGACGAATGGAATGACAAACAGAAAAAGCTGCTGCTGGTCTCCGCAACGCCCGCCGACTGGGAACTTGAACAGACTCAGGGCGAGGTTGTCGAACAGTTGATTCGACCGACCGGGCTGATCGACCCCGTCATTCATATCGTGCCGGCCATGGGCCAGGTAGCACACCTGCTGCAGGCCATCCGGCAAAGAGCAGACGTTGACGAACGCGTCCTGGTGACGACACTGACAAAACGACTTGCGGAAGACCTGACCGGATATCTGCAGGAGGAAGGCATTCGTTGTCAGTGGTTGCATTCAGAACTGACAGCCCTTGAACGTGTCGAAATTCTGCGTGAGCTGCGCGAGGGAATTTTTGATGCTGTCATCGGAGTCAATCTGCTGCGTGAAGGCCTGGATCTTCCGGAAGTATCGCTGGTTGCGATTCTGGATGCCGACAAGGAGGGCTTTTTGCGCAGTGAAACCAGTTTGATTCAGACGATCGGTCGCTCTGCTCGAAACGTAAACGCAGAAGTCATCCTGTATGCTGACAAGGTCACGAACAGTATGCAGAAAGCGATCGATGAAACGAATCGACGGCGCAGCCTGCAGGCGGCCTACAATGAAGAACACGGAATTACTCCCGCGAGCATTCAAAAGGCCATTCGCAGAGGCATCGAAGAAGAAATTGCCGCGCGGAAAGTTGAACGCGAATCTGCCGGAATTACCAACGAAGAACAATTCGTGACAGAAGAGTTCATCCGCGAACTGGAAACAGAAATGCTACAGGCGGCTGAGAAACTGGACTTCGAACGAGCCGCTCAGTTGCGCGATCGGGTGCATCAGCTGAAAAAGAAAATCGGCGAACCGGTTCCGGAAGAAAAGAGCGGCGCCTCATCCGGCACGACCGGAAAAGGCCGACGCAGAAAATCGACGCGCCGGTGATGCACGCGAACGCAATCCGAAAAAGGCTTGGGGAACCAGTAGCTGGAACGGCCCTTCGGGGGCTTCGCACTATTGGTTCCCGACCTCTTTTTCAACGCCCGCCTTTGCAACGCTCACAAGACCAGTGTCCAGCATCTTTCGCACCAGTTCCCGAGTCACCGGTCCTGCGGCCCGGCTGCCGGAACCGCCGTGTTCCAGCACTACGACAAACGCATACTGTGGCTCCTCAGCGGGAACATAGCCGACGAACCATGCGTGGGCTGCTTTGCCAGGCCCCGTTTCTGCAGTACCGCTCTTGCCAGCAATAGCGACCTCCTCCAGACGTACGGTTTTGTAACCGGTACCGTACGGTTCCTGGACAACAGCTCGAAGTCCTTCCCGAATTCTCGCCAGAGTCCCCTCAGTCAGCCCCGAAATCCGCCGCCTCGACAGGTCCTGCGGACGATCGTCGATATCTGTAGCTGTGCGGGCCATGCCGTCGGCGCTGACGACATGTGGTGTGACCAGCCAGCCGCCGTTGGCGATGGCCGCCATCACTCGAGCCATCTGCAGGGGAGTCACCGTCAGACTCGATTGTCCGATCGCCAGCCCCAGAGCCTCGCGTGCCAGCCGCCTTTGGTCCTCGATCGCAATCACTCGTGATCCCGGCACGTTCCCGTTCTGCTCAAAGGGCAAATCAATTCCGCATTCGCGACCCAGACGGAACCGGTCGCACCACTCACGCAACGGCAGAAAGCCCATCGTGGTCGCCGCGGAAAAAAAATAGACGTTGCACGACTGGGCAAGAGCGCGGGTCAGCGTGATGTCGTCGTGTCCGGCACCATACAGCCGATAGATCAGGCAACGATGTTCATCGGGTTGCGTCAGAAATCCCTGACAGTGAAACGGGGCATCCGGGTTAAGACCTCCGGATTCGAGTGCGGCGATGGCTGTCACGGGTTTGATCACCGACCCTGGAGGCAGAGCCATCGCGATGGCTCTGGAAATAAATGGATGTCGCCGGTCTTCATTGACAGCATTCCATTCGGCATCACTGCTGCCCGTGAAAAGCGAAAGGCTGAAACCAGGAGCACTGGCGGCGACCAGCAGTCGGCCGGTGGTGACGTCCATGACGACGATGCTTCCTCCTGTAGGGACCGGTTGCGGGGATCCGCCGTCATCATCATCGCTCCGTGAAAGCAGGTGCGCCGGGACATCCAGCAATGTCTCAGCCAGCAACTGCTCGGCATGGCGCTGAAGATCCACGTCAAGCGTCAGCACAACATCACGACCACTGACTGGCTGGCGTTCGATTTTCGATTCCACAATCTCCATGCGGCGATTTCGCACGACGTGTCGCAGACCTGGAATGCCCTGCAGTCGATGGTCGTAGCTGCGTTCAACGCCAAAACGCCCTGTTCGAGCCGTCCAATCATGGTGCTGAATCCCCTCAGGCAGTCGGTCATTCCGTTCATCATCGCGTACCAGCGTTCTGGCACCGACGATGTGGCTGGCAGTCGTCGTAAGGGGATACGTCCGCCGATTGCCGACAATGACCCGAACACCCGGCAGCAGGTGCGTTTGTTCGTGAACCCTGGCAGCGACATCAAACGAAGCATCACGCACAATCTCATGAAACGTTTCTTCCTCACGAACCACAATTGTCGCAGCAACTCCCGCTCCCGGAGACGTTGTCAGCGCCGATCGCACCGCCGTCGCCATGCGCATCAGCAATCCATCGGACGGATTCTGAGTTTCATGCGTTCCTGTGTTGCCCGAACCTGGCCCTGCGGTGCTGTTCCTGTGCCGTCGGTTGACGGATTCCGAGATGCGAGTCACTTTTTGCTGAATGGATTTTTGTTTCGCCTGAAAGTCCGGTAGTGACAGGTTGGTAACCGTCATCAGGTGAGACCACATACGTTTTCGTGAATCAATCACTTCCTGCCGAGTACGCTCAACAAGTTCCGCGTCGCGGCGTTCTACGCGCGTCAATCGACTTCTGATGCGTCGAGCGACCCACGCTTCGTCCGCCGGATCCTGCAGCCAGCGATAGTGCACCTGAACAGAGTACTGATCCACATCAGCAGCCAGCACCGCAGATGATTCAGATAGAATCCGCCCGTCCCGCGCCGGGATCACTTCGTAATCTGCAGATGTCGTGTTCAGGGCCGAAAGGTAACGATCCTGAAGCTGTGACTGCACCCATGCGACTCGACCGACAACGACAACGGAAATGCCGCAGAAGGCAACCAGCAGCATGTAGAACCTGAACGCGGTCGGAGGATCAATCAACGAAACCCCGCCTGCATCACGTTCAGTAAAGATCGAATTCAGCGGTTGATTTCGCATCAATTCACAGCTTACCAGACCGGTCGGCGACGCAGTCCGAACTGATCCGCCGTTCGAGCAATGAACAGAGTCAGCGCAAGAATGGGCACGGAGATGCACAGACGAATAATCAGCGAGAGCCACAGATTCGCTGTCTGAAAATCGCCGATCAGAAGCACGTGCAGAGTCAGTCCTGAGCACAGCACCACGGCCGGCTGAATCAACCATGCAAGTCGTAATCCGGTCGGCGATGTCAGCTCAGCCGAACTGTCCCTGGAGATCACAAGACATGCAAGCACCAGAGTGACAACCACGTCAATCGGCGCGAACGTTGTGTGCAGGATCCATTGAATCAGTAAAGCTGCCCCCGCAAGCAGGACGCCGGCACCGTTTCTCAGCCAGAGAACACAGCCGACCGACAAAGGAATAACAAGCGAACCCGAGCTGAAAACATCGGGCCGGGCAACCTGAAAAATCAAGGCAGACCAAAGAATCAACATCCAGGCAGCGATCGTCTTCATCGTGGGACTCCCCGTGACGCCTGTCCGGACGAAAGTCGATGGCGGCTCCTGTTCACGGACGGCTGAACAACCGCTACCTGACTAAGTTTTCGATAGTCAGCAGCCGGCTCGACATGCACGTCCCATTCCCCACCCGCTGAGAACTCTGCTCGCACCACTTTCCCGTAGTACAGTCGGGGACCACTGATGCCGTTGATATCCGCTGAAAAAACCTCATCGCCGACAGACACCGACTCGGTGTACGGAATACCCGAAACTCGACAACGACCGTCACCGATTCCCATCAGCAGCCCTTCAGCTCCAAACGCGGCCCCCTGCGGCGAATTCTTCACCAACTGTATTGCGGCTGAAAATTTTTCGTGGCTGACCGGCTGAACTAAAGCCACCCACTGCGAAGTTTCCGTAACCCGTCCAACGACCGCCATGCCATTGACGACACGCTGGCCGGCATCGACCCCCTGTTGCTGTCCCTGATCCAGCAGTACTCCGGGCCCCTCCACCAGTAGGTCTGAAGGCTTGATGTGAGACTTCCTGCCCGCGTCAACGATCAGCTCACGCACGTTTCCCGAGAGTCCGCTGTGGCTTAGAATGTTGGCTTTCACGGTAAAGAAGTTCACCAGCGGGACCATATCGAATGCACCCACTGCCGCCTGTTCCTGTCTCCTGCGAAGCTCGTTTTGAAGACGAGCATTTTCAATAACCAGCTGGCGCCGCTGCAACTCGTTTTCCAATAATGCGTTCTGAAGATCCGTCACGTCGCTCGACGCTGCGTTGGCGTGTGACCGGCGGTCGGGCCGGGAGTCCTGTGATCGGAGCTCCGCAGACGACACGGCAAGGACCATCAATCGACCGGGACTCAGCAAGTTGTGCATTCCCATTCGTACTGTCGCAAGTGTCCCCGTTCGGTCTGCAACCACAGCCGCAACTGTCAGAACAAGAATCACACTGGCACTTAGCCAAATATGCCCTGATGAAGCACGCCGCATGTACGGTGTATGCCGGGTCACCGAACGGCTCCCGAATCCAGGCGGTCGTGCCATTGTTCGAGATGATCCAGACAGATCATGGCTCCGCGAGTGACAGTGAGGGTTGGCGATTCTGTCACGCGAACCGGGATTCCAAGGTGTCGATTCAGATAACGATCTATTCCACGCAGCAAGGCGACACCTCCGGTCAGGACGACACCCGTATCGGCAAGGTCCGCAATCAGTTCCGGCTGGCAGCGTTCGATGGTGCCGCGCACACAGTCGACAATTTCTTCGAGGGGCTCATACAATGCTTCACGAATCTCTTCACTGGTGATCAATGCCTTCCGCGGAATGCCGCTGGCGGTGTCCAGACCGCTGACTTCGTGACTAAGTTCATGATCCAGCGGAGCAGCGCTGCCAATGCGCAGCTTCAACTGCTCAGCCGACTGCTCACCGATTCTGAGTGAGTAACGACGGCGAAGATATTTGACAATCGCCTGGTCCATCTCGTCACCAGCCGTGCGAATGGACCGACTGGCGACGATGTCACCAAGACTCATGACCGCAACTTCTGTCGTCCCTCCACCCAGATCGCAGACCATGCTGGCAACCGGCTCGGATACGGGCAATCCAGCGCCGACACCTGCGGCGCGCGCTTGTTCGATCAGCCAGATCTGCCCGGCACCGGCTCGTTCGGCACTGTTGATGACGGCGCGTTTTTCAACCGCTGTAATACAGCCCGGAACAGCGATCACAACCCGAGGACGCATAGCGAGCCTCTTCCCCGAGGCTTTCTGAAGGAAGTACCTCAGCATCGCCTCTGTGAGTTCGAAATCGCTGATAACTCCGTGAACAATGGGGCGCACGGCACGGATACCGTCCGGCGTCCGTCCCAGCATCTGGTGGGCCAGTTTACCAACGGCTGCCCCTTTGCCAATGACACCGGTGCTGTTGCGGCTGACCGCCACAACGGACGGTTCGTCCAGCCATATTCCGTCCCCTGACAGACCAATCCGAGTCGACGTCGTCCCCAGATCGATCGCCAAATCACAGGAAAAATGTTGTCGAAGCCAGTTCAGCATCGGCTGGGACGGAGTGCGGCGAAAGTTGCGTGTGGATTGTACTTCGCCTGTCGGAAACACCGCAAGACGCAGATTACGGTGCCGGATCGTGCGTGTTTTGCTGAAAGTCGAAGAATCCCGGTCTCCTGAAATGACAGGGGCTCTTATTCCTGACGGTCGACATGCCGGAACAACTTCCGTACCCTGGAAGAACGTCGCTGGCACAATGCCAGAGCCTCCTACACCATCACCGCATGAAAAGACCCACCAGTATGTACACCCACCGTGTGACGACCGCCCTGCCATTATTGGCTGCGGCTGTCCTGACAACGTCCGCCTGCGGACAGGATGCAAAACCAGATCCCAACATGGAAGCGGGAAGTCGGGCCAATTCGATCCTGGATTCAGCCAGCTGGGCTGATCTGTTCAACGGCACGGATCTGACCGGATGGACGGGAGACACAACAGGATACGTTGCCGAAGACGGCAAGCTGGTTTGCAAAAAAGGTGGCAAGAATCTGATCAGCGAAAAAGAGTACGGCGATTTTGCATTTCACTTCGAGTTCAAGCTGGAAGAAAGCGGCAATAACGGTGTTGGGATTCGGGTGCCCAAAGGTGGTCACCCGGCAACCGCAGGGATGGAAATCCAGATCCTCGATCACAACGGCTCGAAGTATGGCGGGGAAGCCGATATGGGAAATGGCAAGACCCGCAGGCTCAGCTGGCTGAAGCCGTGGCAGTATCATGGATCGATATACGGGGTCTACCCGTCCAGAACCGGATACCTGAAACCTGTTGGGGAATGGAACACAGAGACGATTGTCGCCATCGAAGACCACATCATGGTTATCCTGAATGGTGCTGTGATCGTGGACGCATTTCTGGACGACATCACTCCCGTGGATGGTTCCGTTCATCCCGGCCGGAAGAACAAGAAGGGACATCTGATGCTGGCCGGACACAGCGATCGCGTCGAGTTTCGAAATCTGAAACTGGCCGATTACTCACCGTCGCCAACAAAAGCAGCGTCAGCCTATGACAACACTGCCCCAAAAGGTTTTACCACATTCTTCAACGGCAAGGATCTGACCGGCTGGAAAGGCCTCGCTCACAGAAGAGCAAATGAACGACGTGCACTCAAGGGGGTCGCACTGCGGGAAGCTCAGGCCAAAGCCGATGAGAATATGCGGGAGCACTGGAGCGTTACGGACGGAGTGCTGACCTATGATGGCACAGGCCAAAGTCTTTGTACGGCAAAGGATTACGGCGACTTCGAATTTTACATCGACTGGAAAATTCCTCCGGGAGCGGACTCTGGTATTTATCTTCGCGGAACGCCTCAGGTGCAGATCTGGGACCCATGGGATCCGCGCGTGAAGGACGGTCAGGCTCCACCTGCCACGGGTGAAGAGTGGGTCGCTCAGTTTACGAATGGCCGCAATCTTGGTTCCGGAGGTCTGTGGAACAACAAACGGTGGCGCAATGCCCCCACGGTACTGGCGGACAGGAAACCAGGCGAATGGAACACATTCCTGATTCGCATGGTGGGCGACAAAGTTTCGATCTGGCTGAACGACAAGCTGATCGTCAATCGAGTGGCTCTGGAGAATTACTGGGACAAGACCGGCACTGTCCCGCTGCCAAGAGCGGATCAAATCGAACTGCAGCATCACGGCAGCGAACTGTTCTTCAGGAACCTGTACATTCGAGAACTGCCGTATTGACGGTTTCGGCGTTCAGCGACAGATTGTGATGGCCGAGCCCCGGTCTTTCAAAAGACGCGGGCTCATTGTCACCAGGGCATTTCAGTCAGGTCGACGATCCGGCCGGCCGGGCGCTGCACGGCTTCCTGTTGTGCCGTGGCCAGTGAGTGACCAACCTCCGCGGCAAAGCTGACCTGTGAAGAATGCGTCGCGAGCTCCTGACCGATCGGGAATGTCTGTTGCTGCAGCACACGTCCGGTTCTGCGGTCGATCCATGAGATCTGCACACCCAGCATCAGCTGGACTTCGCGAGGATCGTCGAAGCGTGTTTCACTTAGCGCACTTTTCCGAGCGTCGATGATGCGGCCTTCGAGCACAGTGTCCGCGCAGTCTGCATCAGCCAGTTGATAGCCGGTGCGGAGTTTAATTTCCTTGTGCACAGCTTCCGTCAGCAAGTAGTCCAGATTCCGACGAAAGGAATCAGATTTGAAGATGGGCACATGAATTGTACGCACGCCCTGGACGTTCGAAGGTCCCAGCATGTATCCGCAGCCAGCGACGCAGCTGATCGCCAGTCCCAGCGAGGTCACAATCGCGAGGCGTATGGAACGGGACACCGCTGGACTCCTCAAAAACGACTGACAGGAGGCGGGTTACCCGAAGTGCTGACGGATTTCACCGGCGAGTCTGACGGCGACAATTCGAGCGACTCACTGGCAGGCGGAAGCGACTGCATAAAGTCGGCCACGCCTGGCAGGCCTCGGACAACCGCAGGATTGATACGACGAATTTCCTTCCGTGCCAGTTCAGCGTACCGGGTTTCCGGAAAATCTGTGATCACCTGCATGCATTGAATTGCCACCGCTCGCGGGTTGTCCTTGCGACGGTAAAAATCAACTCTGCTCCACACCCGCTGCGCTTCCAGCAAATGCAGTCGCTGAAGATCCTTACGAATCTGTTGGCGGTCTTCTGAATTCGGAAACAGCTGCAACGTTCGTTCTTTCAGGTTCGTCGCTGACACCAGCGAAGCCCCATCGTAGAACGGGCCGCGGTATGACATCTGTTTCACGTGCGAACCCAGCACGAACGCATCTTCAAGATGAGGGCTGTCCGGGTATTCCTCGCGAAGGATTTCGAAGTAGCGATCTGCCTCGATGTAGTTGTCGCGTCTCATGTAATACGACGCCGTCAACATTAATGCGTCGTCTGCCAACGGTCCGGTGGGATCATTCAGCCAGATCGATTTAAGGGCATTGCGAGCCCGACCCTTTGTGTCCAGCATCGGCCGACTCTTGTCAAAGAAATTGGGGATCAGGCCGTATTTGACACTGGGATCACGCGAAGACGAAACCGGTTTGGGTCCGTCGATTTCGTTTTGCTGACTGACCGTTTTGATTTGGCTCTGACCGACTGGATCTGTGACTTCCAGCCATGTCGAGGCGATTGTAAACAACCGACGACTTGTGTCCGCAACGTACTTCGTGGACGGGTAGTCGACGAACAACTTATCGTAAGCATCCTGAGCGGCAGGCAGCTCTCCCATAGCGAAATGACATTCCCCCATTCGGAACCACGCTTCTTCGCCAGCGGATGATTCCGGGTATTTTTTGGCGATCGCCTTGTAGCGTTTCAGGGCCTCAGGATATTTTTTTTCGTCAAACAGCTTCCGGGCTGCATCCGCCCGTCGCTGGCCTGCCTCCGAAAATCTTGCGCCACGCGTCAGCACGTCGTCTTCGCCGGACATGGCACGTTCCAGTGGTCCACGAATGCCTTTCGTGCTCAGCAGGTCGTTGCTGGCGAACAGACCTTCACCGTCGGACGGACGCAAGGAGCGGCAGCCTGCCGCAGAGCCCAAAGCAGCAACACAAAAAAGGACCGCCAGCCACGTCCGGAAAACAGTTCCGGACTCGAACGTACTGCATGTGTCGTCCACTTCATAAGAAGTGGACGATTCTGACTGACTCGTTTGCGTCCTGCAGTGCGTCATGAATCTCAAAAATTCAAATATCTGAGTGTGCCGGGCTTCCTGCCAAGCACGTTAGTGATCACAGACACCGCCAAGCGGTGACATTCAACCGATTGATCTTTTGTTAGTCGAATTCGTTCTGAAAGCTGGGAACCTTCACCTGACATTCGTTTCAGGATGGCGACTGCACCCGCAGAAATTGACTTACCTGAATACTCCTGACGACGACAATCAGAACAAAGCAATCCACCCTGACTGACCCAGTGAGCGTACTTTTTTTCGGATGTCACCGATTGACCACATACGCTGCACTCAGAAAGGTTGGGAAACAACCCGGCCCGTCGCAGCAGTCCGATTTCAAACTGTATAATTGACGCTGCCGAATCCGCTTCCGGATCAGACAACTCTTTCAGCGCCGCGTAGGCGAGATCATATATTTCAGGATCGGCGTCCTCGTCTTCTGTCAAACTGCATAACAGATCAGCAACGTAGTACCCGCCATAAAGCGAATTAAGACTGCCGGAAACTGGAGAGAAACGTGACTCAAGACTCGCCTGAGTCAAGATACTCAGAGTCCCGGATGACTTGCGAATGAAGACTATTCGACACGTTGAAAGCAGGTCAAGAGCAGCATCGAAAGGACCTTTGAGTCTTTTCGCGCCTTTGGCCAATGCCGAAAACTTGCCGAATTCTTTGCTGAAGAACGTAACAACTCGGCTGGATTCGCTGAAATCCGCCTGCCTGATCACGATCGCCTCAGCCTTTTCTGTGGACACGCTCGACACTTCCCCTGGTATTTCCCCCGATCACAGCACAATGACTGTTTTACCCGGTTTACCGCATTGAGAATAGACACGAAAAAACCGCAGCTGGACAGGTTCCAGCTGCGGTTTCGATTCGATAGTCGGTTCAAGCGGTTATCACGAAGGCTGTCTCATCAGAACGTGAGAATTGCGTCCATGCCAAAGGTGAATTGGTCTCCGGAGGGGGTAGGCAGCTGCCAGTCATAGCGGAGTTCCGGTCGAATGATCAGGTTGTCCGCCGCCTTGACGTTGACACCACCTGTAACGGCATACTGTGAAACGCCGTTGCTCTTCCACCATTCAGAACGAACGCCAACGCCAATCGTGTCACTGATCGTCTTGATAACATACTGATTCACACCAACCTGCGAAGAACCAGCACCAACGCCGATGTCCAGAAGATCACTCTGAATAACGTAGTTAAGGTCGTCCGCCAAAGCCGTGTCGATCACGATGCTGTGCGAATAACCGCTGGCACCAGCACCACGAGCACCGAAATTGCCGAATGTGTTAATGTAGGTGAACGTCACATCGTCTCCGAGTGCCGTGCTGAACCCACCCAGGAAGCTGCTTGCGCCGTTAACCCGATCGAAACCTGAGTCCCACCCAGCAGTCCAGCCACCGTAGAGTGTAACATCATCACTGGCCGTATATGTCGCCACGGCACCCGTGTGAGTAAACGGCTCGGTGTTGAACATGGTCAGTGCGTGGCTATAGAAGAAGTTGTCCGGAGCAGTCACAACTTCGTATCCCACCAACGTGTAGAAGTGACCGATTTTGACGCTCCAGTCACCGGAAGCCAGCTCAGAGTAAAGCTGAGGTATTGCCCACCCGTAACCGCCACCACGATTGAATTTGCCACCATTGTCCCAGCGGCCCGGTCGGTTTCCGAAGGCCTGAGTGTCTCCGGCGTCCACACCGTACATCACGTCCATGCGGACACCCCAATCAAGTCCGCAGCTGCCATCGGCGACTTTCTCTGCGTACAACCATCCCTGATGCAGGTTAAGGTGATCGGGGTGGTTATTGAAAGAGCCAGCATCATTGGGAATTGCTCCATTGGGAGTCACCCTATTGTGATATCCCATCTGGAACCAGCCACCAAAGGAGATCTCATCGCAGTCTCCCTCTGTGTATAAATCGTTGCAGCCTTCGCCACAATCAACACCGCACCCGGCAGGGACACAGCTGCTGCTGTCAATGGTGCTCATCGATGCCATCTGAACGGTTAGTTCGTTGTCTGCATCAGCAAACAACTGCTGCGATGTGTCGCTAACTGGTTCTGCCGTGTAAATCTCACCGGCCGACGCAGTGCCGACAATCACCAATCCACCAGCGAGGGCTACCCCCGATAAAAACGAACTCCATGATCTTCTGATCATTTTTCAATCCCTCCCGTTCATCCTGAGATGAGAGAGTGCCTTCCTCCTGAAGGAACTGAACCTCTGCATCTTTTGGTCTATCTCACCGCAGCTCTGTCGAGCCATCGCCATCCGCGGACACCACAAACAACCCACTTAACGTGGATTTTTCCCCAAGCCCTTCAAACCGGCGAACATATTGCCAATCGGCACAGAGTTCTGTGAATCTGAGAGAACAAGTGGAGAGATAACAGCGGAACAACTGAAATGAAGGCGACAACCCGATTGGTCGTCGCTATCTTTCCTTAATCGCCAAATCAGAGCGTCCGGATTCGGCAGTAAATTAGGTTTTTCGAAACAAACAGCGTGTCCGGACAAGTCAGACGACAAATGGCATGGCATTCGGCAGTATTTACCGAATACCCCATGCAGGTGATCCCAGTACTGACAACGGGAACGACAACCCAGGTGCTGCCTGAGCGATAGTCCCTGTTCGCCCTAATCGAGTATCGATCATGACTGACAGCCGCGCACTACGGCAATATATGAACCTGATGACGTCTTCGGGCATCAGTCATCTGCCAACTGTGACTCTTCCGAAACCTGTCGCGGCACCGGGCAAAGTACTGGCAAGCCGCCTCAAAGGAGCAAATGCACCCACACGCCGGGCTCCGGTGAACAAGACAGGCAGTCAGTCGCGACTCATGTCGCCCGACCGTCTGGCCCCCAATTCTGCTCAGCGACCCGATGTCATGGAAACGACGCAGTCGCTTCTGGAACAGACGTTTGGTAACGCAGAGCAGAAAGCGGAAGGATTAAGCAGGCTGGCCGATTCCGTGGCAGCCTGCAAACGATGCACCGAGCTTGCTGATACGCGGCGGCAAACGGTTTTCGGAGTTGGTAACGCGGACGCGGACATCATGTTTGTTGGTGAAGCTCCAGGTGCGGATGAGGACCGACAGGGTGAGCCGTTCGTTGGTGCCGCCGGACAACTCATGGACAAAATCATTACGGCCTGCGGACTTAAACGTGAAGAGATCTACATCTGCAACATTCTGCGGTGCCGACCACCTGGAAATCGCAACCCACACCCACAGGAAGCTGCCAACTGCCGCGAGTTTCTGGACGGCCAGATCAGCATCGTAGCGCCCAAACACATTATCTGCTGGGGAACGGTCGCAGCACAAAATCTGCTGGGGGAAACACGACCTGTGGGACGGCTACGGGGACAGTTCCTGCAACACGGTGATGCCAAAGTAATGTGTACCTATCACCCTTCCTATCTGCTGCGGAATGCATCGGCCAAGAAACTGGTGTGGGAAGACATGAAGTTCTTCATGAAGGATCTCGGAGTCGACCTCGGCTAGCAATCTTCAGGTGTGGCACGCTCGAGCAATTTACGTATTGTCGTGGACGATACTGGCTCGTGTGAGAAACGAAACTGGAGTCGAAAATCGTTTTTCGCGGCCACATCTCAGCGTGAAACGCTGTAGACTTCGCAGCAAAATCATACAGCGGTAGCGAAGTCATGAAGTGCGTACAATTTGAATCCACAGGTGAGCCGCCACAGGTCCTGACTTGCATCGAACGCGACAGACCATCGCCAGAACACGGCGAGGTCCTTGTGCGCATGCTGACGAGTCCCGTCAACCCGTCAGATCTGATGTTCGTTCGCGGCGTTTACGGCGTCAAGCCTCAATTGCCGCAGAGCCCGGGCTTCGAAGGCGTTGGCGTCGTCGAGGCATCAGGCGGCGGTCTGCGAGGAAAACTGTTCCGCGGCAAACGCGTGGCCGTGCTGAACAGAGCCGGAGGCAACTGGTCTGAATACGCTGTCGTTCCCGCAGCGCAGGTGATACCGGTCAGCAACCAACTGTCCGTTGAGCAGGCGGCGACGTTTTTTGTGAACCCCGCCACCGCATGGATCATGACTCAGGAAGTTCTGAAAGTGTCGCGCGGCGAATGGCTGCTGCAGACCGCCTCCGGATCGTCGCTGGGAACGATGGTCGCACGTCTGGGGCATTCACTCGGATTCAAAACACTGAACATCGTCCGTGATGAAGCGTCCGTTGCTGGCCTGAAAGCGGCAGGCGCGACAGAAGTGGTTGTTTTCGATCCGGCGAAGGATTCGGCCGACAGACTACTTTCGGCGATTCATGCCATCGTTGGCGGCCACGGCGTGCGTTATGCCATTGACCCGGTCGGTGGTGCTACAGGATCTGCCGTCATCAGAGCACTCGGCCACAAGGGCCGCATGCTGATCTTCGGCACGCTCAGCGAACAGCCGCTTCAATACAGTCCGCGAACATTGATGACCCGGCAAGCCAGCGTCGAAGGATTCTGGCTGGGAAACTTCATGAACGACCGAAACCTGCTGTTCAAGCTAAAACTGGTCCAACGCATCACACGTCTGATTCTTGACGGAGCCCTGTCCACGACCATAGACGATACGTTTTCACTTAACCAAATCGGTCAGGCCGTGACCAGAGCCGAAGAAAACGCCCGTAACGGAAAAGTACTGCTGCGGATTGGTGATTAAAACCAGTCGAAGGAAGTTCCATGGGCGAACTTCCCTCGCGGTAATTCAGTCGTGCGCCAAAGCCGGGACCCAGTTCATCATTGCAATATTGGGATTACTGGGTTGTGTGCCACTGGCTCTGTCAGTGTTTTCGAATGCCGACAGACACTGGCGAAGCCAGTGGCATGCTTCAATTCAGATAGCAGGCTGCCGTCGGCCTACGCCAGTTTTTTCTCCGCGACAGTACCTTCCGGCGTTGTCTGAACGTCGTAGCCAGCGTCTTCCAGCTGCGCACGGATGGAATCGGATGTTGACCAGTCTTTTGCACCGCGTGCATCGTCCATCGCTTTGCACAACGAAATAATATCGGGCTCGTCATCCGAACCGGATCCCGCGCCATCGACTGCTACCAGAGGTGCCACTGCCAGCACATCGTTGATTCGGTCCAGCGCCGCCAGCGCCTCAGCAGGATTGTCCGGTTCCGTCGCTGCCCACGGCAGAACGACGGCCAACGCCTTCGAAAAATTCAGATCATCGGCCAGAGCATCGCCAAAGGCCTGCAAAATCGGGTGAGTCAAATCGACATCTGCTGTTGTATCGCCGGCCGCCGCTTCCAGCCTCTTCCGAAACTCGGTCAGGCGTTTGACAACGTTGGCCGAATCCTGCAGCCCCTTCTTGGTGAAGTTCATATTGGACCGGTAGTGTGACTTGATGAGTTCCAGGCGTAAGACGGCCGGATGCACTTTTACTCCCGTCGCACGGCCTTCCAGCACGTCACGCACGGTCCAGAAATTGCCTTTACTCTTGGACATCTTTTCGCCTTCCACCATCAGAAAGCGAGCGTGCATCCAGAACTTTGCAAATGCGTCCGCACCAGTGGCTCCACGCGACTGAGCGATCTCACACTCATGATGCGGAAATATCAGGTCTTCGCCGCCGGTATGAATATCAATGACGTCTTTGCCCAATCGCTTGCGAGCCATGCACGAACATTCGATGTGCCAGCCGGGATAGCCAGTGCCCCACGGTGAATCCCATTTCATGATGTGGGTCTCGTCGGCCTTCCACAGCATGAAGTCCGCCGGATGCTTCTTGTTCGATTGATTCTCGTCACTGACTCGTCCACCAGCCCCCGTCTGCAACTGATCCAGAGTGTTGCCGCTGAGTTTCCCGTAGTCGTCAAAACTGTCGACACTGAAATAGACGACTCCATCGGGACCAACATACGCATGCTCTTTCTCGATGAGTTGCGAAATCATTTCCTGCATCGTGTCGATGTTGTCGGTCGCCTTCAGAATATTGTCGGGTTCAAAGGCAACCTTGACACCCAGTAACTGAGCATCCTCCAGAAACGCTTTCGTGTAATAATCTGCAATCTGATAAGGGTCCTCAGGGTTCTCGACGGCACCATCCGGCACTTTGCCCGACTTCTTATCTTCTTTCACTCGCTGAGCGGCGGCGGCCATCTTGTCTTCGCCCGCTCCATCAGCATTGCTGTCGTCTGTCATGTGACCGACGTCAGTGATGTTCATGACGTGATGGACATTGTGACCAAAGAATTCCAGTGACCTGCGAATGACATCGGCAAACAGAAATGACCGAAAGTTGCCGATATGAGCGAAGTCGTAGACAGTCGGGCCGCAGCTATACATTCGCACGACGTCACTGTCGACGGGCGTGAAGTCTTCCGTGGAATTTGTGAGTGTATTGTAGAACTTGATATTCATGGCTGGTTTTGAATGAATCGGCAACGATGGGAAGAGGTTGGCCGTCGGCCAATTGGATTTGGCTCTGAGCATAGTAAACTGGCCTGAATCCGTGGAGACCTGATTTCAGAGTGATCCATTGAATTCCCGCAAACGCATTGATATCTCCCGTTCGATCAGGAATGACACCATATTGACGCATTGCAGAAAGCATGCCGTGACAGCTAACTTTCGTCAGACGTTCAAAAGGCCGCCGCTGCGGGCGGCGGCCATCCTGTTTTCACTTTCCGCCGCATTTTTGCTGTCCGTGGCACCTGCACAGGAAGCAACACAACGCACGCCGTGGACAATGTCCAGAATCGTGGGGTCACCGGAACCACCTCCTCCGCTGAAGCAAACCCTGCGATTTCCCAATCTGAAATTCGACCAACCGCTGTACATCGAACGTGACCCCGACAACAGCCGGCTGTGGGTCGTTACGCGCGAAGCGGCAGTGTTCTCATTTCCCGACGACCGTGAGGTCTCCGAGCCGGATCTGTTCGTCGACCTTGCACAGATTTTCGATCAGCTCACTCCGCACGATTCCGCCACAGCCGTCAGGAATGCCTACGGCCTGGCATTCCATCCGAAGTATCCGGAAGTTCCCGTTTGCTGGCTGACATATAACCTGTTGGCATCGGTTAAGAAAACTCATCTGGAAGATGGTACAAGACTATCTCGCTTTAACGTCATATTTGACGACAAGGGCGTTCCTCGATGTGACATCGCCAGCGAGAGAATTGTTCTGACCTGGCCGGAAGGTGGTCACAACGGTGCATGTCTGAAATTCGGACCGGACGGATACCTGTACATTTCCGCGGGTGACGGCGAAGTCCCCAACCCGCCGGACCCACGTCGAGCGGGGCAGGACGTCACCAACCGGCTGTCGACAATCATGCGCATCGACGTCAATCCGACGGATGACGGGCCGCTCTACACCGTCCCGGCGGACAATCCGTTTGTGAAGGCAGCGAACAACGATCGCTCGGACGACGATTCCGAACAATTCGACGCAGGCGGCCTGCGATATTCTTTCGACGAAGCTCTGCCGGAAATCTGGGCCTATGGATTTCGTAATCCGTGGAAGATGAACTTCGGCCCGGATGGCCAGTTGTGGGTCGGCGATGTCGGCTGGGAACTCTACGAAATGGTCTACAACGTCAAGCCTGGCGGCAACTACGGTTGGAGTATTGTTGAAGGACCACACACCGTTATCCCGGACGGCAAACGAGGACCAACACCGATCGTTGCACCGGCGGTTGCCTATTCACACGCAGAAGGGGCGTCTGTGACGGGGGGCTTCATTTATCAGGGATCACAGTTTCCGGAACTGAAAGGACGCTACATTTTCGGCGACTACGAAACTCGACGAATATGGTCGGCAACCATCACGAAAAATGAAGATGGCAGCGCAGATTCGCTGACAGAGCTGACCGACCTTGTTGACCCTTCAGTTCGCATTGTGGCATTTGGCGAAGACACGTCGGACGAGCTGCTGCTGTTGCATTTCGACGAAGGCAGGATTTACGGTTTGGAACGAAACGAAGCTGTCGGCGAACCGTCAGAGTTCCCGCAGTTGCTCAGCGAAACGGGGCTGTTTTCGGACGTCGTTAATCAGCTGCCGAACCCAGGCGTGCTTCCCGTGGAAATCAATGCTCCCATGTGGAACGACGGTGCCACCGCTGTTCGCTGGCTGGGTGTCCCGGGCACCGAACCAATTCAGGTGCTGCCCGGCCCCAAACGGATGCAGGAAAGCAGCCTGCGCGAATCCATGCACTTTCCAACAGGCAGCGTGCTGGCGCGCACCGTCAGCATGAGCGATACGGCGGGAAATGCAACAGTCGCGCTGGAAACACAGGTCCTGCACTTCGGCGGAAAAACATGGGCAGGATACAGCTATCTCTGGAACGCAAATCAGACAGATGCGCAACTTGTCCCCGCTGGTGGCGCCGATCTGCAGTTATCCGACTACGACAAATCATTCGGCGAAGAGACGTGGCATGTTCATTCCCGATCAGAATGCATTCGGTGTCACAATTCGTGGGCCGGCGGTGTGCTGGGATTCACGCTGTCGCAGTTGAACCGCCCCATTCGATTTCTCACGAGCGGTGCTGATGAAACTCGGCTTTCAAACGCCTCGACGCACGCTGCGAGAGCAACTGCTGACACAACCATGCGCAATCAGATTGAATGGCTGCGCGACATCGGCGTGCTGAGTGGTAGAGTTCCGGACGACGTACATAAGTCGACACAGCCTCGAGTGGCCGCGCTGGCACATATCCGGAGCACAGAATCCAGTTTGGAACACCGCGCACGTTCCTATCTTTCCGTCAACTGTGCTCATTGTCATCAGCGCGGCGCCGGTGGCACGGCGACTATCGACCTGCGTCATGAAGCGTCTCTCGCAGAAACAAAGATGGTTGGCGCCACACCTGTTCAGGGTACGTTTCAAATTCCCGGCGGTGCCATCGTAGCTGCGGGCAGACCGTCACATTCGGTTCTGGTATACCGCACGGCGTGTTCGGGTCGAGGTCGTATGCCACACATCGGTTCACAGCAGGTCGATGTTGAGGGTGTGAACATTCTGCGAGAATGGATTGCATCACTCGAATCCGGCGCACCTGCCGCCCGGCCCAAAGCCTCTTTAAAATCAACGGCTCAGGCGCTGGAGGTCGTTGCGCAACTGGATCGTGGAGAAATCCACCACGATTTTCGCGAACGATTGCTGGCCGAAGCTCGTGACGCCGCTCCGGAGATTCACAATCTGTTTACGCGTTTTCAGCCTGTGGAATACCGCCAGCAACTCAATCGCCGACTGGACGCAGCACATCTGTCAGCATTGAAGGGCGATGCGGCCAGGGGGGCAAAGCTATTCGCCGAAAAACGCATTCAGTGCATTAATTGCCATCGAGTCGGTAAGACGGGTGGCCAGATCGGCCCCGCACTGGATGACGTCGGCAAACGTCTGAAACCTGGCGAGATACTTGCGGCAATGCTGGATCCGTCGCAGAAAATCGACCCGAACTTCGCGGCGTGGACAGCCCTGACCATCGATGGCATGGTGCACTCCGGCCTGCTGGTCAGTCGAACAGAAGCGGCCGTCACACTGCGAACGGTCAGGAACGAGGACGTCGTGATTCCTGAAACAGACCTTGATGAGCTGATCCAGCAGACCGTTTCGCTGATGCCGGACCGTCTGCTGAACGACCTGACCGATCAACAGATTGCCGACTTGCTGACGTTTCTGTCAGCCAAAAAATGAGGCCGTCCCCAATCAACACGGCGTACATGGACAACCTCGCGCATCACACGCCGCAGGCTTTGTGTTTGCTCGGTTGACTCGACGTCACGATTGAGATTCAAACCTGCCGCTTGCATGCCGATTGGGGTATCGGTACGTTACGCGCGTCTGACGAGTCCGTGAAATCGCGGACACTCACTTCCTCTGATTGAAGCTCCATCGGGACTACAAATTCCATGTCTGAACGCATCGTCCTCCGTACAGGTGAATCTCTTGTGGCTGGCGGCCCACCCTTTACGGCGGCTGAGCCGGAGGTCGTCATTGGCGAACTCGATGGCCCGGTAGGCACAGCTCTGGCTACGCTCACTGGAGATCAGTCGATGGGGCACTCAAAAGTGTTCGCAATTCTGAACACCGACATTCAGGTTCGCCCTGTGACGCTTTGCGTCAGCAAGGTCACCGTCAAGAACACCCGCTACACCAATATTTTGATGGGCACTGTTCAGGCAGCTATCGCAAACGGAGTTCTGGACGCAGTACGCGCAGGGGACATTCCCAAAGAAAAAGCCAATGACCTGGGAATCATCTGCAGCGTCTGGCTGAATCCTGGCGTATCAACCGACGACAATCTTGACCACAAGGCTCTGTTCGACATCCACCGCAAGGCCATGGCACAGGCCATCCACAAAGCGATGGCGTGCGAACCATCCATCGACTGGCTTTTGGAAAATCAGGACAAAATCACGCACAAGTACTATCAGATGGGACTGGACGGAAAAATCTGACAGTGCTCATCCTGAGCACACGCCTCGGTGTGTTCAGGAACGTCACCCACTGCCGGCCGACCTGAAGAGTCGTTAATGACTTACGTTTAGCGTGATGTCATGTGTCGACTCGGCGTCGACGCCAGGCAACTGAATGCGTAATCGAATCAGGAACTTCGGTGTTTCCTTCGGGATCGTCAAACCACCCTGCGCGTAGTGAGCAGGCTCTTCATCCGTCTTTGGCTCAAAGACGGTTGCCTGCTCCTCACACAGCACGGCTTCGCCGTCTTCGTTCACAATACTATTGTGAACGACCGCATTCGAAACGTCTTCACCATCTTTTGAAATGCTGACGGCAGGTTCAATTTCATCACCACCATGGAAGTGTTCACCGTGATGGCCAAGTGAAATCAGGAATTCGCCATCTTCGATGTCACTTTGCACCCAGACAAGCTTGTCCGCGTCACCATGAGTGTGACCTGTGTCTGCCGCGGCTGAATTTTGCGGTGCTGGGGGTGTATCAGCGACAGGAGTCTGCCCATCCTGGCACCCGATCGCCACTAGAATCGCTACGATGAATGCTGATTGAAATCCGTTGTTGATCATCGCTCGTTTGCTTTCGTGCTCAATCGAAATGCAGTGAATACCAGCCACTGAATGAAGCGTATCACACGCTATCCCATGTTTCTTTGGGGCTTCCGGGCAGCCATCGTGACGGCAATCCGGCCTCGACGGCGCGCTACGTTGCCAACTCAACTTCGTCTCTATTCAGGCACTTGTCAATCTGGCGAACTGCCTGACGCAGACGCTGGCTGTTTTCGACGATGGCCAGTCGCAGACAACCTTCTCCGTCGTCTCCGAAACCTCGACCCGGACTGACGGCGACGCCACCTTCGTTAAGCAGCTTCATCGCAAATTCGATTGACCCCATCTCCCTCCACGCTGCGGGCATGTCTGTCCACACAAACATGCCTGCCTTGGGTGGTGTTACGTCCCATCCCAGTCGTGTCAGTCCTTCGCAAAGAACATCCCGACGCGACTGATATTCTTTCGTGATACTCTCCACAGCGGCATCGCAGTGCCTCATCGCGACAATGGCGGCAATCTGAATCGGCTGAAAAATCCCGTAGTCGTAATACCCCTTGATTGTCGCCAGGGCACGCACCATTTCCTGATTGCCACAGCAATAGCCAATTCGCCAGCCAGCCATGCTGTAGCTCTTGCTCATCGAAGTCATTTCGACGCCAACGTCGATTGCGCCTGGCGTTGCCAGAAAGCTGGGCGCCTGGTATCCGTCGTAACAGATGTCTGCGTAGGCAAAGTCACTAATCACAAGAAAGCCGTGCTTCTTTGCCAAAGCAACAAGGTCGACATAAAAATCCTGCTCGATCACCGTGGCCGTTGGGTTGTGCGGAAAATTGACCACGACAACCTTCGGCTTGGGCACAAGATTTTCGCACGTGTATGCGATGTTTTGCAGAAACTTTTCCGGCTCACGCGTATCCAGAGTAATCACGTTGCCGGAAGCCAGCATCACAGCGTACACGTGGACCGGGAAATAGGGTGAAGGCACGATTGCGGTGTCGCCGGGCCCCATCAGGGCCAGACACATGTGGCTGAAGCCCTCTTTGGAACCAATACAGGCCAGCACTTCGCTGTCAGGATCCAGCCGGACGCCGTAACGCTTCCAGTATCGTGCGGACACTTCCTTCCGCAAATTCTCAATTCCGCTGCTGACGGAGTATCGGTGATTGCGCGAGTCGGCCAGGGCCTCTTCGATCTTCTGGACAATCAATGGATCGGGCGGATCAGTCGGATTCCCCAT
>JAQWLN010000166.1 GCA_029247265.1 Fuerstiella sp.
CGGTCATTTTCGAGTGTGAACGGAAGCCAGATGCGCCCCGGATGGTCCGGATCCAGCAGGTCGACGACCGGCGCCGGATTACCAACCGTTATTTGTGGCACGTCGCCTTCAAACAGGCTGCGAAAGTTGTCGCTCTCCAGCACCACGTGTAGCGCCTGCCACGTCTTTCCACCATCGGAAGAACGTTTTGAGACAAGATCAATTTCACTGGCATCGCCACCGGCACGAGCTTCACAAAAAGCCAGCAGGTCACCGTTTGCCGCTTTGATAATCGCCGGAATCCGAAACCCCTGGTAGCCGTCAGAGCCGTTGCGGAAGACAGTCACGGCAGCAGACTCAGCGGCATTGGCTCCGCCCGCACCCATCCCAACGAATGCAGCAACTATTGCAGAAGAAAAAAACAGACAATTCATCAATTCACTTTCACTGATTCCGGAACGACTTTCCACTCGCTGATTGATAAAGCGCCGCGTCTCCCGCGAACGGAGACGGTTGAACACGCACGAACCGAAAGGTTACACGATTCCGGAGCAGATGATAATGCAGCAGACGAGTCACGAACATCGGAAGGGTTGAGGCATGGCAGGTCATGTATCACCCATGCACCGCCGCCGACCACCAGTCCACCATGAATCGCACGGCAATCGTCAGCGGTGCCGGTGACGGCGACGTTCCCCATTCGTGGACTGACGTCGGTCCCAGGGAAACAAAAACGTGGGATCGTTGACATGACGATTACATTTGACGATCAGTCGCGTGCCGCAGCCTGGTGCCAGTGTGACTTCGAACGATGAATCGCCCACGTCGGCACGCTCGTTCCTGTGTTCCACGAACAGACACTGGTGTTCGGCATAGGCTCCCGCTTGTACAACGATTCTTCGCGGCGTCGTCTGGTCAATGTTCACGAGTGTCACAGTGATCTGATCATCTGTCATCGTTTCAACCAGGGCGGCGGTATCCTCCGGTATGCCCGCCCGACGCCGCACCGGATCGAAGTACCGCAGACGACAGTGAAACGGAGCTGCCCCGCGTCCCGGGTCGAGTCCGGCCGTCATCAGTTGACGCAACGATCCAACGGTTGCCGGATTGAACTTCATCGGATCGTCTGCCAGACGCGTGTCAGGTGTCGTCGTGTCGGATCGCATACCGGCGATTTTTTTGCGAATCGTGTCAAAGTCTCGTTGCAGCGCTCGCACCGGGTAACCCGGATCATCGCCGTCCAGGAATGAGAGCCATTCACTGGCAGGAACGCGCCGTCGGTCTTTCGGGTCGCAGGGTCCAGAAATAGCATTCCAGCGCTCCTTGAGACCATGGTTCTGCAGTGAAATCGTACCACCCGTGATCACCGAACATACGCGGGTACATTCGCTGTCCGTCGATCATTTTGCTGTTCGAATTGATGCGATCGATCATCCCGGTCCATGCATCGATGTCTTGACGATTCCCGGTAAGCAGAAATGCATTGCTGAACCCGATGACCGCCCGATGGACCTGGTTGCGATTGGCGATCGCTCCGGTCTGAGGAACCTTGACAGAGAATCCCCAGCCATAGACGCCCCCGTACCATTTCCCATTCGTAGCGCCGCCGATGCTGCCATCGAGTCCGATGTTGCTGGGAATTATTCCGTTGTTGTCCTGCATGCGCTGCTGCCATGCATCCACATATTCCAGCAGCCAGTTGCGATATTTCGCCTCACCGGTGAGCATGAACGCGTTGGCCGCAAGTGATGTTGCTGCCAGATTCTGAGGATGGTCACCGACGGTATCGTTGTAATCCTTGAAGTGGGCCAGCATCTCTGCGTAACTTCGTTCGCCGTGCCCCGGGTGGAAACGATTTTCCACTTCGATGGGGTCGCCCGCCCAATCCAGTCCCGTCGTCTTTCGCATCAGCGGACCACGACTGCCGTTAAACATGCTGCAAATGAGTTTATGCTGCGGATCGTAATTCGGGGCCCCCGGATCCTCATTCATGTAAAACCGGCGTAGCGCCGCGTGCGTTGCCCAAACGTCACGTCATGGGGGTCTGACAAGCCCTGCAGGTTGAAAACACGAAGTCCTTCGCCGTTGTGCATCCAGTCCATCATGCACGGAAACTCTTTGTAATACATGCCGTCCCGCGCGAACGGAACGTCGGTGGTTTTGGCTTCTGTGTATTGCTTCAAATGTCCTTCCCATGCCCTGCCGTACATCGTCCGAATCGAATCAGGAGCGCCGAGAGCGTGCAGGATCGGCCAGTCCGCGACGTTCTCGATCGCGTCATCCGGCCCGTCGTCACCTCCCCAGCGTTCGACACACTCAAGGTAACCGCGTTCGTCAAAGTATCTGGCAAAGAATTCTTCACACGCCTCGGTGTTCGCACGGATCAGCTCACATTCCAGCACCGCCCACGACGGTGGAGCCATGGGAGTATCGATCACCAGCTTCACATCGCCGGCATGCAAGACGACATCGTCGGGCGTCAATGAACCATAGCCGCCGCGACGCGGAATTCGTGCAATCGGCGAGGCAAACTGATGACCGTTCATGTCAGCCAGAATCTCTGACTCTGCGCCCGACGGCGACTGGCCGCGAAACACCGGTGCATGAGAATAGCCGCCGTAGCGAGACGGGCGGTATGAATTACGCCCTGGAGCAGCCGGAGTCACATCAGGTACAGTCGGTACCTGAGAATTCGCGGCGGGCCCCTGTGGCACCGTCGAAAGCTCCGGCCGTGGAACATTTCCGTCACTGACGGCAGACGCCGATCGCTGCGGGCGGGGCGCCCAAATAGTTCGTGCCGCGTCATAAATGGGGGCCGCCACGGGATTGTGGGGAACCGGAAAAGTAAGTGGCGGATCGGGGGGCCGCGGCAGCGAGGAAGGCAGTGGCAGATACATCGGATCGGTGAGAGGCTGGGAATCCAGCCGTGGCAAAGGCACCGGGACCGGCGACATTGTCGGCTCAGACAGAAACCGTGCAATGGACACCGGCTGTGCCGCAATACCCGGACCAGGTGGCGTTTCCGGCTCAGGCAGAAGCTCAGATTCAGGCATCGTCTGAGGAACCAAAGGCTGTGTGTTCAGGTCTGGCTGCGGCGATGAATTTCGATGACGTCACCGGCATCTTCCGCGAAACCCTGGGCCGCCCCCAGGGCGTGAGCAACATCGTTTTCGTATCGATGTAGCGCATGGACATCGGGTTGCTGTACGGCTCCAAGCACCAAAACGTTGACCGTCCCTTTCTCGACCAGACTGACGATGGCGTCCGGTTTCTGCAGCAGCCCGTGGGTCATCGTACGTTTTCAGCATTTGCGTTCGCCCTGTATGTCCTGGTGTGCATGGATGGAATCCGACCTGTGCTCGGACTCTGCAATCACTGGCTCAGACAACGTACATCAGAACGGTCTCGTGGCATGGCCTATGCTGTGGCCTGCAGCGTGGTCGTCGCAACGATTGCTTCACTGATTGTGCTGGAACTAAGCGGACACTTCCGAATGAAAATCGCCGGAATAGGCATCTACCAGGTGCCGTGGCTGATCTGGTTGGAATGGTCATTCCTTGTCAGCGCCGCCTGCGCCGCCGGAATATACTGGTCCAAATATCGCAAGAATCCTGAAGCAGACACTGCTCTGCCGACGACAGGTCCCGGACTGCTGTGGGGAACGATTCCGTTGGTCGTGCTGATGGGGCTGTCACAGTACATCGGCCTGAAGACGGAAACCTGCTTCACCATGTACAGCAACCTGAGAACAGAAGGCGACTGGAACAATCATCTGTTCATGCCGGCAATCAGACTGGGGTCATGGCAGGACGACCTTGTCAATATAGTCTCCACCGATCATACGGATCTGCAGGAGTACGTCGAACACAACGACCTGATTACATTCTTTGAACTGCGTCGTGTCGTGTCTGCAGCATCGCGTGACGTGCCCTTCTACCTGGACTACGAAAGAGCAGGCGAATCACAGTACCTGGCATATGCGGACCATGAGCTCACTCAATCAGAGCCATGGGGAAAACACTCTGAGCTGCTGGGCAAGCTGCTGTATTTTCGACCAGTACCCACCGATGAATGTGTTCCCTGCCGGCATTGATCATCACAACCGGATTGGGAAACGTCGCATCGCCACCCGGCGCTGCAGCGTTTAGGCCAGCAGCTCGTCGATGGCTCTGGCTGATCGATATCCCGGCACTGACCGGGCATCCGTCCCCCGACGTTGCTGTGGTGGTCCCAGTTGTTGTGGTACACCCGAATGAATCGAAGTCAACGCTCCGCCAGACGTCGCGCCATCAGTCCCGTATTGGCAAAGCTGCCGGGCTTATGCGCATCTTTTTCGTACAGCTTAAGAATGTCGGTTCGACTGATGACTTCCAAGGGGACGAAAGGCGATTCGCCGTCTCGCATTCAGGATCGCAGAAAGCCTTTTGATGTCAGCAGTTCGATGACGGCATTTGCACATTCATCAACCGACTGTTCGCCAGTCTTCAGCACCAGATCAGGCGATTCTGGAACCTCGTAAGGTGCCGTATCGCCGGAAAGTTCCGTCAGCTTGCCTGCATCGGCCTCAGCGTATTGCCCGCGAGAATCACGTTCGCGGCACAATTCAATCGGAGCGTCCACGTGAACCGTCAGGAATCTGTCGGTGCCAACAACTCCGGCCACCTTGCCGCGAACGGTTGCGTTCGGGGCCACAAACGCCGCGATGCAAATGATGCCGGCGTCGTTCAGGATGTTCGCAAGGTGTGCCGATCGGCGCAGGTTCTCTGAACGTTCTTCGAAACTGAAGCCAAGATCTTTGCTGAGCCCTCGGCGGACCTGCTGTCCATCCAGAACCGTAACCGCTCGCCCGCTGTCGAATAACCTGCGTTCAATCGCCTGAGCAACGGTTGTCTTGCCACTGCTTGTCAGACCCGTCAGTAGTACCGTGGCTGGCTTCTGGCCATAGCGAGCTTCGCGTTCTTCGGGGGTCACTTCGTTAAGGACGCCAGCCTGCTTGGCGTCTTCTTCAACGGCGATCTCCTCTTCCCACGCTGCCAGCCTCTTTCCGCCGGCACTGCGATCCAGAATCATTGCCGCGGCCACGGTCGCGTTCGTGATCCGATCAATCAGAATGAGTGCGCCTGTAGAGCGATTGCTTTTGTAAGGATCGAAGCAAATGGTCTCGTTCAGCGATAGTCGACAACGACCAATCTCATTCAGATTCAGTTGCGGCGAAGGGCTGCTGTGCAGTGTATTGACGTCAATTCGGTAACGCAGCGATTCGATGGATCCGGTAATCAGCTGAGCCGAGTGCTTCACCAGGTACGTCTTGCCGGGGACCATCGGTTCTTCCGCCATCCAGACCAGCATGGCTTCGACGGTATCAGACGTCACTGGAACATTGCCGGTTTTCACAATCATGTCGCCTCGGCTGGCATCCACTTCGTCTTCGAAAGTCAGCGTGATGGCAAGCGGCGCGTAGGCTTCATCCATGTTGCCATCCTGGGTGACGATCTCTTTGACATGCGTTGTCTTTTTGCTGGGCATGACCATCACTTCATCGCCCTTGCGGATGATGCCGGAAGCGATCGTGCCGCAGAAGCCGCGGAAGTCGAGATTCGGTCGGTTGACCCACTGCACGGGCATGCGAAAGTCCTGCAGATTTCTGTCTGAGCCGATGTAGACAGATTCCAGCCGATTCATCAGCGTGCCGCCGTTGTACCAGGCCATGTTTTCACTGCGGTCCACAACGTTGTCGCCCTTGAGCGCAGACAATGGGATAAAGTGGAGGTCAGGCAGATCAAGACGCCGAGAAAACGCGCTGTAGTCGGCGCAGATTTTGTCGAAGGTGGCTTCATCAAAATCAACCAGGTCCATTTTGTTGATAGCAATGATGACGTGACGAATGCCCAGCAATGACACGATAAAGCTGTGCCGCTTGGTCTGAGTCATCACACCATGCCGAGCGTCAATCAGGATGACGGCCAGATCCGCAGAGCTGGCTCCCGTTGCCATGTTGCGAGTGTATTGTTCGTGTCCCGGAGTGTCCGCGATGATAAACTTGCGTTTTGCAGTACTGAAGTAACGGTAGGCCACATCGATCGTGATCCCCTGCTCGCGTTCTTCTTTCAGCCCGTCTGTTGCAAGCGCAGGATCGAACTCTCCGCCAACGGCCCCTTGAGTTTTGGAATCCGCCTCAATCTTGGCCAATTCGTCTTCGTACAGCATCTTGGAATCGAACAGCAGGCGGCCGATGAGCGTGCTTTTTCCGTCATCAACGCTGCCACACGTGATGAATCGCAACAACTGCTTTTGCTCGTGCTGCTTCAGGTACGCTTCGATGTCGGTTGAAATAAGGTCTGACTGATGTGACATGGATCGTGTTGTTTGTAAATGAATGGCGTTTTGAGCCGGTGTCCGGGTGAAGCCCCAATTCCCGATGTGATGTGTCAGCAGGAATGCGCAGAATAACTTAGAAGTACCCGCGTTCTTTTTTTCTCTGCATGCCGGCGCCGCCTTCGTCCTGATCGATGACGCGACCCTGACGTTCACTGGTTTTAGTAAGCAGCATTTCCTGAATAATTTCCGGCAGCGTGGTGGCTTCAGATTCCACAGCACCGGTTAACGGATAGCAGCCGAGTGTGCGGAAACGAACCATCTTCTCCATGGGTTCTTCACCGGGAAGTAGCGGAACTCGATCATCGTCCAGCATGATCAGTACACCGTCGCGTTCCACAACTTTGCGTTTGGCCGATTTGTACAACGGCACGATCGGGATGTTCTCAAGATGAATGTACTGCCAGACATCCAGTTCGGTCCAGTTGCTTAATGGAAAGACGCGGATGCTTTCGCCCTTGTTGACTCGCGTGTTGTAGACGTTCCACAATTCCGGACGCTGGTTCTTCGGGTCCCACCGGTGCTGTGCCGTGCGGAAGGAAAAGATACGCTCCTTGGCGCGCGACTTCTCCTCGTCTCGGCGAGCCCCACCGAAGGCCGCGTCGAACTTGTACTTGTCGAGCGCCTGCTTGAGCGCCACCGTCTTCATGATGTCGGTGTGCACCGCTGAGCCATGGGTGAACGGGCCAATGCCTTCGCGCACACCGTCTTCGTTGATGTGCACAATCAGCTCGAGCCCCAGCGTCTTCGCCATGGTGTCCCGGAAAGAGATCATCTCCGAGAACTTCCACGTCGTGTCGACGT
>JAQWLN010000176.1 GCA_029247265.1 Fuerstiella sp.
AGCAACTGCTGACCGAACTGAAAGGAGACAAGGTTCTGATTAGGCAGCGGATTAACGCCAAAGCCCGTCAGTGTGACCGACAGGTCGTCCGCCGTGTCAAACATGCCGTCGCCACCAGCAGCATCCACGACCAGTGTGGTCGTGTTGACGGTGCTCAGATCCATTACCTGCGCTGCGTCAAACTGCAGCGTCACCTGCGCAGGCGTTGTCTGAAGCACGGAGTTTTCTGGAAATGCGGTTCCCCCAGGCAACATTGCGCTCTGAAACAATGGCGAAGTCAGCAGAGCCTTCTGTTCCAGATGCTCTGCCTGACGTGACGCACGTTTGACTCGGCGTGTAATGCGACGGGGTCGAGACTGAAGATGATTACGAAACGACTTGAGCCAGGAAGAAATCAGCATTTTGCGTCCTTGGGACCAATGAACGTGATCGTGTGTGAATTCAGGTCACGCAATCCGATCCGAACGGATCAGAAAGGTCAGGGGGAATAATCCTAAAACCAAAATCAACCGGAACCGGCCCGGTCGATATTCGGTGAACAAAACATCAGTAAATAGCGGCGTAGATCGCCTCTCGCACGGCGCAGAACTACGCATGTACAAGACGGGCATTATCCATTAACCAAACAGTCCAAAGTCCAGCGAAAAAATCAGAAAACACAGGAACCGTTGCACTTCGTGTGGTGTGAAATGCAACAACTGCCAAATTAGACACGGTCGGTATGCCCGAAAATACCGTTAGCCCGACGGATGCCGGGCCAAACGCACAAGGAGAGCAAAAACAAAGCCAATGGCTCGCAAGCGTCAACTGCGGCCGAGATACGCTGCAGTTGGCGACTGATCGCCTATTGCAGGATTCAAATTCAACGGCAACAGCTCGAATCCTGCACTGCAAATCCGGAATTACCCATGCAATTGTCACCATCGCGTTGTCAGCTGCTGTCGATAATTGCCACCGAAATGTATCGCTAATGCTTCGGATGTTGCAAAAACGCTACGTTTTTGGAGTTGAACCGGGGCCGTTGATAGCACCGTGTTGAGTCACCATCTCTCAATTCCCCTCCGCTGTCGGTAGTCAGGGGCACTGCCAGACAACGCAAGGGGGCCCATCGCCCCGCAACACAGAGACGCTTCTACCCACTAGTCTCAGAAACCAGTCCCACGTTTCCTTGCGGATCGGCCGGCTCAATCACGCCGGATCCGGCACTGGCGTGACCGATCATCCGTCCTTTGATAAGGTCTGACCAGCAGACGAGAAGTGCCATTCCGTTTTCTACGGAATCCGCCTTACGTCATGAAAACGTTGCAATGCCGTGGCGAATAGCCTAGCGGTATCCCGGATGAAGTCCAATTAGTAAAGGAGAGAATCGTGGAATCACTTTGTTCTCGCAGATCGTTTATGGTGGCTTCCGCGGCAGGAACAGTCGCCGTTACTGGAGGGATGCTCGGCGCAGCACAGACAGGTGAAGTCCAGTGGCACGATGTTCGTGAGTGGGGGGTGGAAGGCCGAGGTTTCCCGGAAACCGAAAAGTATTTCGATCGTCTACCTGCACGAGCAAAAGGAGTGGTCCGTGACGCGGTCTGGAATCTTAGTCGACATTCGTCGGGCATGATGGTGCGATTTCGAACCAATGCGACAGAAATACATGCAGAGCATGGGGTTACGTCAAAAAAACTGGCGATGCCTCATATGCCGGCAACCGGTGTGAGCGGCCTGGATTTGTATGCGAAAGACGACAATGGCAATTGGAGATGGGTGGCGGTCACTCGACCTTCCGCTCAGCAGATGAAATTGTCACTGATCAAAGGGATGCGGCCGGAAACACGCGATTACGCTGTGTACCTGCCGCTTTACAACGGGACTGAGTACCTCAGACTCGGTGTCTCTGCAGGCAGCAGCTTTGAACCCGTTGCTCCGCGGACTGACAAGCCCATCGTCTTCTACGGAACGTCTATTACTCACGGCGCCTGCGCATCGCGGCCAGGCATGCCACACCCGGCGATTTTGGGACGGCGGCTTGATCGCCCCGTCATCAACCTCGGCTTTTCCGGCAACGGTAAGCTTGAACAGGAAGTCGGGCAATTTCTGGTAGAACTGGATCCGTCTGTCTACGTGCTCGACTGCCTGCCGAACATGGTGGCCCGGGAGGTCGTAGAACGCACGGAACCCATGGTGAAGCAACTGCGTGCGGCCCACCCCGGCGTCCCGATTGTACTGGTCGAAGACCGCACCTATCCCCAGTCATGGATTCTGCCGTCGCGGAAAGAACGTAACGATTCCAGTCGGGGCCCGTTTCGTGCAGCGTTTCAGAAGATGCAGGATTCAGGGATCGAAAACCTGTTCTATATCGACGGGGAAAGTCTGCTGGCGAAAGATCGTGACGACACCACCGATGGTTCGCACCCGTCAGACCTGGGATTCTTCAACCAGGCAAATGCGATTGAGCCTGTACTGCGGCAGGCATTGAACATCTGAACTGAGCTACAGGAGACGAACGATGTCGTGGGGAGTCGGAATCGCAATCGGCCTGCTTGTTTTGATTTCGCTGTACGACGTCGTCCAGAAGAAGCACGCCATTCTGAGAAATTTTCCGGTAATCGGACACTTCCGATACCTGCTGGAATTGGTCGGTCCGGAACTGCGACAGTACATCGTCACCAGCAATAACGAAGAACGCCCGTTTACTCGTGACCAGCGGACCTGGGTGTATGCATCTGCAAAGAAGCAGAATAACTACTTTGGCTTTGGAACGGACAACGACCTTGAGCAGGCGCCCAACCACATCATTGTCAAACAGTCAATGTTTCCTCTGCCTGAGACCCGCGAAGGCCAGCCCGGCTATGACAAGATCTACTCCGTTCCCTGTGCCAAGGTGCTGGGTGAATCACGTCGGCGAAAACACGCATTCCGGCCCGAATCCGTAGTCAATATCTCTGGCATGAGTTACGGCTCTCTGAGTGCCGCTGCGGTGGAAGCCATCAACAAAGGATGCGCGATTGCCGGTTGCCTGCACAACACGGGTGAAGGATCTATTGCTCAGCATCACCGGTACGGTGGTGATCTCATCTGGCAGATCGGTACGGGCTATTTCGGGTGCCGTGATGAATTTGGACGTTTTGATCTGTCCAGATTCAAAGAGGTGGTGGACACACACAGCGTTCGAGCCATTGAAATCAAACTGAGCCAGGGCGCAAAGCCTGGAATGGGAGGTCTGCTTCCAGCGGCTAAGATCACGCCGGAAATTGCAGCCACCCGAGGGATTCCACAGGGGCAAGACTGTATCAGCCCGTCCAGTCACTCAGCTTTTCGAGACACGGATTCAATGCTGGACTTCGTGGAAATGCTGGCTGACGAAACCGGTTTGCCGGTCGGCATCAAGTCTGCAATCGGAGAACAGTCGTTCTGGACTGAGCTGGCGGAACTGATGACAACTAGTGAACGTGGCGTTGACTTCATTGCCGTTGACGGCGGCGAAGGCGGTACGGGGGCAGCTCCGCTTGTGTTTTCTGATCACGTCGCGTTGCCGTTCAAGCTGGGTTTCGTTCGAGTGTACCAGGAATTCTTCGCCCGAGGATTGCAGGACCGAATCGTCTTTGTGGGGGCTGGCAAGCTGGGTTTTCCGGCTCAATCCGCTGTGGCGTTTTCGCTGGGCTGTGACATGATCCACGTGGCTCGTGAAGCCATGCTGGCGATCGGCTGCATTCAGGCTCAGCGGTGTCAAACAGGACATTGTCCGACAGGAGTTGCGACACAGAGCAAATGGCTGATGCGGGGGCTCGACCCGACTCACAAGGGGGCTCGTCTGGCGAACTACGTTATCACGCTTCGCAAAGAACTGCTTCAATTGGCACATGTCTGTGGCGTACCGCATCCGTCTCTGATCACTCCGGACCAGTGCGAAATTATCGACGAAAAATTCGGCTGCCGGACGACGAGGGCAGTCTTTGGAATCTCCGCGGACGCAAATGGATGGGGCCTGCCGTCGTCCGAGCAATCCGAACAGATTACGGCACTGATGAACGTGGCACGCGATGCCGGCGTTCTGCAGTAAGTCATGTCCCAATCGAGACCGGGCAGGCCTCTGCAAAGCGGCCCTTCCTTGAGCAGCTTCAATTATTCAAGCCGCCAAAAAACCGCAGGGGAAAGCAGAAACCGGACTTAGGGCAGTTTTCGAAAACACGTAGCACGTTTGGCCTCGTGGGAAGCTCACACTGCATGCCGGCAAGCGTTATTCGCGGCCATGACTCAGCGTAATACGCTGTCGGACAAATAAAAAAAGCCGCAGCATGATGCTGCGGCTTTTCTTAAGCGAGGCCGAAGGGACTTGAACCCTCAACCCCCGGATCGACAGTCCGGTACTCTAACCAATTGAGCTACGGCCCCTCGCGTGATGGTGGAACGTTATCAATCAACAGACCAATAATCAACCATCGGTAAGCCAAATATTCGGCAACAGACCGGGGAGATCTTCACTAATTTCGCGCCCACCGGCGGAATTGCGTCGACCGCCCATTTGTGGAACACGCTACCGGAAAATCCCATCCGATCTGTCAATGGTCTGACTGGCGGCCAGCGATATCCGCACGGGGCCGCGATCCCGCTGTTGTAAATGGCTGGCATCTTGCGAATCGTCGTCCACAACCAATGTGGTTAGCGGTCACGACCGCTTTCTCTTGAGCCACCGTCCCTTGACCGGCCACCACTCCCACCTCTTGAGCCACCTTCACTTGATCGACCGCCGCCGCGATTACCGCCTTCACTCGATCGACCGCCGCCGCTTCGACCGCCGCCGCTTCGATTGCCACCGCGACCACCCCGACCGCGTCGGCCACGCTCAGAATGATTCTTGCCTGGAGAACGTACGTCCAGACAGCCGATGGCCTCTTCCCACGTCGGGACACCATCGAATTCAGCTGATGCCTCTCGTGGCGCCGGCTTACGTCGCCGCCGAGTTCGCGGAGCGTCGTCATCACGTTGCTCGCCGGAATCACCTTCGTCGTCGGCTGACTCTGCACGTTGAGCAGGCCTCGCAGGTCGACGTTCGCCTCTCGGTTCGTCTTCGTTGCGAACTGGACGGCGCCGCCTTCGACTCGTCCGCTCCCGTGGACGGGCTTCGACTTCCTCTTCCGTCTCTTCCGCCCCGAAGATCAGATCGTCATCATCGTCGTCCTGTTCGTCGACGCTCTGCTCGTCTGCTGATTCTTCAACAACTGCGGGTTTGCGACCTCTGCCGCGTCGTCCACGCCCACCACGTCGGCTTCTTCCTCGCCTGCGTGGTTTCTCTTCTTCGTCATCCGCAACGCCACCATCGACATTTTCATCCATGCTGACATCGTCGTCGTTGTCAGCCTCGGGAACTCGTCGTGATACGCTGACAAATTCTTCGGATTCGTCGCCAAATACAATGTCATCGTCGTTCGTGTCTGTGCTGGCGTCATCCGGGCGCGACTCCGCAGCGGCATCATTGCTGTCGCCCCGTCGCCCCCGACCACGTCGTCCCCGCCCGCGGCGACCGCGACTTCGTTTGCGAGGGCGTTCTTCCTGGTCTTTAGATTCTGCGGGAGCCTGAGACGCTTCTTCTTCTTCTTCTTCGTCGTCAGCAGCTTTAGACACGACCTGATCATCATCTGTCGAGCCCGTGTCGTCGTCCCAGACCCATTCCCCTAACTCGTTCCAGACATCATCGTCATTATCGGATCGGCGGGACTGCGACTGGCGAACTGGCGCCGGCTCTGAACTTCGGCGCCGCACAGATTCCAGCTCAGGCTCTTCCTCTTCGACATCATCCACTTCACTGAAGACTAGGTCGTCATCCTCGAATGTCAGATCGTCGTCATCATCGTCTACCGATTCCAGCTCACCCACGTCATCATCATCATCATCGTCGTCATTCTCTGCGACGTCATCGTCCGAGAACAGAATCAGGTCGTCATCGACTTCGTCGGCATAGGCTTCGGCTTCGTACTCCGCCGGCTCATCACTCTTTGGTGAATCAAAGTCAATGTCGTCGTCGTCTTCGACATCTGAATCTGCCTCATCGTCGCCTCGAATGCCCAGCAGACTGTCCATTGAAGACGTGTCGTCGTAGTCGTCGAACAACAGTTCGCTACCAACATTCGTGTCGTCGTCTGTCTTCTTGACATCGATTCCAAACAGTTTTTCTGCAAGGTCATCGGGACCGGTTTCATCTTTTTCGTCACTGCTCATCTGATCACTTCTTTTTTGATTACTTCCAGGTCAACAGTCGCAGGGAGTCTGAGGTCTGTTCCTCAATCCAGCGACTTCCGCAGCCAACTCAAAATTTGAGCAGCCGGCGGCGTTCGTGGTCAAAGGCACAACGTCGCCCTCAATAGTCGCTAACTCACATGATGCCAACAGGTTAGGGTGACTCATGGCCACAGTGGTCTTCTTCGGCGAACTGCGCAGGCTACTTGGCACACGGTGCGAATGCAAACCCGAATGCCCGCTGATGTTCCGTGCCCTGGATTCAACAAATTCATTTACGACATTCCCAGCATTTGCGTTGCTTAAACGCATCATGTTGCAGGCAGTCAACACCCGGGTTCAATTTACGTGTCAAATCGTCGTTTACGAATTGTAAAGATGAGCGCAATGCGGCGTTCAGTAAAAGAAACATGTCAAGTTCCCTTGACGGATCTTCAACCGCGAACTGACACTTTTCTTAAGTGTTTTCAATCGGCAACACTGCATTACAGCGGGTTTCGGTACGTCTCGTGCCTTTACGAATTGCCAACAAAGGCAGACACGAAACGTTTGTCACTTTACACATTTAAGCAAAAGGCGTGATTGATGAAAAACCTCTGGAATGACGAAGACGGAGTAATTCTGTCTGCGGAAATTGTACTTATTGGCACCGTTCTGGTCATTGGCATGATGGTCGGATTGGTAGAATTACAGGTTGCCGTTGTCGGTGAACTGAGCGACCTGGGCGACGCTATTGGCAACATGGACCAAAGCTACGTTGCCAGCGGTCTGGTCTCTTATAAGAAGCACCGCGGCGTGAAGGCCAGGACGTACGGGTCTCGGTATGCAGATCGTCCGGACGAATGCGACTGCAACAGGATCGTCGTCTGCGATCGGGCCCATTCTGGTGGCGAAAAGAAACGCTAGAGCACTTTACTTATTGTCGTGGACGATACTGGCTCGTGGCAGTCACGAAACTGCTGTTTAAGAAGGTTCTTCGCAGCCACAAGTCAGTGTGAAACACAGCAAAAAAGCATCGGATCGGGCATTCCATTCGAAAAAACACTGCGGTTACGACGTTCGTCGCCGCAGTTTTTTCGTGCGCTGCTGATCGATGAAGCAACGGCCGCTGAAAAGAAACGGGGCCGGAGTGGGGCTTTCCATCGGATTTCATCGACCATGTCGGGCAGGAGTGATATTGCGGCAACGGCTCTTTCTGAATTAGCTTCCCGGACTCGACGTACCCAATCCCATCCTCCCAGTGATCGAGGACGTCACGTGACGACGCTTTCCCCCAAGACCAATATCGGCCTGTTGCTCCATGACGTCACTGATGACTTCAGCTGCAGCGGTTTTCAGCAACCGACGGCCCAGCGCTACAAACACTCCATTGCACAGTTTGTTCAATACCTTGACGATGTCGAGTCGACCGGTCTGTCTGTTGTAACACCCGAGTCAGTCGACTCAGCGACCGGACAGCCTGTTGTTACGTTTACGTTTGATGATGGAGGCGCCTCTGCTCCAATTGCAGCAGAACTGCTGGAAGAGCGTGGCTGGCGGGGAGTGTTCTTTATTACGACCGGCCTGCTGAATCGTCCGGGTTTCATGACGGATCTACAGGTGCGGGATCTGCGAAGTCGAGGACACCTGATTGGCAGCCATTCGTGCAGTCATCCGGATGTTTTTCGCAGTCTTTCCCGCAGCCAGATGGCTGACGAGTGGGTTCGAAGCCGTGATGTGCTTCAGCAGTTGCTCGGCGAACCGATTCACACGGCAAGCATTCCTGGCGGCGACTGCAACAGCGCCACCATCGAAGAAGCATCCGCCGCCGGATTGACTCAGATCTTCACCTCAGAACAAATTACGCACTCGTGGTCGCACAGCGGCGCTACGTGTTTTGGGCGAATGATGATGCTGGACAACACGTCCCGGGAAACACTGATTCGCTGGTTGACCCATCCAACAGTTGGCGTCTTTCCCGAGCGTGCATTGCGATTTACCAAGTCACACGTCAAGAAGCTGATGGGCCCACTGTACCTGAGTCTCGTGCGTCAGCGGAGAGCGATGCATGAGCAAGCCTGATGACATCCTCACCGAACGCTCAGAATTACACAAACACAACCGCTCCGCCCCCCGTCGCCACCGCGTACTGGCACTGATTAATCCGGTGCTGCACTGTCGCGCTACGTGCGCGCAGCTGATTGAGGCGGACGTCAATCTGGTCGGTATCGTCGAAGCGGATACCAAATCCGGTGGTCTGCCACTGCTCACCCTTCGACGCCTGCTGAAGAAGCAGGGAGTTGTCTCGACAGCGTCGCAGGTTGCCGCGAGACTCATATACCAGGCGCAAAATCGGAAGGCAGATCGTCGCATTTATGAACGGCTCTTTGACAGGCAGCACGTCGAGGAAGTTCTGCAGCAGCAGGATGTACCGGTCATACGGTGTCGGTCGTATTCGGAACCTTCGGCCCGACAGGCGATGGCGGTACTTCAGCCCGACGTACTTGTTGTTCACTCGCAGTCCTGGGTCCCTAGAGACGTTCGACATCTGCCGACAACAGGCCTGGTTCTGGGAGGTCACCCGGGCTTGACGCCGTTCTATCGAGGCAGCCACTCCTCGTTCTGGGCGTTGTTGAATCAACAGCCTCAAATGATCGGCTGGACAGCTTTTCACGTCGATAAGGGCGTGGATACCGGCGACGTGGTGGTTCAGGGACGTTTGAATGTCCAGCCGGACGACAGCTACATGACGTTGAGCTGGCGAGGAATGTCAGAGATTGCCAAAGCGCAGGCCGCCGCGATTCGGGATTTTGACAGAACGGGCCGCATTCCTCGAATGCCACACCAGTGCATCCCGCCGGAATCGAACTTCGGTCTTCCCGGACTGTGGCAATACGTCAAATACATGTCCTCTCAGAATGTGGCGCGTTGACCATCGGGATGCTGCTTAGGGTCGCAAAACAGAACTTGACCCGAATTGCAAAAATATCATACAAACGTGGTGGCTCGACAAACCTGACGCGTGATGTTGCGCACTTTTCGCTGATTTCACACGCGGAAACGATCCACGACGGCCCCCCAAGCCTGTCCTAGCGTTCTCGGCAGGGTTTTCGGGCACCTCTCCTCACTCTTACCTCTCACTTCACTTCTCATCCTCATTCACTGCCTTCCCTCCTTTCTACAGGACCAATGCACGCAGTGATCGAGACTTCGGGAGCCGAATCATGCAGGAAATATCGTCATTTCAAAAAGGCTCAAAGCGAGGAAATCGCGGGCCCATGCTGGTCAGCGGAACGTTGATTGCCATTCTCGCAGGTGGTGTTGGGATGCAGGTGTGGCGAGCTCAAAACAGCAAGGCTGCTGAACAGAGCAAACCCGCTGCCGCCGCTGGTCAGGTCAGCACGCCGGACAAACCGGTCGCCCGGGTCAACACACAGTCGATTTCATATCAGGAACTCGCCCGCGAATGCGTTGAACGGCATGGACGGGAAGTGCTGGACAACGTCATCAACCGCACGCTGATTCAGCAGGCGTGTGCCGATGCCGGTGTCGCAGTTTCTGTTGACGAAGTGAACCGAAAAATTGTCGAGATCTCCAAGAAGTTTGGTCTGCCCGTTGATCAATGGGAAAAGATGCTGCTGGCTGAACGCGGTCTGTCGCCGATTCAGTATCGCCGCGACGTGATCTGGCCCATGCTGGCCCTGGAAAAGCTGGCCGGCAAAGAGGTGCAAATCACTCAGCAGATGATGAGAGAGGCTTACGTCGACAATTACGGACCACGTGTGAAGGCCCGCATGATGGTTCTTGATAACCTGCGGCGGGCTCAGGAGTACTACGAAAAGATCCGACAGGCTCCGGATGAGTTCGAGAACTTCGTTCGGGATTATTCGACCGAACCAAACAGTCGGGCACTGGGAGGGACCGTGCCACCGATTCGTCAGTATTCCGGAGCTCACGAAGAACTTCGCAAAGCTGCCTTCAATATGAAATCACCTGGAGAAATTTCCGGCATCATTCAGGTCGATCACCAGTACGTCATTCTTAAGTTCGAAGGCAGAACTGAGCCCATCGAACACGATCTGGACGACGTAAAAATTCAGCTGGATCAGGAATTGCGGGAACGCGAGGTTCAAAAACTGGTGGCCAATACCTTTGATGACCTGAAGAAGCGAGCCCGCATTGACAATCACCTGACAGGTGAATCCAAAGCTCCGGTCAAACAGGCCAGTGCTACAGCGACTCCGGGCACCGGGGTGCAGACAGCCATCGTGCAATAATCGCTGATACGGATTTCGCGCTTCGGTGATCATGCCGGAGCGCGATGTGTGCCACTGGCTCCGCCAGTGCCTTGAGGTTTGCTGGAGCACTGGCAGAGCCAGTGGCACCCATCCAGGGCGTTAGCTCTAGCCGATGATCATCCAGACGGCTTTCAGGTATTCGGTCTCCAGGCAGTTGCCGCCCACCGGGTGGCACGGCGCGGCACCGGTTCTGGCAATGATCTGCATGGGTCTGGCGGCGTGTCGAGCCCCCTTGCCGTCGCGCGCAGGAGTGACTTCTTCGCCACTCTGACGTGCCGCCGCACATAGCAGATTCGTGAACTCAGAATCCGGCAGCAGTCCGGCGCAGGTGCAGCTCAGCAGCAGGCCGCCCGGTCGGACCAGACGCATTGCCAGTCGGTTCAGGTCGAAGTGTTTCCGAGTCCCGTCTTCAATCTCCATCCGTGTGCGGATCAGCTTTGGCGGGTCCAGCACCACGACATCAAACTGCCGACCGGCGTTGATCATGTCCCGCATGTAGTTGAACGCATCAGACTGAACGAACTTAGCTCGCACCTGATTCAGATTCGCGTTCTCTTTGGCAACCTGCAGCGGGCTTTCGTCGAGGTCCACGCCGATAACTTCCTTTGCATTGCCCAGTTTCATGGCCTGCACAGCAAAACCGCCCGTATAGCAGCACAGGTCCAGCACACTCTTGCCACTGCAGAACTCAGCCAGCTTGCGTCGATTCTCTCGTTGATCGCAGAAGAACCCCGTCTTGTGGCCGCCGGCGAATCGAACTTTGAAGCGTGTACCGTACTCCTGTACCGTCACTTCTGTGGGACAGCCAGGCGATGAAACATTCGGCGGATCGAATCCTGCCTGCGACAAAAACTGGGGACTCGTCTGCACCATCGTATGTTGCGTTCCCAGCTGATCTGCCAGTCGCGTCAGCAGGGCGGTCGCTCGTTGATACATTCCCAGACTGAATGCTTCGGCCGACAATACGTCTCCGTAACGATCGACCATCAATCCCGGCAGGCCGTCCGCTTCTGCATGAACAACGCGGTAGGTGTCGGTACAGTTATCAAGACTCAGAATATCGCGACGCAACTGCACGGCTGGCCGCAGCTTTTCGTCCCACGACGCCTCTGTCGGCAGTTCTTCGGACCGCCACAACATTCGCAGCGCCATTTCGCTGCGAGAATTGTACAGGCCATATCCCAGCAGCTGACGGCTTTTCGAATACACCGCAACCAGGTCACCAGGTTGCGCACTGTCCACCGAATCAATCTGTTTACGGAACACCGCTGTCTGGGAGATTCGAGTCTTCACCGTAGCGATCGGAATTGGAGCTGTCGGGTCCGGAGCCAGGTGTGTTTTCTGCTCGAGCACAGAAGGATGCGTTTGAGCGTCTGACGACGTGTCTCGCGGTGAACGACTCGGTCTCGACTGCTTTTGTCGACCAGTCCTTTGATGTTGTTTTTTCACTCTGCACTCCGCTCACTATTAGCGGCGACCTGCAATCGATTCAGAAATCGCTGCATGTCGGCAGGCCATGCCGTTTTGAAGTGCATGCTTTTCCCCGTTACGGGATGATCAAACTTCAGTTCCGCCGCGTGCAGTGCCAGTCGACGTACGCCGCTGTCGTCTTTGACCACTGGACCACCGAAAGGGCCTGAGTACTTGATGTCGCCGCAAATCGGATGACCAAGTTCCGCCAGATGAATGCGGATCTGATTGGTTCGGCCTGTTTCCAGACGGCATTCCAGTTCGCGGTAACGACCGAGACTTCGCAGGCTGCGAACATGAGTAATGGCCTGCTGTCCGCCAGTGGCCGCAGCTGGCGGCTTCGCGGTTGAGCCTTCTGCCGAAACAGCAGCCGTGGCCTGTTCCTGAACACCGGCCCGAACGGATTCGTCAGTCGGATCTGCCGCGGCTTCAGCCAGAGTATCTGTTGGAAGCAAAGTGCGAGGCTGTCCGGCAGAGGTGCCGATGGTACTACCCCGAAGTCCGTCGCCTCGGTCGCGGATAAAATGCGATGCGATGGTCTGATCCGCGATCTGACCGGGAATCAGGGCGAAGTACATGCGTACAGCGTGGTGGTCCGCAAACTGCTGAATGATCTTTTTTTGAGCCGCTTCGTTGCGCGCAAATACCAGCAGGCCACTGGAGTCACGGTCGATTCGGTGCACGGAATACAGTTTCATCAGACGTTGATGAACTTTCCTCGACTTGTTCCGTTTGGCCGCATGTTCTCGAATCAGACGTGGCACACATTCGTCCAGAGTCGGCTGCTGCAATCTACGTGCTGCGGACCAGCCCAGTTCTGAATTGCGCCGCAGCGTGGTCATGCCGGACGGCTTTTCCACAACGATCACGTCTTTGTCGACGTGACACACGGTAACGTCTTCCTCCGTCGGAGGCGGGGGAATGGGAACATCCGAAATTGTGACGACCTCACCCGACGTCAGTCGCCGCGCCTCATCAATGCACAGCACGCCGCCGATGGCGATCCGCCGCTCATTCTGAATTTTTCTGACAGCCGACCAGGAGAGTGCACCTGGTAATTCCCGACGCATCGCGGCCAGCACGGTTTCGTTCGTGTTTTCGGTGATCGTGAATTGCTGACTGGCGGCCATGGATTTTTTTCGAACGGGTGTAGGTGTACACGCCTCTGACAAAAGTGCTGGCAACCCTACCCGAAGTCACAGGACGGACGGGCCTCATCGTCGACGGTCCGTTACTTGCAACTCCGGCCACGGATGTGCACACTCATACGAAAGAAGCCGTAGGATTCACTATTCCAGATAACTGGCAGCTGTATTGTTGTTTCAGCGACCAACGGGAGCAGGTCACCGCGTTTCGAGCAGCAGCTCGAATCCGCCTGCGGCCGGTGCCGCATTGTCATTGATTGACAATGGGCCCATGATGCAGACTCACTGCGAACGTTCCCGGCACACGTTACCCGCCATTTCCGGCTCATCAAAGTACTGTCCAATGAAACTTGTCAAGTTGTCGGTTGTTTTCTGTGCGTTAGCCACAACTGCGCACGGTCAGAAGCTGCGGCACCCTAACATCATTCTGATGATGGCCGACGATATGGGGATGGGCGACACTAGCGCGTACCAGGACTTCAACGGTAATCATGACAGCGATCAGCTGCACACACCAAATATGGAGCGACTGGCTCGCATGGGAGTGCGGTTCACAGATGCCCACACAGCGGCGTCAAGGTGTTCCCCGTCAAGGTACGGATTGCTGACGGGCAGATATCCCTGGCGAAATCGCCTGAAACACTGGGTGTTGTTTGGTGCTCAGGGGGATCCGATGATTGAGGCGGATCGCCCGACGATCGCGACGCTGCTGGGCGACAGCGGGTATCACACGGGCGTGGTCGGCAAATGGCATGTTGGCCTGCGCTACCGTCAAACAAGCGGATCCAGGGCCGCAGAATTCAAGGATGCAGACCTGCGGATGCCGCTGGCCGACACCCCGCTGGATCATGGGTTCGATTTCAGTCGCATCACATCACGGTCACATGGTACGTCGGGGCCGGAACCTGGTAGGAAAAACAAACCAGGCCAGACGATCGGGCCCGGGCACATTCACGGCCGCACGGCCATCGGCGCGACAGACAACGGTCGACAGATCGCGAGCGAAGGAGACACCGCCTACATCCTGAAGCAGCTGGGCGGACGACATTCGGACAGTGCGATTGAGTTCCTGACAAAACATGTCACGAACGATGAAATGAAAATGGATCCCGTGTTCCTGTATTACCCCAGCAATTCCAATCACGGTCCGCACACTCCGGACGAACACATCGGAGACCAGCCAGTCGTCGGCGCGTCGCGCAACATGGCGTCAGCACCGACGAACAAACGCGGCGACTACATCTATGAAAACGACATTGCGCTCGGTCGCCTGATGAACTGGCTGGAAGCGACGGACGACCCTCGAAACCCGGGCCAAAGAATGATCAAAAACACGATCGTTATTTTCACCAGCGACAATGGAGCGGAAAAAAACGATGATGTGGCGACTGGTCCGTTTCGCAGTCACAAGGGCTCGTGTTACGAGGGCGGCCATCGAGTGCCCTTCATCGCGGCATGGCCCGCGGGAGCGGTCGGCGACGGCAATGATCAGACGCCAGGCCGCACAAGTGCCCAGCTGCTGGGTCTCACCGACCTGTTCGCGACGTTCTCTGACTTGCTGGGTGTCGACCTGCCGGACAACGCAAATGGTGAAAAAGGAGGCGAAGACAGTTTCAGCGTGCTGTCGGCACTGAGCGGCCGTTCGGAACGCAGTCGCCCGATTTTCTTCAATGACCACAAGGAAGCGAAAGCCGATCATGCGGTGGTCGTACTTCGGCTGGACGATCCCGTCATTAATGCCGAATCGTTCCCCGGACAATGGAAACTGTTTTTCGACGCCAGCCTGTTGCGCGCCGGGGAAATCAATCCTGTGGAACTGTACGATCTGGCGACGGATTCACGGGAAGCGAACAACCGTGTCAGTGAAACAGAGCTGCAACCGCTTGTCGCTCACCTTTCTGAAGTCGCACTGTTACACCGTACGGCCGGTGGTCATCGCCTGGCAGATTCCGCGTCGATGAAACGCGTCACGTTTCGCTGGCAACCAGAGTCAGCCGGCTCCGCCAGCCAGGCTGCTTCCGATTATGAACAATTTAATCTGGCAGAGACATTTCGGGGAAGTTCCGCAAAGGCCGTCACTGTCGATGCCGGAACTGTGAGCATGACAATCGCGGGCGTTCCGGGAAACAGCACAACCGATGACGTGAAATTCGATACCAATAAACGAGGTCTCGGCATCAGCAGCGGACAGGTTCGTCAGGTTGATGACGGTGAAAGTCTGATAATCCACTTCGACCGCGATGTTATCGTGGAATCTGCGGCGATCGTTGCGGGCGACGGAGAGTGTGGTGGGTACTACCAGGTTGGTGAACACGCACCACTGGCCATCTATTGCATTGATGGCGATATCGATGCTAACGACCAATCAGGAATCCTGAGTGACATTGGGGTTGTCAAAGCGGGCCAGACGCTGCGACTGGACAGCAGTGCTCACTATGGTGTGGAGACTCCCGGACGCTGGCGACTGGCATCGTTAACTGTTCGACTGTTGAAGTAAATAAGAACCGTTCTTTTGAAATTCGAGGAAACGGCTTGCTGTGACGTATAGAAACTCACCAGCCGATCACACTCCAGGGAAAGAGTTGCCACAATGCAGCGGCTAACAATAATTTTGATTCTGGGCGTCTGTGGCCTGTGGTCCGGCAACACGTTGGCTCAACAGAAGCCGCCAGTCGCACGAATTCTGATCGTTGTGGGGCCCAGCAATCATCCTCCTGGCAGCCATGAAGTGGCCGCTGGTGCCCGGGTGATGCAGCATTGCCTGAACACCAGCTCCAACATGCCTCATGTAAGAGCAGAAGTAGTCTACGAGTGGCCGAAAAATGAAACAAAGCTGGACGCAGCTGACACCGTTGTGTTTATCGGCGACACGTTTCCACCAAATCGGTTTCCTGGCTCAGATGCGATTCTGGCAAAGCTGGGCTCTATGATGAATCGTGGCTGCGGTATTGTCTGTGTGCACTACGCGACGGGGTTACGAGCCACAGATGTTGCCGACGACGGCGAACATCCGTTACTGCACTGGATGGGAGGCTATTTCGCTACGCGCTGTCCTCATCATCAGTCCATCGCAAAGATCTATCCGGCGGCAAAGATCATTCCAGCAGCACCTGAGCATCCGGTCTCGCGGGGCTGGAAAGAATTCACTCTCCATGATGAACCGTACATCAACAACTACTTTGGTAAAGACGAAAACAGGCTGGCGGCGAACGTGACTGCTTTAGCAACATCAATGCTGCCGCCTGAGGCTCCACAACGCGAGGTGGTGTCGTGGTGTGTGCAGCGAGACGATAGTGGCCGAGGCTTCGGCATTGTGATGCCGCACTTCTATCGCAGCTGGAAAATCAAGGACCTGAGAACATTTGTCCTGAATGGCATCGCCTGGACAGCGGGACAGAATGTGCCGGAATCCGGCGTGCAGTCTGAATTGCCTGGCCTTGTGAAGTTCAGGCCTGATTCGGTGGAACCGATTGCTCGTCCAAAGAAACCGTGAGTCAGGACCGGTTTCATTGCTCGACCGGTCGCGCGATGTGCCCGGTCACGGCCAGGCCTACGGCTTTATCCACGCCAGGTCGCTCCACCATTCAACGTCGTTTTTCTGAGACGTTCCTGCTGATGACCGTCCGTTGCGAACGATTTTCGTAATGCTTCGCTGCAGACGAACGGCTACATCGGGGTGATTTTTTCTGACGTCATTCCGTTCCATGGGATCAGCCTCCAGATCGTATAGCTCCTGAGGCTTCTTTCCCCACTGCATTACCAGCTTCCAGCGGCCGTCCCGGACTGCAAAACGCCCGTTCGATGCGTGATGAATCACAGCCGGACGTGTGTGAGTCTGCCCCAGTAATGACGGCAGAAAGCTAATGCTGTCTTCACCTGCGCTGGCGGGTACTTCCGTTGCCTGGATTTCGGCCAGTGTGGCCAGCAGATCGGTCTGGCAAACAGGAATGTCACAGCGACTGCCCGGTTTTACGCGAGACGGCCAGCGCACGATAAACGGCACGCGATGACCGCCTTCGTAAATTGATCGCTTGCCTTCTCGGTAAGGGCCGGAACTGTGATGATCAAAACGTTTGATACGTTCGGCAAATGTATTTTCAGGACCATTGTCACTGCTGAAGAAGATCAGCGTGTTTTCGGCAAGCCGTTCATCGTCCAGCAACTGCAGCAGTCGGCCGATGTGCCAGTCCGTTTCCAGCATGAAGTCGCCATACGCTCCGGCGTCACTTTGGCCTCGAAAGCGATCAATCGGGATGACGGGCTTATGTGGCGACGTGTAGGGCAGGTACAGAAAGAAGGGCTTTCCACTATGCGCGGCTTCTGCTTTTCCACGAACCCAATCAATGGCCTTGTCTGTAAATCGTGTCAGGCATTCGCTGTCCACAAAGTCCGGTGCCGTCTCCAGATCGTTTGGCTTCACGGCCGTGTCTTCATACGGCGGCATGATCCGATAGTCGGAAATTGCGATCGCGTTAGGTTTCTTGCGAGTAAACAAAGTGGGCGGAACGGCAGCGTGTCGTCCGTCAAACCACGCCAGCACGCCATAGTTCATCGATGCCGGGATGCCCCAGAAATAGTCGAAGCCTTTATCCAGAGGCATATCCCGGACGGGCTGTGACCAGTCACGATCCTTCGCACTTGTGCCGGGAAAGTCCATTCCCAGGTGCCACTTGCCCACCATGGCCGTCGAGTAGTCATTGTCACGCAGCAACGACGCCAGCGTCATGCGGCCGTCTTCAATAAGACATGTTCGTTCTGCACCGAACACACCCTTTTTCAGTTCAGTTCGCCAGCTGTAACGCCCCGTCAGCAGCCCATACCGAGACGGCGTGCAAACGGTATCCGAGCAGTGACCATCGGTAAATGTCATGCCCTCGCGCGCCAGCCGGTCGATATTGGGTGTCTGAAATTTTGATTCCGAATTCAGACAACTGGCGTCGCCGTACCCCTGGTCGTCAGTGTAAATCACGATCACGTTGGGCTGTGAATTCTGACGAGCGTTCAGTACCGGACCTGCGGAAGTGTGGAACAGAACAACAACGGCAACAGATAAGAATCTCATTCGCATTCCTTCAAGATTGATTTCGCAGAGATGCATCGTAGAACGACGATCACGATCCGCAAGCGGAGCTTTGCTAATAATCGCCATGCGAGTTACGCTGCCGGGACACCGTACGTCGGGTCTCGCACAGAAAATCACATTGCATGACACAACAATATGACACCAGCCGGACATGGCAGTGGAACCTGAATCACGCACCGTCGGTGGCGTCCGCCATTGACCAGGCGGCCGTGCCGGGAACCTGGTCGTGGTGCGGCATTCGCGTAAATTCGCCGCTGGGTATTCCTGCCGGACCATTGCTCGACAGTCGCTGGTTGCTGCACTATGCCAGCCTTGGCTTCGATATACTGGTTTACAAGACCGTTCGCAGTACGGCCCGTGAATGTTATCCGTTACCAAACCTTGTCCCTGTCCGGACCGGCTCATTATCAGCCGCAGGAGAAAAACTTCCTGCTTCGGAGCAGATGAACGGCAGCTGGGCGGTGTCGTTTGGCATGCCGTCACAATCACCCGACGTCTGGAAGCAGGACGTTCAATTCGCTCGCGAACACCTGCCCGATGGAAAGGCACTGGTTGTTTCCGTGGTCGGAACGCAGGATGAAACCGTGACAGATCCGGATGCGTCGCTGCAGCAGTTGGCAGACGACTTTGCGTTGTGTGCCAAATGGGCCGTCGACAATGGTGCTCACGGCGTGGAAGCTAATTTTTCGTGCCCGAACGTATCAACAGCAGACGGTCAGTTGTACCAGCAGCCAGAAACAGCGGGAATTGTTGCCGAACGAATTCGAAACAGTATCGGCGACGCTCCACTGGTGCTGAAAATCGGCCGCGTGGCCACTGCCGAAGACGCGGCCGAACTGCAAAAACACGTTGCACCGTTCGTCAATGGGCTGGCCATGACCAACTCAATCGCCGCAAAGGTCATCGCAAATGACGGACAGCTGATGTTCGGTGGACAGCCCCGAGGAATCTGTGGCGACGCCACACGTGCAGCCAGCGTTGCTCAGACGAAGATGTGCCGACAGGCGCTGTCTGATGCCGATCAGAAGCTCGATCTGATTGGAGTCGGCGGTATTTCGACAGCGGACCATGTGCGCGAATATCTTGGCGCCGGAGCCACCTCTGTTGCGCTCGCCACGGCCGCCATGGTGAATCCCGATGTTGGTCTGCAGATCCGAAGGCAGCTTTGACATCGTGCAGTCCGCGGCAGTGGTCTGGTGTATCGGTCGCCGGACACAAGTCCGTTGTGCAGCGTTATCCTACCCGCTAAAACAGCTATCACGCAGCCCCGGCTGGAACTTCGGCTCACAAAAGGAACAACAATGACACGTTCAATTGGAAACACAATCGCGGACTCATTGCAGTTGAGTCTTGGTTACGGCGAACGCCTGCTAAAGGATGTCACGGCTGAGCAGTTCGCTCGGTTGGCTACGCCCGGGGGCCAAACCGTGCAGTCTAATCACGCAGCGTTCGTCTACGGGCATCTGAGTCTTTACGCCCCACGTATTCTTTCAGAACTGAATTGCGCGGCACCAACCGTGCCCGATTCGTTCCAGCAGTGTTTTTCCCAGAACGCTGAATGTGTCGACGACCCGGACGGCACAATCTATCCGGCAATGGATGAAGTCACGGAACATTTCTTCAATGGTTATCGAGCCGCACTGGACGCCTTCAAGGCGGCAGACAATGAGATTTTTCAGCAACCAAATCCACTCGGTGGCGGCATGGCGGAAAAGTTTCCGACTGTGGGATCCATGCACCACTTTTACGTCGGCGGTCACATGATGATTCATATGGGACAACTGAGTGCCTGGCGCAGAATGCTGGGCTACAACCCGGCCGATGCGAGCTGACGCTCGGAACATGATGGCCCGCTTCCGTTGGGCGCTTGTGAGGACAACCGAACTGCCTAGGTTCGGAAAGGACATTCGACGACATGAACAGCAGCAGGTGTTCGAATTGAATACAAAGGAAATTATCGCTCAGAATCTTGCGGCTGTTCGCCAGGATATGGCCAATGCATGTGACTGCGCGGGCCGAGCCGTTGATTCGGTGCGTCTGGTCGCGGTCACCAAGTACGCAAACTGGGAGTGGGTTGAGGCACTTGTCGGTGAACATCAGACATTCGGCGAGAGCCGACCGCAGCAACTGGCAGAACGTCGGGCTCTGCTGCCGAATGCGGAATGGCATCTGATCGGTCAGCTACAGCGGAACAAAGTTCGATCGGCCGTACAGACTGCGTCGATGGTTCATTCGGTTGATTCTCTGAAGCTGCTGACACGGATCGCGCTGGTCGCAGGTGAGTTAAACATACGTCCGCAAATCCTGTTACAGGTCAATGTCTCGGCAGAAGAATCAAAATCCGGTTTTACGCCGGATGACCTGATCAAATCGTGGACTGATGTGATCGTCTGTCATAAAGCCGTCGAAATCACCGGACTGATGACCATGGCTCCTGCCAGCGATGACCCGGAAGATGCGCGTCCCGGCTTTCGTGCACTGGCTGAATTTCGCGACCGGTTGCGAAGTAATGATGCCGCACAGCGCGACGGATTAACACTACCTGAACTGTCGATGGGGATGAGCAGCGACTTCGCTGTGGCCATCGAGGAAGGCAGTACTTTGGTCCGAATTGGCAGACGCCTGTTCAAGGGCCTTGCGTGAAACTTGCAAAATCCGAGCGTGGAAGAGGGCAGACCGGTACACCCTGAGCATCGTTCTCTGTAGATTCTGTATTCCTTCTACTGATCGTGTTCCTCTTTTCTCCATGTCTGGAGCCTTCCCAAGATGACTGATGCAACGAATTCAGCGGGCGACGGCGCTGCTGCAGGTAATCCATATAACACACCTGGATCTGTCGGTGCCGGGAATGGAAGCAGCAGCGTCCGGCTGCGGCTGAACATCATGATGTTCCTGGAATTCTTCATCTGGGGCGCGTTTTTCGTCCCGATGGGCGCCTATCTGGGAACGCTGTTTTCCGACAGCTCCGAGCTTAATCTGATCATCGGCAGCAGTTATGCGACTCAAACGTGGGCCGCCTTGTTTGCGCCATTGATCGTTGGGTTTGTCGCGGACCGATTGTTCAACAAGGAACACGTCAACGGTGTTCTGCATCTGGTCGGCGGAGCCATTCTGTGGTGGTGCAGCACGATCACGGACTCGCCGGATCAATTCTTCTGGGCCATGCTCGCATTCTTCCTGTGCTACATGCCGACACTGGCTCTGGTGAACGCGATCACCTTTCAGAATGTGGATTCTGTCGAAAACGATTTCCCGAAAATTCGCTTATGGGGCACGATCGGATGGATTGTGGCCGGCCTGGTCGTTTCTGAATCTCTGTTTGGTCTCGCGCCGTTTCCAGTCCTGCCGGGAATCGAGAACGCCGGAGCCACCAATCTGCCGCTCCAGATTTCCGCGATCGCGAGTATCATTTTTGGCATCTACAGTTTCACACTGCCTCCATCGCCGCCTCAGGGGCGCGGAGAACCTATCAGCATTGTGAAGGTGCTGGGACTGGACGCGATTCAGCTGTTCAGGAACCCCTCGTACGCGGTGTTCGCTTTGTGCTCGTTCCTGATCTGTATTCCTCTGGCTTTCTATTACGCTCGAACCTACGAATTCGTCAGTCAAATGTCATTTGGCGAGGACACGGCCGGCGTGATGGCATTGGGACAGGTGAGTGAAATCTTTTTCATGGCGCTGGTGCCGTTCTTTCTGGCCCGCCTGGGTGTCAAATGGATGCTGCTGGTCGGCATGCTGGCATGGGCAGCACGCTACGCTCTGTTCGGGCTGATGCCATCGTCGTCTGCGATGCTCGTTCTGGGAATTGTTCTGCACGGAATCTGCTACGACTTCTTCTTTGTAACCGGGCAGCTGTACACAGACCGGGTGGCACCCGCCGGCATTCGAACCAGCGCTCAGGCACTGGTTGGATTACTGACGTATGGTGCCGGCATGCTGGTCGGCAATTACGTTCTCGGCTACTGGGGTGACAGCATCGCTCTGGACCCG
>JAQWLN010000020.1 GCA_029247265.1 Fuerstiella sp.
CGCATCAAAACTTTGGCGGGTCGTTTGACGGAGAGAACATTAAATGAAATTCAAAGCGGACGAGATCGCTTCAGTCATCCAGACGGAGATTGAAGACTTTCGCGGTCAGATTCAGACCGCAGAAGTTGGTCGCGTGATTGAGGTAGGGGACGGCATCGCACGATGTACCGGACTGTCTACGGCAATGGCGGGAGAAATGCTCGAATTCCCTGGTGGAATCCGAGGTTTGACCTTCAATCTGGAAGAAAACAGCGTCGGTGTGGTGATTCTGGGGGACTACCTCAAGATCACCGAAGGTGACGAAGTGAAGTCCACCGGTGCGCTGCTGTCAGTGCCCGTTGGTGACGCCATGCTGGGCCGTGTTGTTGATCCACTGGGTAATCCCATGGACGGCAAAGGCCCGATCATGACAACCGACACACGACCGGTTGAACATGAAGCTGTTGGTGTGGCTGGCCGTCAGCCCGTCAAGGTGCCGTTGCAGACCGGGATCAAAGCCGTCGACTCAATGACGCCAATCGGTCGAGGTCAGCGTGAGCTGATCATTGGCGACCGCAAGACGGGTAAAACGGCTGTCGCAATCGACACGATTCTGAATCAAAAAGGCACGGGCGTTAAATGTGTCTACGTGGCCTGTGGTCAGCGTGCTGCATCCGTTGCGGGTGTGGTCGAGGTTCTTCGCGAACACGGTGCTCTGGATTACACCATCGTTGTGTCGTCCAGTTCGGCCGACCCGGCTCCGATGCAGTACATTGCTCCATATGCTGGTGCAGCGATGGCTGAGCACTTTATGTACAACGGCGAGGACACACTGGTTGTCTATGACGACCTGTCCAAGCAGGCCATCGCCTACCGTCAGTTGTCACTGCTGATGCGTCGTCCACCTGGACGCGAAGCGTTCCCCGGAGACGTATTCTACTGTCACAGTCGACTGCTGGAACGAGCGGTTAAGCTGAGCGATGAACTTGGCGGCGGATCCATGACGGCACTGCCGATTATCGAAACGCTGGAAGGTGAAGTTTCGGCCTACATTCCAACAAACGTAATTTCGATTACGGATGGTCAGATCTACCTGGAACCAGACCTGTTCTGGAAGGGCATTCGACCGGCGATTAACGTCGGTATCAGCGTTTCCCGCGTAGGTGGTAATGCTCAGACAAAGGCGATGAAAAAGATCGCCGGTTCATTGCGACTGGACCTTGCAGCATTCCGCGAACTGGAAGCGTTTGCTCAGCTGGGTACGGAACTCGACGCAGCCACACAGCTGCAGCTTGATCGTGGTTACTGCATGGTTGAACTGCTAAAGCAGGCTCAGTACCAACCACTGCACGCTGCAGATCAGGTCATCGTGATCTACGCCGGTGCAAAGGGTTACTTCGACAAAGTTCCGGTGGCAGATGTTCAGGCCACAGAGAAGGAACTGTTGACCTTCGTTCAGACAGAACACGCAGACATGCGTGACAAACTGATTGAAGCAGCGGAATTGACGAAGGAAGTCGAAGACGCACTCAAAAGTGTTCTGGAAGCCTTCAACGCTCGTCAGGCGAGTGCGTAGGTTTCCAATACAAAGTGCCTGTATAACGTGTGCCCGAAGGGCTGCGATTTACAGGCTTGGAGTTCTCGCGGCCCGTTGGGCATGCGGTTAATCGAAAAGAAGAGTCAGTCTGACGTAACTCATGGCTAACGCACGCTCACTTGTAAAACGACTTAAGTCGGTCCGCAACATTCGCAAGATTACGCGGACGATGGAGCTGATTGCGACTGGTCGTTTCAAGAAAGCGATGGATCGGGCCACTGAGGCTGCTGCATATACAAGAAAGCTTTCAGAAATTGTTGGCGATCTTGGCAAGGCGGACCTGAAGTTCTCCCATCCACTGCTGGAAGAACGGCCTGAAACAAAGAAGTCCGTTCTGTTGGTGTTGACGTCCAACCGCGGTCTCTGTGGTGGTTATAACGGGTCTGTCCTCCGCAACACTCTGCGTCACATTCAGCAGCTCAAGGAAGACGGTATTGAATACACGCTGGAAGTTTCGGGCAAACGCGGTATCAAGTTCCTGAATTTTCAGCAGATTAATATCGACCGCACATATACACACTTTGAAGACCGACCAACGTTTGCGGAAGTGGACGAGCTGGGCCTGCGTTTTGTCGATGACTACATCGCCGGACGCATCGACCGACTCGACGTGTCGTACACGAGATTTGATTCCATCTCACGGCAGGAAGCTGTTGTCGAATCCATCCTGCCTCTGTCCAGTCTGGCCGGTGACAGCGATGCCAAAGATGAAAGTGGTAGCGGCGGAAACGTCGACTACGAATTCCAGCCAACGCCACAGGAAATCCTGGAAGAACTGGTTCCAGCCGCGTTTCGTGCCAAATTGTTTAAGTGTTTTCTTGATGCAGCCGTCAGCGAACAGATTGCTCGGATGGTTGCGATGAAGGGTGCGACAGAAAACGCCGACGAAATGGCGGGGACCCTGAAACAACAGTACAACCGGGCACGCCAGGCGTCCATCACTTCAGAATTGGCCGAAATCATCGGTGGGGCGGCCGCGCTGGAATAAAGAGACACAAGAGTACGCCGGAATCAGTCTCAAACTGTTTCGGCAGCAATAATATCGCTGGAACAGCGTTCTGCCTGTTTCGGCCTGCATGAGTGACAACGTAACAACCCGAAGCGCAAGCAAGGGAAAGCAAAATGAGCGAAGCAAATACAGGTGCGGTGAGTCAAATCATCGGTTCAACGTTCGACGCAGAATTTCCGGAAGACAAGCTTCCCGAAATTTACAACGCGTTGAAGATTGCTGAGACCGTCAAGGGCGTCGCGATCGATGTCACGGGCGAAGTTCAACAGCATCTTGGCGGTGGCAAAGTTCGGTGCGTTGCTCTGGGCGGCACCGACGGAATGGTACGCGGCATGACCGTGACCGATACCGGCGGCCCGCTGTCTGTACCGGTCGGAAAAGGCACACTCGGCCGAGTGTTCAATGTTACCGGCGACGCGATCGATGGTCGGGGCGACGTTGAGCATGAAGAAAACTGGTCGATCCATCGTCACCCGCCAAAGCTGGAAGACCTGTCTTCGAAGACAGAACTGTTTGAAACCGGCATTAAGGTTGTGGACCTGCTGACTCCCTTCGTCCGTGGTGGAAAAGCGGGATTGTTCGGTGGTGCGGGTCTCGGCAAAACTGTCATTCTGACTGAGCTGATTGCTCGTATCGCGAGTGCCCACGGTGGTTACTCAGTTTTTGCCGGTGTGGGTGAACGAACCCGCGAAGGTAATGACCTGTGGCTGGAAATGCAGGAAGCAAAAATCGGCGACACCGGTCGTTCGGTCATTGAACAAACGTGCATGGTCTTCGGTCAGATGAACGAACCACCGGGTGCTCGTCTTCGAGTGGCTCTGTCAGCCCTGACAATGGCCGAATGGTTCCGTGACACGACCGGTTCTGACACGCTGCTGTTCGTGGATAACATTTTCCGCTTCTCACAGGCGGGGTCAGAAGTATCCGCGCTGCTGGGGCGAATGCCTTCGGCGGTCGGTTATCAGCCAACACTGGGCACCGAGCTGGGCGAACTTCAGGAACGTATTACTTCTACCAACAAAGGGGCAATCACGTCCGTACAGGCCGTTTACGTTCCTGCCGACGACCCGACCGACCCGGCTCCGGCGACAGCATTCTCTCACCTTGACGCATTCATTTACCTGGAACGAAAGATTTCGGAAAAGGGTATTTACCCCGCGATCGACCCTCTGGGATCGTCAAGTCGAATTCTGGATCCTCAGTACGTTGGCGAGCGACATTACAAGATTGCTCGTCGAGTTCAGCAAACTCTGCAGCGTTATCGTGAGCTTCAGGACATTATCGCGATTCTTGGTGTGGACGAGTTGAGTGAAGACGACAAACTGATCGTGCATCGAGCTCGTCGGATTGAACGCTTTCTGTCACAGCCGTTCCTCGTGGCGGAAGTCTTCACCGGGAAACCAGGCAAGATTACATCGCTGGATGACACAATTCGAAGCTTCGAAGAATTGTGTGATGGCAAGTGGGACCACCTGCCGGAATCCGCCTTCATGTATGTTGGCGTGATTGAAGAGGCAGAAGAACAGTACAATCAGATGCAGGCAGAAGCCAAGTAATCACAGGACACCGTTGTGGCTGACCTTCGTTTAGTTTTGGTAACACCCGAAAAGACTCTTTTCGACCGCCCCGTAGCGTCGATTCGTGTCCCTATGTTTGACGGCAGCGCCGGGATCTATCCCGCTCGAGCGCCGCTGGTCGGACGTCTGGGCATTGGCGAGTTGGTGCTGAACGGCACTGACGGCAGCAGCGAATCATACTTTGTCGAGGGCGGATTCGTTCAGGTGAAGGGTGAGCAGGTCTCGGTCCTGACAAACGGAGCCATGCCAGTCTCAGAGATCAGTCGTGCATCTGCTGCCGCAGAACTGGAAGAGGCACGTGCCGAGAAGGCGACGTCGGAAGAGGAGCTGAATTCACTCGCCAGAAAGCTGGAACGAGCTCGCAAACTGGTCAGCATGGCCACTGTTGATTAGACTCCGGAACAAGTATTCGCCAGGGCATTGAATGGCAGTGCCTGGTGGTTGAACACATAAGAGGTGGTGTGCCGCTGGCTTTGCCAGTGCGTTCGAATGCCTCAGCCCACTGGCAGAGCCGGTGGCACGCATCATTACAGGGCTGACGTTGAAACAGTTGCGAGCGTCAGCTCGGACAGACCACCGAAGGTGGAACTCATGGCCAAGAAATTTGACGCTCGAATTGACGACCTAGTGATGGAAACCCGAACCAATTGGGATCCATCCGTGGGTGATTTGTCAGAAGAAGACCGCCGCTGGGTCGCGACTGCAATTCACAACAGTCCACAAAACGCCACGAATATCGCGTACGAACGCAGCCACACCGGCTTCACTCGCACAATCACCGTGACACTCGAAGACATTCAGAGGTTGTACCTCGCACGGGAAGAAGCCTGACTTAACATTTGGGTCTGACAGCGGACGCAGTCAAGGCGCTGTTCAGTGGAACGTCGACTGTCTTCGACACGAATAACCCTGCCTCAACGGGCAACGTTACAAGGGGCTGTTCATGGATCGACGCACGTTCCTGCAGGCTTCCGCCGTGGGATCAGCAACAGCCGCTTCGCAGACGTCGTCTGTATCAGCGGAAGGCAACGCGGACGAAGCGCTAACAGCGAGGTTGAATCCGAAGATTCAGCATGCTCGCGAGGTGGCGTTGGGAATTCTGAAGCCGTCGAAAAGAGAACTCGAGCACGGTCTTCGTCTGCACGCTGAATCGCTGGTCTTTGATGCTTACGGGTTTTCTCCACGTGCTGCCGTGGATGGCAATGCGCTGACAGCAGCCGTTGAAGCAGGCGCTTCGGCCGCTGAACTGAAGGATATGCGGGAAGATATGACGATGACTCGTTGTGTCAGTAGCGCTCAGGAGCAGAGCGAATACCTTGACGCATGGCGAGCCTCTGGTGTGACCTGTATTTTTCAAAATGCCGGCGAAGAAGGACAGGACCCGCAGCGACTGATCAAACGTCTGAGCCATTTTACGTATGCAACCGACATGCTGAAACAGTTCGTCGTCAAGGCGGCTGTTCCGGATGACGTTTCTGACGCGAAGCTGCTGGGCAAACATTGTCTGTACATGACAGGCAATGGCGTGCCACTGACTCAGCAGTGGGTCTCTCAGGAAGACGAGCTTCGGTACATCAGTGTCTTCTTTCACCTGGGAATTCGGATGATGCATCTGACATACCAGCGCCGCAACATGATTGGCGATGGTTGTGGAGAAGAATCAAACGCCGGACTCAGTGACTTCGGCCGTTCGGCAATTGCGGAAATGAATCGCATCGGTGTCATTCCGGATTGTGCACATTCCGGCTGGCAGACCAGCCTTGAAGCCGCAAAGGTGTCCAGCAAACCGGTCGTGGCCAGCCATTCCGTTTGCGGAGGAATCTACCCTCACATTCGCAGCAAGCCGGACGCTGTTATCAGGGCAATCGTCGACAGCGGTGGCTACATCGGTATTTGCTGTATTCCTCGCTATCTCCGTGGATCCGGGGACATTTCTGCTCTGCTGGATCACATTGATTATGTTGTCCGAAAATTCGGCATCGATCGAGTCGCCATCGGCACGGACGTGGCCTACACATCTCAGAATTACGCCGCGGAAAGCCGAAAGGTTCCACGGCGGCCGAAAGCACGTGCTGAATTCCGTTCGTTGTGGCCGAAGGATGACTTCGAAACTACGGCGACCATGACAGACAGCATCTCCTGGACGAACTGGCCGTTGTTCACAGTTGGAATGGTGCAGCGAGGATACAGTGACGACGACATTCGCAAAATACTGGGTGGCAATGTCATGCGGGTTGCTCAAGATTCGCTGACGGCAGGCTGAACTGTTCCGTCGATAAAACCCGGGGCAAGCCGGGGGTGATGTGAACACAACAGCGGCGATAGGAAACGCGCCGCAGCTTGACGCGTGCCTCGCAACCGAAGAGAAGGACAAATGTCGCCAGCCGGTCCCGCGATCACAGCCAGGGCATAGGCCCACAAATGGCTCTTTCGTCATGCCGCTCATTCGTGCAGGTGGGCACGACGGGACACAACCTGCACGGATTTCGTGTCTCTGAAGCGAATCAATAGGGTGTCGATCACGTTTCAGCGATCTTTCATCGTCAGGCGATTATGGGAACCAGGCGTAAAAACCGGCATGTTCCTGACAGATGGACTGTCGAGCCGTTCGCTCCGCAGATCACTCTCTCGGCGTTCTGTCAGTTCCGTCACGTTGCAAAAACACAACCTACGATGTGGTAGAAATGCAACGTTCCGGCGCTGCACCGCCAGGCAGAGCAGACGCAACGGAATGCACCGCACGCATCTTCGTCCATACTGCTCGATCGTTTCAAATCATAATTCGGGAATCCGACATGAGGCCATCAATCGCAAGTCGCAACGTTCGTCGCACCAAACGAGCATCTCTGCAAGCGTCTTTCTGGACGTGGCCACGATACCTCGAACAAGGTGAGCCTGCACCGGACCTGCGACTTCTGCAGCCAGCGATTCCGGACCTTTCGGCTCAGCTGCGAATGTCGAATGGCGATACTGTCGACGCGGCGATTTGTGCTTTGTCCGAACATGATCTGGTTCTGAACATACCAAGCCACAGCACCGTGCCGGTGAGCGGACAGGTTGTTGAAGTCACTGTATGCTGCGGTGAGTGGAAAGTTGTGACGTCTCAAAAGTGCATACTGCACTGGGCAGGCGTCATCAACGGCAATCCCATTGTTGCCGGATTCGTTCCGAATTCGCTTGGCGCCGCGATACAGCAGTGGATTTCGGACGACACGCGGAATGACATTCGTTTTCCAGTGTTACTGCCCGCCGTGATCACCGTGGACGATACTCACGATGTGATGGGGCAGATCGTTGACTATTCGCTGAACGGGCTTCGTCTGGTTACGCAGAATCCGATCGAATTGGAACGGGATTATGTGACTACCGTTAACGCAGGAGACTCGACCTTTCAGCTGTCGATACGACCGCGATGGGTACGGGATACCAGTGAAGGCCACCAGGTTGGATGCACCATGCCGGAAGAGCACGGTGTACTGCTGGCCCGCCGATTCCATCCGCAGCCCACCGACGTCCCCTCTCCGCTGCGCCCGCAAACCACTAACTGGCAGGGAACGGGAGACGGACAAGGCGATGACGACAGCGATCCATTTGACTTCGAACGGTGTGTCATCTGATTTTCGGGACAGTCGAGGCGGTGTCACCAGCTAAGAGCGGTACACTGCTGAGGCTTCACGACGAAAGACTTCACAGTTTTTTGACAACATTTCGAATTCGGAGAGCTGCTTCCGCGATTTCTTCTGATGTGTTCTGGCGACTGACGGAAAACCGCACTGAGCTCAGGCAGACGTCTGACGCACACCCCATGGCCAGCAATGCGGGAGCCGGCTCGGCGGAGCCGCTGGCGCACGTGCTTCCCAGTGAACACGCGACTCCCTCCAGATCCAGATTCACCAGAATCGCTTCTCCGCTCAGCCCTGGAAACGCAATGCTGAGGGTGTTTGGCAGTCGAGATGCGTTGATGCCATGAACGACAGTGGGCTCACAGTGCTGCTGCAGGTCATGCTGCAACTGATCACGCATCGTTTGAACGTGCTTCATGCACGTCAGCTGATCGGCCGCGAAAGACTCCAGAGCTGTCGCCATTCCTGCGATCAATGGTACCGGCTCCGTACCTGCTCGACGGCCGGATTCCTGATGACCTCCTTCCAGCAGCGGCGGCAGCGGAACGCCGCGACGCAGCAACAAACCGCCGATGCCCCGAGGTCCGTGAAACTTATGAGCTCCGAACGCCAGTGCTGTGGCGTTCAGGTCGTGAAAACTGACGGGGATTTTGCCCACCGCCTGTACAGCATCAATCAACAGCGGCACCCTGTGTTGTTCGCATAACGCCGACAACCTGGACAGGTCCTGGATGACGCCGGTTTCGTTGTGAGCCAGAATGACAGTCACAAGCTTCAGGTCATCCCACGGCAAACCGTCATACTGATTATCCAGCAGGCGTCCGGCGGCATCAACATTCAGCGTTATCAGTTTCATTCCGGCCTGGCGAGCCCGCTCGCACGCAGCAGTCGTCGCCGGATGCTCACCGGATGTAAGAGCGATTGCACCTTTTTGTCCCAGCGTCAGTCCATAGACGGCGGCGTTAATAGACTCTGTACCGCCGCTCGTGAAAATCACTTCCGACGGATCGGCACCAAGAATGTGAGCGATGGAATCACGACAGCGGTCCAGCACAGGTCGTGCATCGCGTCCAAAACTGTGCTGACTTCCCGGATTGGCAAAGGCACTCTGCCACGTAACGGCCATCGTCTCTGCCACTTCAGGCAGGATTTGAGTAGTCGCGTTGTTATCCAGATAGATTCGTTCCGGAGACATCAACTCACTTCTGCCAATGACCGTTCCAGCAGATCCTTGCTGGCCTTGATACCGGCGTACTCGTCAAGTTTTCCGCCTTCGTATTCGATGCCAATCCAGCCCTCGTAGTCGGACTCAACAACGATCTTCATCATCCTCTTGTAATCCGTCTCTTTGCCCCAGCGAGTGTCAACAGTAACAAACGGCCGCGTCTCATCAAAATCATACGTCTTGGCGCTCACAGCTTTTGCATAGGGCAGCAATTCTTTAGTGCCCTCGTAACGGTCATACCACTCGTTTTTGTTTCGGTTGATTCCGAAGTTGCCAAAATCCGGCAGAGTTCCGCATCGTTTGTGATCGACCTTCTGCATAACCGCCGTCAGCCACTTGCCATTGGATGACAGGCCTCCGTGATTCTCCACAATCACGTCGATGCCGTGTTGGTCACCAAATTCGGAAAGAGATCGCAGGCCGTCTGCCGCTCGGTGGACCTGGTCCTCATAACTTCCTGAACTGGCAGCATTCACTCGGATTGCGTGGCAGCCGAGTGTCTTTGCGGCTTCCACCCACTTGTAGTGATTCTCAACGGCTTTGACTCGCTGCGTCAGACTGGCTGCTCCCAGCTGGCCTTCACCATCGATCATGATCAGTAATTGAGTGACGCCATTGTCTGCCGCTCGCTTGTTCATTTCTGCCAGATAAGACTTATCCTCAGCCTTGTCCTTGAAGAATTGATTGACGTACTCGACACCTTCGATTCCAAACTTGTCCTTCGTCGTGGCGGCAAAATCAAGATTGTCCAATCGGCCGGCCTTGAGCTCCTTGTGCAACGACCACTGTGCCAGAGAGATCCTGTAGCTGCGGCGTCTGTTCACTGTCGTGAATGCCGAAGCCGTTCGTTCCGCAAGACCAGCGGCAAGAACACCTGCAGACGAGACAAGAAACGAACGACGATTGATGGGAAGATTCATGCGTCACCTTTTTAGAGACAACCGACACGCGGTGTAACGCAGCGGGAGAAATGATTAAGAACAACCTGAGATAAGAATGTTACCAGTACAGACGGCCGATTTTCCGTCCGACCGCAGAATATTCTGCACGTTTCCGGGCTACGGCTGATCAGTCGCTTCAAGCGCGTCCAGGCTGCCGCGGACTGCACCGTACATGGCGACCAATCGTTGCGTCGGCGAAGGAATTGTTCCGTTCAGAGCGGTCAGCACCTCATTCAACATCCCTCGGCGAGTTAATCGTCGAGTCACCGTTTCATAACAGGACTCGCGCAACGCCGGGTCTTGCAATTCGCTGATCGTCGTAAACAGGACATCGGGAGTGGTGGCCCTGTCAGCCACGCTTGCAAGAATGTAGACAGCGGTGGCGGCCCTCAGTCCGGGCACACTCGACGCCTTCTTCGCCTCCAACTCGGTCACGCCCGTGGCATTGCCGTCTGTCCGATAGGCCTGGGTAGCGGCCACCAGTCTGTCCACGGCTGCAAACTCCGCAACAGCGTCGGTACGACCGGAAATCAGCACGGTCAGTGATGGATCCACCGTCAACGCCTCGGGCAGATCCTGGCCGGAGCAGGCCGCCGCAACAAACAACAGACCGCTGAGACCATCGAGTCCGATTTCCTGACGAAGACCATCATCCGCGGCCATGGCCTGCTGAACCGCCGACGCTCCATTGCGATCGACCACTCGAGCCAGCATTGTGATCAGACGCAGTCGTCGTTCTTCGGCGGCACGTGAAAAGCGGTCGATGCCGCGACGATAGGCGATGAATTTTGTCTTCACCTGTCCCACATCCGACAGTCCGAGTTCCGTCCCAATCCGTTTCTGCACCTGCCGTTCGCTCTTTTCGATTTCATTAGACGCTTTTCTGATGTCAGCGGTGGGTGGAAGCGTAGAAGTCATAAGGTGATACATGATCTGGATATTTTTTACGGCGGCAGCTTCATCGCCTTTACTGATGCAGGCGGCGGCGAAGTCGGCGATGCTTTCGGCCTGAAGCCTGATTGCAGACAGGTTCGGAGTTTTTGCAGCGATAACTTTGGCAACATCAGGCATCGGCATGGTTGTCGCCCGGGAAAGAGCAGATGCGGCGTCAGCAGCGTTCGTCCAGAATGCGTCGTCGGCTTCACCTTGTGACAATACAGCTCTGGTTCTGAGCGCTAACTCCGTACCTTTCGCATCGGCGGCGGTGACAAGAGCTTCCCTGACCGGGACGTCTGCGTTCTCAGCCATCATCTGCTCAGCAACGGCGGCAAACGCATCACCGGCCGTGAGCCCTTGCAGAGACGCGCACCACTGAGTTGCTGAATCCCACCGGCCGAGCGTTGCAAGCTGCAAACCAACGGCTGTCATCATGGGTTCGTTCCATGAGAACACTTCCAACGGCGGCAGCGGCAGCCGACCTGCGTCGGTGAGTGCGGATGCAGTGGAAACCCACGCTGCATGTCGGACGGCATCGATCTGTGAAGCAACGGACCTGTCGCGCTGCAGACTCGTGATCAGTGCAGTGGCCCCGGCGACGTCGTCAGAATCAACCAGCACGGCGGCCAGAGCAATCGCGGAATTCAGAGCCACGCCACCGGATGTTGGAATGCCGCCTGCCAGAGACTTCGCATCTTCCAGGAGTTTACCGGCGGCTGTGTCGTCTCCGGCTGCACGCTTTTTCCAGTACTCCGCCGTCAGCGGTTCGATCCGATAATAGGCAGTGTTCCGCCGAGTCTGGCCGGCAACGACTTTCATCTGTGCAAATTCAGTCTTTGCTTCATCCGGCATTTGCAGACGCGTCCAGGCGTCGCCGGTCAGCCGCCGGCAAAATGCCTTGTCGCGATTGCCGTTCTCACGTGACGTCGCGACCATCTTCTTCACCAGCTCGATCGCCTTCCCTCGATAATCGATCCCTTCTTCCGCGGCCGAATCTTTCACAGCTGGCGCAGTGTCACCGGTCGATTCTGAATCGTCGTCATCGACAGAATCGAATTTCGACATATCGTAAGATTGGTTCAGCCTTTCTTCTTCGCCCGACGGACGATTCAGTACAAACACCAACCCCATAGTCGCCGCCAGCAGGACGGCGCCAACAATGCCATACATGACCATGGGATTCTTTTGTGACGATGGTTCTTTCAGCTTCTTCTCACTGGCAATCGCTTCGTCACTGATTCTTGCAGGTGCTCGGGTCTTAACCTCCGATTCGTCACTCGGTGCGGTAAACACAGGAACCATGCATTCTTTATTTGCACACTTGACCTGCTTGCCAACCGCTGATTTCGGAACGAACCCCTGTGTGTCACACATCGGGCATACAACACGATGCAGACGCCCCTTCACCGGCTTGCGAGCGCATTGAATGGCCTTTACGGCTGTCGGACTTTGAGCCACGGAAAACGGATCGTCGCTGGACGGGTCATCCGGTTTCGCTGCACGTTTTCCTTTGTTGACAGCAGGTGCAGCAGGTGCAGCAGGCTTCTTATTCTTAGCCTTCGGTTTGGAAGTTTTGGGCTTGCCCGCCTTTGCTGAAGACCCGTCCATCGCGGAGCCGCAGAATGGACAATCCTGGGCTTCGTCATCCAGTACTGACTGGCCGCACGAAGGACATGTTGGCAAATCCATGACAATTACTTTCCGAAGTGATCTGACTCTGGCGGACAGAAGGTCCGACTTACGCAGCTGACTGATGATTCGATGGGAGACACACCGTTAAGTCGCAACAGTGGTATTCAATTGTTGCTTGAAACCCGGCGATTTTGATTTTA
>JAQWLN010000029.1 GCA_029247265.1 Fuerstiella sp.
CTGTCGTTGAAATTGTCGTCAAGCGTGGTGGTCGTTTCCGTTACACCACGATCCAGAACTGGTCGAATAATGTCTACAACCTCGTTACGAAACGAGCGATGGCATACGGCGATGCATTGATGGAATGGGTCGATGGAAATCTTGGCAGTCAGCTCACCATGAAGTATCCGGCCATTTATCTGATGGAACCTGGTGCTCGCGGTGAAACACTGTCCATCGCCTTTGCGGGCGAAAACCAGCACCAGGACGCTGGTGCCAAGATGGTTCATTGTGCTCCACACACCAGTAGCCGCATCATTAGCAAGAGTATCAGCAAAGACGGCGGACGCAGCAGTTATCGCGGACTGGTGAAAGTGGAAGACGGTGCACACCACTGCAAAAGCAACGTCGTCTGCGATGCTTTGATTCTGGATTCTGACAGCAAAAGCGACACGTATCCATACATTGAAGTGGAAGAACAGGACGTGGCCATCGAACACGAAGCCAGCGTCAGCAAAATCGCTGAAGAACAGCTGTTCTATCTGATGAGTCGTGGCCTTACCGAAGCCGAAGCCAGTGCGATGATTGTCACCGGATTCATTGAACCGCTGGTGAAAGAACTGCCCATGGAATACGCCGTCGAAATGAATCGTCTGATCGAACTGCAAATGGAAGGCAGCGTCGGCTAAGGCGGGACAGCCCGCCAGCTGATGGCGTGGTGTGTGGCAGCGTGATCAAGACGTCGCGCCGCCGATGTCGGTGAATCGGCAGCAGGCGTTTTGTGATTGCAGAATGTACAGAACAAGATTTAACTCGGTCAGTCCCGCTCTAAATCTCGGTGCTACTTCAAGACTACTTTCAGGCAGAATATCGATCAACTCGGCGGTGCGACGATTCAAGTCGTGCCACCCACCACGCCAACAAGGATCGAAGATCCCCCTATGACTGTTACTATTGATATTGATCGCATCGGGTTTAGTGCCGAGGTATTCGAAGAGTTTCTCAGCACGCGGACCGAACCGTCGTGGATCACGGCCGCCCGTCGAGCCGCATTTGCGAAGTACGAAGAACTGCTGGACGAAGAGCTCGATCCGGAAGAATTCAAACGTGTTGACCTGAGAATCTTTAACGCTGCGAAGTTTCGTCCATCGACTGCAGATTCTGATGCGTCATCCGTCAGTACTCTGCTTGCCAGTGAAACTGAATATGGCGGCGGTATCAGACACGTCGACGGCAAAATGACGCACGAAAATGTTAGTGATGACCTTGCCGGCAAAGGCGTTTTGTTTGGCGATCTGCAGACGCTGCTGTCTGAAAACCGCGAATTGCTGGAACCATACTTCCTGAATCAGGCCGTGCGTCCGGACGCGGATCGTTTTTCCGCATGGCACGCCGCCTTCTGGACCAGCGGTACACTGCTGTATGTTCCGCAGGGCGTGGAAGTCGATCTGCCGCTGCACAGTCTGATTGCTCATACTGCCGATGGCGTTGCTGACTTTGGTCATACTCTGATCATTGTCGAAGACGAAGCAAAGGCAACATTGCTGGAAGAAACGACGTCAGCCAATGAAGACCTGAGCGGACTGCACGTCGGCTGTGTGGAATTGATTGTTGGCAAGTACGCAAATCTGCGGTACGTTCAGCTGCAGAACTGGAATCAGAAGACGTGGCATTTCGCTCACCAGGCCGGCAACGTGGCCAGCGAAGGTTCGCTGCAATGGACAGTCGTGGGACTGGGCAGCAAGCTCAGCCATATTCACCAGGACGTCAACCTGAATGGGCGAGCTGCGACAGCCGAAGTCAACGGTGTCACCTTTGCCAGCGACCGTCAAAAAATCTCGTATTACACTCAGCAGCATCACAAGGCGCAGGGAACACACAGTGACCTGTTGTACAAGGAAGTCCTGCGAGACGAATCCCGAGTGATCTGGCGGGGCATGATCAAGGTGGATGTGGCGGCTCAGCAGACCGACGGCTATCAGCGCAGCGACGCTCTGATGCTTAGTAATGACTCTCGCTGTGACAGTATTCCTGGACTCGAAATCGAAGCCGATGATGTGCGTTGCACGCATGGTGCGACCACAGGGCGTGTCGACGAAGAGCAGATCTTCTATGCGGAAAGTCGCGGCATTACACAGAAAGAAGCTATGCACATGATTGTGGAAGGCTTCTTTCAGCAGGTCTATGACCGCATTCCGGTCGAAATCGTCCGCGAAACGCTCAGCCGAACAGTACAGGGCAAACTCGGCATCGAATCGATGACGGCCGTTTAACGTTCGTATTGTGGCTGCCGCGATGCATTTACGGCTGAAGCAATGACGTTTGCCGGAGAAGTGCAGGCGGAAGTGGCCTTGCCGCGATTTGCCTGAACCGCCAGAATTCACACCACTTGTCTTCCGAACGCTCAAGGATGAGCTGCCCGTGCGCTCAAAGTACGCCTCAACTCGACGTAATGCCGCCGCATGTGTGCTGCTGTGCGTGATTCCCGTATTAGGCTGTCTGTCCGGGAAACTGCCGAGCCGTACATTGCAGGGCGCGAATGCGATTCAGGTACCGGTTGAGCGATACGATCTCATGTGGGAACGTACCGTCGCGGTGCTGAACAACTATCACTTCATTATTGCTCGCGAAAGCAAACTCGAAGGCGTGATTGAAACCCAGTATCGAGCGGGTTCAAATTTGCTGGAGCCCTGGCACCACGATTCTGTGGGATATGCCAACCGGCTGGAAAGTACGCTGCAGTCCATTCGACGTCGTGTTGTGGTGACGTTTCAGAATACCGCCGACAGCATGTTGTTTGTCAGCGTTCGAGTGGACAAGGATATCGAAGACGTGCCCGGCCTTGCAGCGAACTACGAAGGTGGAGCCACGTTTCGTGATTCTGATCCGCTGCAACGTGACCTGGATCAGGTGGTCGGGCAGACCGGGCCATCAAGGTGGATTTCGAGGGGGACGGATCCAGCGCTGGAAGTTGAATTACTCAGTCAGATTCGACACGCCGCACTTCGCTGAGCAGGGCCTCGGCGTGTGGTGCGTCACGGCCGAACCGCGGTTGTCGAGACCTGCAGCGTTTCCGCAGGCACCGTTCTTCAGTCTGCGGCGGCCGCTGTCAACTCCTCCTGCACACTCTTCAGAGCGGCAGCTGCTTCCGTTTGCCGAGTCTTAATCGCCGTCAGCAGCTGCACCGCTTCTTCATCATCGCTTTTACTCAGCTCTGACAGTGCTGAGGCGATGCTGTCACAAACCGTCAGCTGACTCTTGTGCAGACTGTCAAACAGTGCTTCCAGAGCGATGAATTGCAGGTCCGTGTATTCCGTCGGGAAAGATCCGAAATCAATGAAGTGTTCCCGGGCTGTCAGCAGCGTCACGACGTCCGCGACATCCTGACGCTGACGAGCGGCAATGGTGTTTACCTGTTCTTCAACAGAATGATGCTGAGTACTGACCCAGGGCGATGCTTCTGCCACATACTGCAGAAAACTGCGGGCCATGTCGATCAGAACGCCGTTCAGCACTGATTCCGATTGCTGACTCATGAAGAACTTCCGGGGAACATGTTACGTCGGGAAAGATGAAATCCGGTTTCGGTGACCGTGCGGTCACTCCCAACGAAACGCCAGGGAGGCCACCGGAGATAAATCGAGCACGTGAATCAGCAACCGGTCAGCCGCCGATGACCAGCAACACAGCATTTCCGGCTTCGTTGGCGATCGAACTGAGGCCATTAACCAGCTGCGGCAGGAAGCCCAGCAACGCCACCATCACAGCAAGAACCACCACGTAGTAACCTTCCATCGCGGGCAATGGTACCGATTTGACGTTGGCTGGACGTTCTTCAAGGAACATCGCTTTCAGAATACGAACGTAGTAGAACAGGCTGAAGATCGTGTTGACGGCCCCGGCGGCCAGTACAACGTACATGGCCCAGTGAATCTGCGCCGCCTGATAGACCGATGCAAAGATCATAAGCTTCGCAAAGAAGCCTCCGAATGGCGGAATGCCAATCAGGCTGAAGACGCACACCAGCATTGTGATACACAAAGCAGGACTCTGTGAGATCAATCCCTTGAAGCTGTCGATGTCTTCGTTGAACGTGTAATTGCGGACCAGGGCGATGACAGCGAAGGCGCCCAGATTCATAAACATGTACACCGCCAGATAGTACAGCAGTCCGCCGATGCTGTAGTTAATGGCCTTGCCCAGTCCTGCTGCCTGGTCGCTGTTCAGCATGACCAGCATGGCCGCCACGGCCATCAGCATGTAACCGGCATGAGCGATCGTGGAATACGCCAGCAATCGCTTTAAGTTATTCTGAGTATACGCTGCCAGATTGCCATACGTTGTCGTGATGATCGCAATGACACCAAGCCCGACACCAAACGCCGTCATCAGGTTTGCCGTTTCAGGTACACCGGACAGGCCTACGCAAAATCGGACCAGCAAGGCGAAGGCTCCGGCCTTGGACGCCACCGACAGAAATCCAGCGACTTCCGCTGAGGCTCCTTCGAAGGCATCCGGACACCAGAAATGGAACGGCACAAGTGACAGCTTGAATGCCAGACCAACCATCACCAGCATCACACCTAAAGCAACCGTGCGAACTTCCGGGTCGCCGAGCCCAGCGGTTCCGCCTTCGGCCACAACTCGAATCCGATCGGCCAGGAGCGTCATGTCGCCTGTTCCCAGGATTCCGGCCACCAGGCTGATGCCGTACAGCATGACGCCGGCCGCACCGGCTCCGTAAACCACATATTTCAACGAAGCCTCACTGCTGGCCTTTCGGCCTTTCAGGAAGCCGACCATGACGTAGCTGGGAACACTGGCCATCTCCACACCCAGAAACAGCATCAGCAGATTGTTGGCGCTGGCCATCAGCATCATGCCGATGGTGGCACCAAACAGCAGAGTATAAAAATCGGGAGCATCTTCGTTGTCAGGGATGCCGGTCAGAACCGTCAACGCGATCGTCAAAATCAGGAACAGCGACAGGAAGATACGAAAGAACACACTGAACAGATCCTGTCGCAGCATTCCGCCAAAGAACGATACGGAAACCGGATCGTTAGCAGCGATCAGATCAGCGAACTGCCCGAACGAACACCAGCCTGCGGCAGCCGCACCGATGAGGCCGACAATAAACGTTGGCACAAGGCGATCAATGCTGAACAACCGCATCAGCAGCATCACGACAATCGTGCCGCTCAGCCAAAGTTCGGCACTGAAGTAATCCAGTCCCTTATCGAGCGTGTTGTTGATCAGATTGTTGAGAAGTTCAGAGAACACTTTGGTTTACCGAATGAGGTGGTGGCAGTGTTTGGGTCCGTAAGTCTGCGGTCCGGCAGGTTACTATCGCATCGCCTGCAGTTCATTGAGTGTGGCCGCGGCCTTTTCGTATCCCAGCTGCATGGAATCGACCAGAGCGCCGGTGGAGCTCTGCATCATGTCAAACAGAATCCCCGGGAAGACGCCCAGGATAATTGCGAACGCCAGCAGCACGCTTGCGACAGTCAACTCGCGTCCGTTGATCGGAGTAATATCTTCTGAATGTGGTCCTTTGTACTCCGACCCCATGTAAACTCGCTGCATGGCCCACAGGATGTAACCGGCGGTCAGAATGACTCCACTGGCGGCTACGATCGCTAATGTCGGGCTGTAGTTCCATGCACTCAGGACGACAAAGATTTCTCCGATGAATCCGCACAGGCCGGGAAGTCCCAGACCCGCGAAAAACAGGCCGGCCGCCAGACCACTGTACAGCGGCATGCGGCCCATCAGACCACCAAACTGGTTCAGGTCACGATGGTGAACTCGGTCATAAATGACGCCTACCATAAAGAACATACCGGCCGACGAAACGCCGTGAGCAATCATCTGGAACATGGCTCCGTTGATTCCCATCAGCCACATATCCGGATTGACTGTCTTGCCGGTGGCTTCGCCGATCTTCCAGACTCCCAGACCGATCAGCACGTAGCCCATGTGGCTGACAGAACTATAGGCCACAAGGCGTTTGAAGTCGGTTTGAGCGAGAGCCGCGAAGGCTCCGTAAATGATGCTGAATACGCCGATACCCACCAGTGCATAGGCGGCGTAGTAAGCGCCGTATGGACACAACGGAAATGCGACCCGAATAATGCCGTACCCGCCCAGCTTCAGCAGTACGCCAGCAAGGATCATACTGATGGGCGTGGGAGCTTCGACATGAGCATCAGGCAGCCATGTGTGAAAAGGGAAAGCCGGCAGTTTGATGGCAAAGCCAATGAACAGCAAAACGAAGGCCGTGATCTGCAGGTTCGGACTGAGCGTACTGGTGAGTGTTTCGCTGGTGCCGGCAGCCGCTTTTGCCAGTTCGATCAGGTTAAAGCTGTCCGTGGTGCCGCCACTGTTGAAGTAGAACATCAACATTGCGATCAGCATCAACACGCCGCCGATCAGCGTATACAGGAAAAACTTGATGGCCGCGTATTCTCTGCGAGGACCACCCCAAACGCCGATCAGGAAGTACATCGGCAGCAGCATGACTTCCCAGAAGACAAAGAACAGGAAGAAGTCGAGCGACAGGAAGACGCCCAACATTCCCGTTTCCAGCAACAAAAACAGTATGAAGTAACCTTTGTGCTGCTTGTTAATGCTCCAGGAAGCGACCGCGGCCAGCATGGTGACAAGGCTGGTCAAAATCACCAGAGGAAGGCTAATGCCATCGACTCCCAGGCGATAGAAGACGTTCCATGTGGGTATCCATTCCTTGACCACCAGCATCTGCATGCCGGCTTCGCCGTACTTGAATTGCCCCCACAGCAACAACGTCAATACGAACGTTGCGACAGTGAAGCCCAGGGCGACCGCGCGAATCTGCGACACGGCACGGCTGTCCATAAATGCCAGAAGCAGCGCGCCGAGGGCGGGAAGGAAAATGATGGCAGAGAGTAGTACGTCTGGATTCATGGTTTAACCCCAGCCTGAATGCTGGACCAACTGAGTTGTTATTTAATGAACGGCAGATGAACCGCCGAGTTTCACCCTGGAAATGTCGTAAACATGACTGCAAACAGAGCCACAACACCAAGCACGATAAACATCACATACTGCCGCAGTCGGCCCGTCTGAACAACCTTCAGCGAAGTTCCGACAGACTGAGTGGCACTGGCGATGAGATTGACGAATCCATCCACGACGTTTTCGTCAAAGACGCGATCCCATTTGGAAACGATGACCGTCGCTTTTGCTGCACTGTGAAGAATTCGGTCAAAGACGGCTCCGTCAAACCATGCACAGAAAGCCGCCACTTTATGTGCGGGCTTCATGAACAGGGCATCATACAATTCATCAAAGTGCCATTTGTTTGCCAGGAAGCCGTGCACACCGGCCAGCTGACGTTTCATCTCTTCCACGTTTACGACGCTTGTGCCGTAAAGGACGTAGGCAATTAAAGCACCGGACAACGCCGCAATCAGTGCCCAGGTTCCGGCCTGGCCATGAACGGCATGAATCGCATCGTGACCGGGCAGGACAATTCCACCAGCAGTTGCGGCAGTAACACCGGCCGCCACATGCGCTGGTTCATCACCGGTCAACATCAGATACAGACGTCCGCTTTCACCGCCATATGCACAGAACCATGCGAATACCGCCAGAATCACAAGAGGGACTGTCATGACCCACGGCGATTCATGAGCGTGTTCGTGAACATGCTGATCGCGAGGTTTTCCAACAAACGTGTAGAACCACATGCGGAACATGTAAAATGCGGTGATTCCAGCGGTCAGAAGTGGAATCAGGAACAACAGGAAGTGCGCGGGATTCGCATAATTAAAGGCTAACGCAGAAGCCACAATCGCATCTTTGGAATGGTAGCCTGAGAATTCCAGGCCGAATGGCACCCAGAATCCCGAGATGGCACAAACGCCCACCAGCATGGTGAATGCAGTGATTGGCATCTTCCAAAGAAGACCGCCCATTTTTGGCATTTCCTGTTCGTGATGACAGCCGTAAATCACGCTGCCGGAACACAGGAACATCAATGATTTGAAGAACGCGTGAGTGATCAGGTGAAACAGTCCGGCTGCCCAGCCAAAGACGCCAATGCCCAGCATCATGTAGCCCAGCTGGCTGATCGTCGAATACGCCAGCACCTTCTTGATGTCCGTTGCCACCATGGCGATCGTAGCTGCAAGAAACAGCGTGATGCAGCCAGTGTAGGCAATCGTCAGCAGGACTTCCTGCACAAACATCGGGAAGAAACGTCCTGCCAGATACACGCCGGCCGCGACCATTGTGGCGGAATGCACCAGAGCAGACACCGGGGTCGGGCCTTCCATCGCATCCGGCAGCCATGTCTGCAACGGGAACTGAGCACTCTTACCGACACATCCGGCGAATATTCCCAGGCCAACAACGACCATCAGATAGTAAGGAATCTGCCGGTTGCTTCCGTCTTCATTTGTGAGAACGTGTCCGTGAGTGTCTGTGATCAATACGTCGCCGGTGAATTCCTCGCGAGTCAGGTTGCCTGTGTTGTCACGGTGGACCATGCTGAACAGGCCCTGGTCAACAACCTGGTCATCGACCACTGTGTCGCCGAAGCGAAACGTTCCGAAAAATGTCCATAACACCATCAGGCCGATCAGGAAACCAAAGTCCCCGACGCGGTTCATGATAAAAGCTTTGTTGGCGGCATCGCTGGCGGTTTTGCGTTCTGTATAAAACCCAATCAGCAGGAAGCTGCAGATACCGACCAGTTCCCAGAAGATGAACACCTGGAAGATGTTGCCGGCCAAAACCAGCCCCAGCATTGCGAAGCAAAACAGAGACATAAAGGCAAAGAAGCGGTAGAACCGGCCCGGACGATGGACATGGCCACCGTCTGCAGTGTGAGCCGAGTGGTCGACGTATTCATCAGTCAGCTCATCGCTCATGTATCCAATGGCAAACAGGTGAATACAGGTGGCAATCAACGTTACCATTGTAAACATCACCAGCGTGAGGCTGTCGATGTAATAGTCGAGTGTCACTTCCAGGCTGCCGAACACTCCAAGTGTGTAGATCACGCCGGAGTAAGCAGTCTGCCCTTTGGCTGAGTCAGCGTCGCTGTGATCGTGGTCAGCGAGTGCCTTGTCGGCGTCGTGCGTTTCTTCACTGTGGGCAGGGTCAGCGTGAGCGTTACTATGCTCGGCGACTTCCAGGACACACCAGTCGTTGGCGTTGCCCCAGATTCGCAGAGCATTCGCGCTGCACAGGAATCCGATGCCGATACAGCCCACGGCACACCATGCGGCCGCCTTGCTGTGACGAGGATTCTTACTGTAGAAGCCAAAGAAGATCTCGACCACAAACCCGGCAAGGGGCAGCAGCCAGGCGATCATCAGCCAGAATTTCAGCGTTTCGCCGACCATCGTATTTCCACAGCGGCATGGCCGCAACAGATTCGAGTTACCTTAGAGAACAGATTGGTCTGCTCCTTCTGGTCGCTCCAGGAATGCGTGATACACGCAACGAAATAACAATTACAAGAAGACCCGTGTTCAGGATCCGTACCAATCAGCCTTTCAGCTTATTGCCGCGGTCCACGTCAACCGTCAGATGGTTGTTGTAGAAGTTCAAAACAATGGCCAAAGCCACGGCCGCTTCTGCAGCCGCCAGCACAATTACGAATAGTGAAAAGACCTGACCATCCAGACCCAGCGCGGTGTACTTTGAGAACGCCACAAAATTGACGTTCGCTCCGTTCAGCACCAATTCAACACCCATCAGCACGCCGATGGCGTTGCGTTTGGTCGCCATGCAGATGACACCGCACACGAACAGGACCGCACCAATGAAAAGATATGAGCTAAGATCAGGCTGCATTCAATCGACCCAGGAGCGGGAGTCCCGCATTCCAATTCGAGCTAAAGCTCGGAACTAATTAACAACAGCGAAATGACGGAAGACGATTCCGTATCTCTGTTATGCAACGTCCTGCCGCCTTTTTGCCCGAGCAAGATAGGCGGCCCCAATCAATACGACCAACAAGTGAACCGACGCAATTTCGAACGGAAGCAGGTAGCCTGCTCCGTCCTTTACGTCCGGGCGAACGCCCAGCAGGGCAAAGCCCAGTGGACGCAAAGTATTTCCTTCGGAACCGTCGTCAAAACCTGCCGGCTTCTCAGTTTGGCCAGAGGCGGCCATGATGCGGTCTTTGGAACCGTTCCAGTCGACATCGTTGATGGTTGAAAAAACCATGAACAGAAACATCAGGCCAATCAGACCGGCAACAACTGTTTCCGCAGGCGAAGCAGGAATCTTCATGTACGGCCCGCTGGCAGTCAGCATGATTCCGAAGACCAACAGCACCAGCGTGCCACCCACGTAGATCAATAATTGAGCCGCGCCGATAAAGTCGGCATCGGCCAGAAAGAACAGCCCCGCCACACTGCCCAGCGACACGACCAGCCAGAACGCCATGCGTACGACACTTTGACTGATAACCACGGCAACCGCGCCGAGGCACGCGGCCAGAGCAAAAATCGTGAAGAACCAACTCACTGTCGCACCTCACTGGAAGCCGCCAGGGCGGTTCGCTCAGAACTGTCGTTCCGTACCTGTAATTCAACGTTTTTATTGGCCGATACGGCATGTTGGCCGGCAGGCGATTCAACCTCGAGCGGGGCTGAATCGCTCGGTAACTGTTCATCCGGGATGGTTGAAGCAGACCAGTCGGATTCAGTTGCATCAGCCTCTGCGGGCCAGCTCGCCGCCGCTCGATTGCCCAGCGGCTCGGGATGAATCGTGGTTTGGCCCATTCCAAACATGAACAGCAGCGGCCAGACGGTTGCCCCCAGAAACAGGAAGCAGCTGATCGGCACGAGATACTTCAGGCAGGTGATCATTACCTGGTCGATACGAAGTCGAGGCAGCGTCCAGCGAAGCCAGATCTGCACAAACACCCCAAAGGCGGCCTTGCTGACAAAAACACCGGCACCAATGACGTTGGCCAGATATCCAAGCGTGTTGAACTCACCGGTCGCAGCACCTTTGGCCCTTGCCGTCTGCAGAAATCCGTCCAGCCCCGGAATCCCCGTATGCCAGCCGCCAAGGAACAGAATTGCGGCCACTCCGCACAGAGCAAACATGCTCGCGTATTCGCCCATGAAGAAAAACGACCAACGCATACCACTGTATTCAGTATGAAATCCACCAACCAATTCGCTTTCCGCTTCCGCGAGGTCAAACGGAGCCCGCTTACAACCCGCCGTCAATACGACGAAGAACACGAAAAAGGCCACGAAAGTGAACGGGTCATGGAACAGAAACCAATTCCCAAGATGCCCGCTCTGCATGTCACCAATTTCGCCGAGGTTCAGTGAACCGGCGGAAACGATTGGGATCAAAGCACAAATTGCGAGCGGGATTTCGTAGCTGACCATCTGGGCGGCTTCACGCATTCCGCCAAACAGTGACCACTTGGAGCCGCTGGAGTAGCCGGCCATGATAATGCCAAAGACTTCCAGCGACAGGATCGCCAGCAGCAGAAACAGACCACAGTCCGCAGAAACGGCGACCCAGTTATGACTGAACGGTAGCACCACGAACGCCGCAAACGATGCCAGGCACACGATATAAGGGGCTGACCGGAACAGCATCGCATCCGCCACGGGCGGACACAGGTCTTCTTTCTGGATCAGCTTGATGCCGTCAGCCAGAGACTGCAGCCAGCCGAAGCGACCACCCACTCGAGTCGGTCCGAGTCTGTCCTGAATTCGGCCTGAGCCTTTTCGTTCCAGCCAGATCAGGAAGAACGGGCAGAGGGCAAACACATGGAATATCAGAACTGCATGAATGATCGCAGCGACGACAAGTGCGTTGCCTTCGGTTAACTCTCCGTACAGTGGAACGGACTGGCCTTCCAGTGCCTTCGAGAGTGAATTCGCTGCCAAAGTGTAGATCATATTTTCAACCGACGTCGTGGCGGTAGATGTCTCAGGACAGAACTGACAACCGGCGATTTGCTCTCAGATCACGATGGGTGAGAGTGCTCGCAAAAAGTCGCCGGAACTATGACAAATGAAAAAGTCGACTGCAACCAACCACTTGCGCGATTCGCAGGAGCGGTTCGACTTCCACCACGTGACGAGTTCCAGTCCCCTTCATTTCTCAGTTGTGGGAAGTGGTGAATGGCTGTCGTGGCAACCTGGGGGAACGTTGACGACTCGGCGAAGTGTCCTGCGGTCAACCGGCGTGATGTGTTCCACCGCATCAACTCGCGACGCAACCAGGCTTCCACGCTGGGCGTCATTGCGGCACGGACACTCGGTCCGTGCCGTCTGGCCTGTCCTGCGTCATTGAGCGACAGGTTTTCCAGCCAGAATCAATTGCTGGTGTTCGGCGATCCGCTGCTTCTGTGCGGCGGGTGCCTTTTCCAATGCCGTCGTGACCCATTGCTTTGCAGCTGCGAAATCGCCGTTCGCGGCAAGTGCCGCGGCCAGTGTGTCCAGTGCATTCCAATTTTCGTATTGGCTCATCTGACACGCTTTGGTCGCCAGTCTCACAGCTTCGTTCGGATTTCTGGTCGATTCTGTCTGGCTGGTCGCATATATCCATGCCAGGTCGTTGAGAGGCTGGTAGTTGCCAGGAGCTTTAGTCGTGGCTGTGCTGAGGTCACTGATCGCCGCAGCGTCATTTCCCTGTTGGCGATGGGCGTTTGCTCGATTGCCGTAGGCGTCAATATACATGTCATCGATTTCAAGAGCTGCAGAAAAGTCGACGATGGCGGCTTCGTAGTTGCCTTTCCGGGAGTGCACGACCCCTCGGTTGTTTAGCGCTTCAGGGTACTCTTTGTTGAACTGAAGGGCGGCATTCAAATCGGGTAGAGCATCATCAAACT
>JAQWLN010000030.1 GCA_029247265.1 Fuerstiella sp.
AGCAGGACTTCCGCCTCCCGAAGCTTCTGAATAATCTCTTCTGTCTTGAATCGTTTACGTGGCATCTGCTGCCTCCCTCTTCTGTGAACAAACCCTGAGTTTACCACTCAAAGCCTGGTCGCGGTTAGTGGGGGCAGGTCATGTTCGCCTGTCCATTTTGTCAGACATTGGATGATTGAAGTTTTTCCGTGAAGATCTATTGGCTCAGCAGCCAGCCCGCGGAAGCCTTTGCCCACGTCTGATAGGTATCAAGGACGGGTGAACACCATCACTAAAAAAGTCCTCGGGTCTCGCGTCTGGAAGGTAGTCCTTTGTCCATCGAGCCAGCGTGTTTCGACGATGATCAAAGACCACGGATGGCTCGTCCTTCACACTGTCACGCAGTTCGTCTCCCAGCAATTCGACAAGGCCTCCCAACGTGGTTCGTATCAAACGGGTGAACGCGGGGAACTCGCGTATGGGTGGCATGCTCAGAAAGAATACCGGCGTCTCACCGTGTCGCTCTCGTAACGTCTGAATGAGGCGGATTACGTCGGCTCGAAATCGCCGGGGGCTTCTCAGCTCAAAAGCGTCGTTTCCTCCCACTCCAGCGACAATTAAATCTACCGCCGACGGTAATCGTGGTACCAACGTCCACGTGACGCGGTCGGTGGAGAAGCCACTCCTGGCAAAAACCTCCCAGTGAACGAGACGTTGTGTTCGATTGGCAACCTTTCGAGCAAAACTTCATGCAAAAGCCTCGTCATGAGTCTTTGCTCCGATACCCGCCATGGTGCTTTCACCCACGAAGGCGATTCGAAAGGATGAGTCATGCTGGTCGCGGCATCTGCCCTGCGCCCCCATTGCGTCACCGAGTTGTGGCACGGCGGCTCGTACGCGTTTTGCCTGCAAATACAGAATGGGCATCAAGGGGACAGTGCATGCTGCGCCAAACCAATAGGGAAAATTCATAAACGGCTCACTTGCAAGGGAGGGGGCTTGACGTTTGCGGTTAAGAACCGGATATGCGAGCACAAGGGCTGCTCGATGGCCTCTCACACCTTCATTCGCGTCAGCACCGATCCCAGTCCGCCGTCAACGCCGATGGTCTGGCCCGTCACCCATGAGTTGTTCGGATCCAGTAACCACGCGATAGCTCTGGCGACGTCTTCCGGCTCCCCAACTCTACCCATCGCGTGCATCTCAGCAGACATTGCCGCAGCCTCTTCTGTTTCCCATAACTTGCGAGTCATCTCTGACTTGACCAGACCCGGTGCGACGGCATTCACGCGGATTCCTCGATTGGAATACGTGGCCGCCGCCGAGAGCGTAAGGCCGATGATTCCGGCTTTCGCGGCAGCGATGGCTTCATGATTGGAAAGACCAATCTGAGCCGCGGCCGACGAAACCAAGACAATCGAACCGCCTGATTTACGCATCACTTTTGCGGCAGCTCTCACCAGTGAAAACGACGATGTGAGGTTCGTGGAGATGGTGTGATGCCATTCTGCATCGCTGGTCAAGTGAGCAGGCTTTAGCAAGACTGAGCCCATGCAATTGGCGACTCCGGTAATCTCGCCGTACTCTTCCGCCGCGGCTTTCACACAGGCTTCAATCGACGCGGGATCGTCCGCCTCGACTTTGTGCACATCGCAGGAGACTTCTTCGGATAAGCCCTCGGCTTTTTCCATGTCGCGAGCTCCAACGACGACGTTCGTTCCGGCGGCGGAAAATTGTCTCACAACTGCGCTGCCGATGGAGCCAGTGCCGCCGAGGATGATGTATGTATGCGGTTTGTCTGTCATCTGAGATTCCACCTAATGCCAACCTATTCGTAAGAAGTTCGCTCTTCCTCAAAGACGTTCATATGGTCTGCCATTCATTCTTCCAGCCGGATGGCTTCAGCAATCATTTCTGTGCGAAGAAGGACTGTGCCGACGCCGGACACCCGCTGCAGTTTGAGTGGTTCATAGACCTTCAGGTCACGAGTATCGGTTTGTTTGATCCAAAGCTCGCACGTTCCGTGAGAATGCTCAAGGAGATACGAAACTGCTGGTGCTGAATTGTCTTCTGTCCGCTGCATGCCTCGAACGTTTGGAACCTATGATTCGTTGTTTATAGACGGATAGACGCTCTCTTCAAGGCGTTGGGGGGCGAATTCCTGTCGTCTACGGCTGGTGTCTGTTGAAGCTCAAGATTGTTCGCCAACAGCTGTTAGGTGAGCCGAGGAGATGCGGATGTCTAATGATTCGGCAAAACTTGCGCCGCTTCGGCCTGAAAATAGACAATCGCCGTTAACGACTAATTGCACTCCATCGCACGACGAACGGATAACAAACATGACACCGGGAAAAGCACGACTTTGGACAGGGATTGGGTGTGTGGGAACTCTGGTCGTCCTTGCAGTGACTCTGCTTGCCGTGGACGCCCCTCATGAAATGCTCCCAACCGCAAACTTCGGCCCGCTTTCGGAGTACCTCGCCATCCTGGCGTTCGTAACAGTCGCAGCGGCATCGCTCCTTCCGTTCGACTTCATCGGAGGCATTTTGATACCAGCCGCTTACGAATCGCGACCGTCGAAACTGGCTTCATGGCTGAGGCAATGGTCTCGATCGGTCGTCGTACAGCTAGTGTTCTTCTCAATCACATTGTTCTTTTATTTGCAGCTTGGCCGAGAGATTGGAGCTCCGTGGTTGATCGCGTTGTTTTCGGCGCTGCAATTCGCACTCGTGGCCGGGCAGGAACCGATTTGGCAAACCATGACGGCGCGACGGCCAGAGAATGCTACCAACGCGATGACGCAATTTGTTTCACACTCCGACTCGCGTTTCGCGGGCGGGATCACCGGTCTGCCTGGATTCGAGAGCATTCTGATTCCCAATGACTGGCGGACACGTTTGCAACCTTCCTGGCTGAACATGGTTGTGAGGCGACGACAGGCTGCCGTGCAATCGGGCGGTCGCCTTCGTGGTATCGTCGCGGCGATCCTTTGGAATATCACCAGCTTCACTGCGGCTGTCGTTGCCAGCGGAGCGACGATGAATTCCGTCGCGGACATCGTGACGGTGTTCCTGTGGTTTCTGCTGTTCTCGTTCGTCGGTTTGCTCGTGCTGCCAACGCTAAACCGCCAAGGAGTGTTCGCTCTTGATCGGCATCTGGCCGCCAAAGTCAGCATAGCAGAGCTTCAGGAGGCGATTCGTGAAGTCGATCAACTCACGGAGCGAGACCCAATGCGTTCGTTATCCGCCGAGTCAGTATTTCAGCCGATTCCATGTCCGGAACGCAGGTCTCAGGCACTTTCGGAGGCTGGGCCGTCAGAAGTTGCCGCGTGGAATGTTGCTCGAACAGCGTTATTTCTGAGCTGGGCTTTCGGCGGGCCACTCGCACGAGCTGTACACTGCAATGTTGGACGTCCGGAACTTTGGGCGATGATGCCGACCGACTAATTATACGACGGAACCTCGAAAACAGTAACCACTCACATGTCCAATCCCACGGTCATCATCGGCGGAGGTCTTGCGGGGCTGACGTGTGCAACGCAGCTTCATGCGGTCGGTGTCGAGTTTATCTTGCTGGAAAGCTCCGACGGCGTTGGCGGACGAGTTCGCACCGATAACGTGGACGGCTTTCTGTTGGATCGAGGCTTTCAGGTATTGTTGACGGCGTACCCGGAAGCGAAGCGGCTGTTCGACTATGACGCGTTGAAGCTGCAGGCTTTCGAACCGGGATCGCTGATCCGCACGGACAACGGACTTCACAGAATGTCAGATCCGTGGCGTCGTCCGCAGCACGTATTGCAGACGGCCTTTGCTCCGATCGGAAGCTTCGCTGACAAGGTGAGGATCGGTCGCTTGCGATGGTCAGCTGGGCGAGGCACGTTAGACAGTGTCTTTGAACGCCCGGACTGCACCACTGAGGGGGAACTGCGACGGCGTGGATTCACTCAAAGTATGGTGGACAATTTTCTGCGTCCATTTCTGGGCGGAGTTTTTCTGGATCAGGATCTGCAAACATCGTGTCGAATGATGTACTTCGTGTTCCGCATGTTCAGCCAGGGAGACACGGCGTTACCGGCGGACGGAATGGAAGCAATCCCCCGCCAACTGGCGGCGGGACTTCCTGAAGACTGCGTTCGACTCAATTCAACCGTGAGTGCAATCGACCCGGACCGTGTCACATTGCAATCGGGAGAAGTCATTCCGTGCAATCACGTGATCGTCGCGACAGAACAGCCGGCTGCCGCAAGGTTACTGCCTGAATTGGCGGCGTCACGAACTCCTCGCAAGGTCCGGTGCGTCTACTTTTCGGCCCGGGAACCACCAGTCGCAGACCGAATGCTTGTGCTGAACGGTACTGGTCTCGGAGTCGTGAACAATCTGTGCGTACCAAGTCAGGTCGTATCGAACTACGCGCCCGATGGACGATCGCTGGTGTCGGCAACTGTGTTGAAGTCGGAGTTGGATGACGACAGCCTTGTCCCCAACGTGACCACACAGATGCGGGAGTGGTTTGGGGCATCCGTTGATGAATGGAAACATCTGCGGACGTATACAATTCCCTATGCCCTCCCCAATCAAACCACGCCAGCATTCGATCCCCCCATACAGCTACTGAAGCTGCGAGACGATATCCTCGTCTGCGGCGACTACCGCACCAACGGATCGATCAACGGGGCCATGCAATCCGGTCGGTTGGTCGCCGAAGAGATTCTGAAGTCTGGCTGACGGAGCTCAATGAAAGAGAGTGAGACAACTCATGAAACTACACGTCTGGAAAAACACTGACGGCCTGCACCTTTCGCGTCCGCCGAAACCCTCGACGCCGGAAGAACTCGACTTTGACCCCGATTGCGAATGTCGACAGTGCGGTAAATGCGTCCTCTCGATTTCTGCCGACAATTCCAACATCTGTCCGTGGTGCGAATCGAGTATGAATCGCCCAAAGATGCTGCGATATCAGGAGCTGGATTTAATCCGCCTGCTGAAGCAGCAGTCAAATAGTAATCGCGACAGCAGGACCGCCAAAAAAAAGATCCTTGATCCGAAACGGCGTCACCGAGAAAGATCTGCGAGATTACCTGACTGCCAACGGTTACTACGGTCGATCAGCGAATATTCTGAAATTCGATTTGAAGGCTCTGGAACGTCCTGGCTGGGTGCAGGTCTTCGAGTTTCATGTGCATGCGAAGCAGGAAGGGGGAAACTGGGAAGAACTGTGCGGGGTGATTCGATCAGACGAACGGAGTGATCTGTTTGAAGTAACGTTCTACAATAACTCCTCCCGAAATGATGTTGTGCAACGAGCAACGGACGGCATGATCACTGCTCAACGTGGTCCCCGTCACTGGAGCTACTGGCCGCTGATGACTCTGGTTGCGCTCGTATTCGGCACGGCAATCGTTGGTGCGGTACTATCCCCTGAAGGTGCCCCATCGACGACTCCGAAAAGCGTGAAGACTGAAGCTCCGTAAATGCACCAATTTCAATACTGTCCCGATTGCAGCAACCGCTTAACATCTGTCGGCCGATCGGAAGAGTCACGTCGACACTGCACACAATGCGACCGAATCTGGTATCGCAACCCTACGGTCGGCGTCGCGGTCATTGTCCTTGATCGTCGTGGTATTCTATTGGTGCGACGGCGTTGTGGACGTTGGTGTATTCCCTGCGGCCACGTCGAATGGCACGAGACAATTGAAGACGCAGCTCGGCGAGAACTGCGGGAAGAAACCGGGCTCGACGTCGAACTGGATCGAGTTTATTCGGTTCAATCCAACTTTCACGATCCGAGGCATCACACCGTCGGCATCTGGTACGTCGGACGCAATCCAACCGGAGATCTCTGCGCCGGCGATGATGCGCAAGATGCTAAATGGTGGCCGTTCAACCAATTGCCATCGCTTGCGTTTCCCACGGACGAAACTGTTGTCGAGCAACTTCGGAACCACCCGGCGTTAACGTCGGCGATGGTAGCTTCTCGAGATGGTCTTTGTGCAAACGTTGTTCGAGAATTCCGGAAAATGGCAGCCGCAAGCGGCCTCGCAATCCATGTGCAGCAATCGTTGCGTTCAGAATCGGCGTACCTGCGCATCCTTCGTGATAATCACTGGTTTGGACTCAGAATATCAAGTCACGAACCTCTGCACGCTTCGTCCGCCGATTTCGAACAACTCATTGTTCCGGCGTCAGAAGACTGTTCTAAAGAGTTTCGCGAATGGGCTCGCGACCGCATTCGTCAATTTCTGACGAGCGGAGGATGCGTGGTTGCGGATCCTCACGAAACCGAGGTGGCGATCCAGCAACGCTTCCTGTCCAGGGCTCTCGGTAACCGCAGAAAGCTGCCAGCGACCGCGGAAATCTGTGCTGTGCGACATCAGCTTAATGAACGAGCTCGATGGATCTACGACATCGAGACAGCCGGCGCTGCTGCAGAGCATACATCAGGACGTCGGCCCAATAGGGTTTGAGAAGATGGGCAATATGATGCCCAAAGGAATAAGGATGGGGGACAGCCTGCTGAGCGTGGAAGGAATAACTCCGCCGAATTCCACTTCGGCTTCGTGCAGTCGCGATATCAGATCTTCGTCTTGAATTTTCGCAGTCCGAATCAGAAAGATCTGACTTGGCTCTCCACTACGTTGTGGAGGCGTTTCGCCGGCTTTCGCTTCCCCTGATTTCCGAAGACTCTCGGCCGTCACGCCCTTCTCGAATGCCACATCCGTCACACAGAACCCGGCGATATGGTCTCCCCGCAATTCGATGGTTGTCAGCAGCTTCTGTTCCAGATAGGCCAGGAACCTGCTGTACGGAATTTCCTGTCCACCGGACGAAGATCGCAATTCCATCAGCACAAAGAATCCGGCGAGCAGAATAGATATCCACAGAAACGGTCGCCGATGTCTGGGAGCCTGTTGCTGAGATTCAGCATTTGTGTTCGATTCGTCGGGTGGTCTCTGATCATTTTGAGCAGCCATTAACTTCCTCTTGACTCATCTTAGAGCGCAGAAGGATTTCCCGCCGCGATCCTGCGATGACAGTGCCACCTCGCTGAAAGCAGCCGGGATTCGTTGGGCTATTGGTGCCGTTCAAGATCGGACGGTGCAAACATGTGACGACCGCCATCGATAGGAATGCAGGCACCCGTGATGAACTTGTTATCGATCAGAAACTCCACCGCGTGGGCCACCATCTCCGGGCAGTCACCGTCTTTGA
>JAQWLN010000040.1 GCA_029247265.1 Fuerstiella sp.
TCCCGTATCCGGTCCCTCACTCCCTGTCAGCCTGTATGTTACGTGAACAACGGTGCTGATCATTAGCTTCGTCATTCGGCCAACTGCATTGGCTCGCGAGTGTTCCCCATCGACGTTTCTATCTGTGGGATCGGTACGCCCTGACTTTCGCAACCAGTTCAAGAACTGATCTCAGGAGATGAAGACAATGCGAGCAGTAGCATACCTCAGACGTTCCAGCACCAAGCAGGAAAAGTCGATCACGGCACAGCGTAGAACGGTCGAGAAATACGCCGGTGATCGCGGCTATACCGGCTTATCCTCTTTAGTCTTCCGGTCCTTCTCAGGCGAGTGCATGATCGAGTTTGAGGATGGCGCGGGTGCCTGCAGGAAAACCCTTCTTACTCAGAAGGCCGCTACTCAAAATCGTTCAAGACTCAGTATCGGGGAGAGATTGTCCCGTATGAAATACAACACGAGACAAAGAATATTGGGAAGATATTAGTTCGCCCAAGTGATGACGATATCGCCCTGCGAAATTCCCCTCAGTGCAAATATCAACGTGAACATTCGGACAAGCTGACCGTCGATGTAGAAGCAGCGAAGAAACTAATCGCGTTTTTGATCGCCTGTTGGCGTTCGGGCTTGGATGCGAGGGGCGGCTACACGGTCTTTCGCCAGCTGAACGCGGGCGAGCCGATCACAGAGCGGCAAGAAGAGATTCAAGCCAAACAGCAGAAGGAACAGAAACGCCAAATCAAACGGTTGAAGGGGAAAATCACTGGAGATTCAGACGAAAAAGACGCAAATATTGAGCAAGAAATAAGAAAACTCAAAGAGTCTACGCCTGACAGCCTGACTTCTGACCGTGAGCTGCTGACCACATTCGCAATCCCGCTGTTGAAAATCATATTCAAGAAAGGGTTCGTTACACGGGGCGAAAAATCCCAGCGAATATTCTCACCGTTTACTCAATTGATGAGGGGATTCAGGGAGTTGATCTCGTGGGATATAGACGGTCACGAGGAACCGTGGAGCATCATTGACTGTGTGTGCTGCCAGCCGACCCTGATTGCTTATAAATCAGAAGACGCTCAGATGAAAAAAGATTGTCTTTCAAATTCTTACTATGACAGAATTGCCGAAACGCTGGGTCAGACCAGAGACAAAGCGAAGCAGTCTTTCTGTGCGTACGCGTTTGGCGGAAACCGCCCTGAGAACTTCCCCAACAAGGCCGCCTTGGCCGTACAAAATTTGATGAAGGAATTTTATCCAACCGCCCACCAGTACATCTGGGACGGCAAGGTGGAGGATTCGAATCAGTTTGTGGTGGAGATGCAGCGGTACGCGTCGCGGATATTCATTGACGATATCTTTCCCAAATTGATGGATAAGAAGATTCCGTGTTTATCTATTCATGACGGAATTTTTACCACGGTGCGGCACAGCGAAAAGGTGGAGGGAATTGTTCTTCGGCATTAAGCTGCGCGCTGCATTTTGAGGCAACCTGCACTACAACAGGCCGCCGGTCCGAAGTTACAATCCGCTACTACCCTCAGTGGATTCCGATTTTGCCTGGAAACGTCGTTCTTCAGCCGTCATGATTCACATTGAACAACCCAGCCCGTCTCAGCTTCCAGGTTTTATGCAGTCCGAACGTCTCACCATTCTGATCCTTGCTGCCTGCTGCCTGATACCTGTCTCAGCCGGTCGAGCCGATGAGCAGAGACCGATTTTTGAATCGGATATCCAGCCGGTATTCGTTCGCCGGTGTGGCAAGTGTCATAGCGACACGGTGCAAAAAGGCGGACTTGATCTGTCCACGATGCGCGGAATTCGTCGCGGCGGTGAGTCCGGCGAAGGGGCTGTCGCAGCATCAGTCGACGAGAGTCTGCTGTGGCTGTTGATTGACGGAGGAGACATGCCTCCGGAAGGCCAGCCGCCGTTGACGGACGAAGAACGCACACTCGTTCATACATGGATCGCTGGCGGAGCACGATCTGAGAAACCGGCGGCTCAGATGGATCGGCAGATCAATCAGCACGACGTATTGCCGATCGTGCTGCTGCGATGCACGACCTGCCACGGCGCACGTCTGAAGCAGGGCGGTGTGGATCTTCGAACTCCCGCTGCCATGCGGAAGGGGGGCAAGCATGGCCCCGCAATTGTGCCCGGCGATCCGAATGCCAGCCTGATGATGCAGCGTATTGAAAGCGAAGCCTGCCCCCCGCGCGAACTGCTGCTGAAGTATTTTGTAAAACGTCCGCCGGCCGCTGAAGTTGAAGTTCTGCGCGAATGGATTGCTGCCGGTGCACCTGAAGTTGATTTGCCACCAGACGTTGCCACCACTGAGCCCGATCCGTTTGTCACAGCTGAAGAACGGCAGCACTGGGCCTTTCAATCGCCATCGGCAGAGTCGACGTCAGCGTCAGTCGATCACTTCATTCTGAAACGACTGCAGGAAAGCGGCCTGGAGTTTTCGCCCTCAGCCAATCGTGACACCCTCATCCGCCGTGCTTATTTTGATCTGGTTGGGATTCCTCCGAGTCTCAGCGAGTGGCAACATTGGCGCGGCAATAGCGAAGTGGACTGGTATCGAGACATGGTGGACCACCTGCTGGCTTCGTCGCATTACGGAGAACGCTGGGGCCGCTATTGGCTTGATTTGGCTGGTTTCGCAGATTCGGAGGGCGGTGTTTCGTCCGATCCGATTCGGCAGGTGGCATGGAAGTATCGTGACTACGTGATCGGGGCCTTTAACAGCGACAAACCGTACGATCGATTTCTGATTGAGCAGATCGCAGGCGACGAGTTACTGGACCATGAAAATGCTTCGGTCATTACTGAGGAGATGGTCGAGAACCTGACGGCGACCGGTTTTCTGCGCATGGGCATCGACCAGACAGGGTCACGAACCATGAATTTTGTGCCGGAGCGACTGGGCGTGATCGGTGATGCTATCAACGTGCTGGGTTCCGGGATCATGGGCCTGACGATCGAATGCGCAAGATGTCATTCGCACAAGTACGATCCTATTCCCCATCGTGACTACTACCGATTCAAAGCAATCTTTCAGGGGGCTCTGGATGAACACGACTGGTTGACCTTCAAGAATCGTTCTCTGGGCGTTGACACTGCTGCACGTCGCAAGCGATTGGCCGAAATGAATCCGCCGCTCCGCGGTCGCATTAAAAATCTGGAAGCAGCCGCGAAGAACGCTCTGACGGCACTAAGCACCGAAATGCTGCGGCAGCATTATCCGAATCAAACAGAGGCCGACCGCGCTGAAACACTGCGAGCTTTGCGGATTGCGGACAACAATCGGACACAGCCGCAGCGCATCCTGGTGGAGAAACTGCAACAGGTCGAAGTCTTACCGGACGCACAGCAGCCGCCATCCGTTCTGGCAGCTCGCCGCGCCATTGATGAGATTCAGAAAGAAATCGTATCGGTCAGCCGACAGATGGAACCGTCGCTGACCATTCGTGCGCTGTGGGATCGTGGAGAGCCATCACCAACGTACATCCTGCGCCGTGGCGAGCACAACAAACCCGGTCGTCTGGTCGGCCCCGGCGTGCCATCCGTTCTGACGGACGGGCGAACGCCATTTGTCGCTCAGCCTCCATTCCCGCATGGAACACCCAAAACGGGCCGACGACTGGCCTTTGCCCGCTGGCTGACTCAGCCCGACCACCCGCTGACAGCACGAGTGATGGTTAACCGCATCTGGTATCACCACTTCGGAACGGGTCTGGTGAAGACGCTGGAAAATTTTGGCGCGAAAGGAGAACGTCCGACGCATCCGGAACTGCTCGACTGGCTTGCCGTGACGTTCATGGAGCGAGGCTGGAGTATCAAGGAGCTGCATCGTGTGATCATGAATTCCCGTGCGTATCGACAGTCCAGCCGCATCTCGGACGAGGCGCGGGAAATTGATCCTGTGAATCGACTGATTTCCCGAATGACTCTGCGAAGAATGGATGCCGAAGCGCTTCGTGACTCGCTGTTGTTTATCTCCGGGCAGCTTGACGATACGCCTGGCGGTTCTCCCGATCCGGTGACCGTCGACCGCAATGGCTTGGTCAGCGCCATTTCGACGGCGGAGGGGTGCTGGAGACGCAGCATTTATCTGCAGTACCGTCGGACAGAAATTCCATCAATGATGGATACGTTCGATTATCCCGAGATGGGACCAAACTGTTTGTCCCGCAGTGTGTCCACAGTTTCGCCGCAGGCACTGATGCTGATGAACGACAGCCACGTTCGCAATCTTGCAGAATTTTTTGCGGCGCGAGTCGAATCGATTCTGAAGCACAGCAATACCAGCGCGGCAGGAGATCAGGTGGACACCGTTTACCAGATTGCACTCAGTCGATCGCCCGGTGAATTGGAACGACAACTTGGGATCGATACTTTGAATGAACTGCACCGCATCTGGAAGGAACAACCGCACGCTGCACTTGAAACTTATTGTCACACGGTTCTGAATTCCGCTGCCTTCTTATATGTCGATTGATCGACCGGCCATGCCAAACGCTGAAAAAAATAAGCCTGACTCGCGAAACACTCGCCGTGATTTCTTCGCACGCACCAGCGACGGATTGCTGGGAGCGGCCCTGACACAGTTGATGTGCGGTGATTTCTTTGGCGGCACCGGGGCGCTGGGTGCAGAGCACGGTGCTGATCAGTCAGCATTACCCCCCGTATACAATCTTAAACCCAAACGAACTCACCATCCGGCCCCGGCGACTTCGGTAATTCAGCTGTTTATGAACGGCGGACCAAGTCAGATGGACCTGTTTGATCCCAAGCCCGAGCTGAACCGGCTGGACGGAAAACCGTTTCCGGGCAACATCGAAGAAATAGGAAATCAGGGTGCTGCCGACATTGGCGTGATGATGGGGGGGCGATACAAGTTCGACCAACACGGGCAATCCGGCATGTGGATGGCCGATGTCCTTCTGCACACGTCTCAGCTGGCGGATGATATCTGTCTCATTAATTCGATGTGGACCGATCACCCGAACCACGACAACGCTCTGTACAAGATTCACAGCGGTCGGCTTTTCATGGGATACCCAACGCTGGGGGCGTGGACTGTTTATGGGTTGGGTTCAGAGAACCAGAATCTGCCCGCGTATGTCGTCTTGAATGATCCGCTCGGACCGCCCAAGAACGGTACCCGCAACTGGACTGCCGGTTTCCTGCCTCCAACGTTTCAGGGAACCCGTTTTCGTCCGACCGGTTCGCCGATTCTGAATCTGAAACCTCAATACGAACAACCGTCCGAAGTGACTGAAACGGCTCGCGGCTTGTTGAATCGACTGGACGCAATTCACCTGAAAGACCGCCCGCACTACGGTGAGCTTGATGCTCGTATCGAATCCTACAGCCTGGCCGCGCGGATGCAGTTGTCTGCCGGAGAAGCGCTGGACCTGTCCCGTGAGAGCCCGCACACTCACGCGATGTACGGTGTTGATGAAAAGTGGACTGATTCCTTCGGACGTCGTTGTCTGCTGGCCCGCCGCCTTGTCGAACGTGGCGTGCGTTTTGTGCAGATCTTTCTTGAGGAACAGCCGTGGGACAGCCACGCTGATCTGGCGCAAAATCATAGAGGCGCGTGTCAAAGGACGGACAAGCCTGTGGCCGGGCTGCTGCGCGATCTCAAGCAACGCGGACTGCTGGATTCCACGCTTGTCATCTGGGGCGGTGAATTCGGCCGCACGCCAACAACGCAAAAATCGGCTGATGGCTACTCGGGGCGGGATCACAATATGCAGGCCTTCACCTCGTGGATTGCCGGCGGTGGCGTTCAAGGTGGAACAAGCTACGGGACCACTGATGACTTCGGTCATAGTGTGGTTGAGAATCCCGTCAGCGTACACGACTTCCATGCGACGATTCTTAATCAGTTGGGCCTGCATCATCAGAAACTGTTCTTTAGTCGCAGCGGTCTGGACGAACGATTGACGGGCGTTGAACCGCCGCGCGTCGTGACCGAAATTCTGTGTTAGGCATGACGTTGCAATGTTCAGTTGTCCGGGTGGCCGGCGGCTGGACTGAGCTTGCGAAGGAAGCCCCGGTTTTTGCTCGTTCCTCACTCCAGCCATATTGCTCACCACGAGCCCGAATGGGGCGCACTGAATCGTCTGATTGCGCGCAGGGATTCTGGCTTTGCGGTGGGCCGTTTCCTGTTGAATGGCAAGATGTCGCGGCAATTCTTCCGCCACAATTCCCGGAAACTCGTACGTTGGATCGTTTGTTCAAGAAACGACCGTATACTTGAACGGCCGGTTGCCTGACGGGCATTACAGGTGGAGCAATTTCCACGAAGGCCGCGGAGGCATCCGTGGCCGGAGAACTTTTTACCTGCACCCGATTCTTCAAAGCATGGTAATCCAGCTTCAGCACGGATGCCGTCCGCCTGACCCCATGCTGCCTGGCCAGTCCGACAGCAAGATCCCAAAGCTTCATTGGGATACGCGTTCCCCGTTCGCGTGTCCGCCGCCACGCTTCGAAACGATCCTGAGCCCGTCGCAGCGCCGCCGGAATGACGCCTCGCTTTCGTCCAGTAATGCCTGAGCCTCCCGCAATGGATACCCCACACCCTACCCGCGCCGCCAAAAACCTTCAGGCACGCTTGCCGGAAGGACACGAAAGAGCGTTGAAGAGGTTTTGAAGATGGTGGAAGTGAGTGAGGCAACGCTGGCTCGGTGCCGGAGCAAGTACGGCGGCATGAGGAGCGAGGAGGCCAAACGGCTGAAGAATCTCGAAGGAGAAAATGCTCGTTTGAAACGGCTACTGGCGGAAGCGGAACTGGATAAGGCGATGCTCAAGGAAGCCCTCCGGGGAAACGAC
>JAQWLN010000045.1 GCA_029247265.1 Fuerstiella sp.
GACGTGGGACGGCCGTGAGGACAATGATGAGCATCGTCTACCAACTGCCGCTGGCTGAGCAATTCGTGCATTTCTTCCGGCGCGAGTCGCTGGCCCGCCTTGATGGCCGCTCGGCACGCCATCGTATGCATCATATGATCCAGCAGATCGCGACGAGACGTCTTGCCATCGGATTCCTCCAGTTGTCCGGCCAGGTCCCGAAGAATGCGAACAAAGCTGCCGCGTGGCAACATCACTGGGTGGCTGGTCAGCAAGACGGTTGTCCCACCAAAGTCTGAGATGCCAAATCCAATTTCCTGTAGCAATTCCTGATACTCCAGCAGGACGGCCGCTTCTCCGGCACTGCATTCGATGGATTCCGGAATCAACAGCTTCTGGCTCTCCACTTGGCCTTCCAACACCCGATTGCGCAGGTATTCGTACAGGATTCGTTCATGCAACGCGTGCTGGTCAATAACTTCCAAGCCCTCGTCCCGTGCCACGACCAGGTAACAGTCGTGAATCTGAAAAGCTCGATAATCGTCACCGTGCACTGTATCGGAATGCGCCGCAGAAACATTTCCCGACGTCCCCGAGTCAGCTTCGCGATTCGCGAAATCAAACTGGGGGTCCGCAGCATCTGTATCAGAGCCCGAAGATGCTTCACCGCTGCCGCTGACCGAAGTCTCGTCGGCCAGTGGACTCAGGGCGGAAGCGACAGCAGGACGAAACGCAGCGGACTTCAGATTTGGTCGGTAGGAATCAAAACCCGGAACCGCATTTGTACCCGTCTTCTCAAGAGACGTGAACTCCGGGGACGACGTTGGACCTGAAACGGTAGTCGCCCCTCCATCGTCTGCTCTGCCGACAAGCGGCGGCGACGGACGGGACGCGGCAGACGAAGACCAGATATCCAGTTCCTTCTGAGCCTGCGAGGACTGGGGAACGTCTTCAGTGCCTGCATTTCGCTGCGCCGACGGAACTCGAATCTCCGACTGAAAGTCGAGCGACAGAAACTTATCCCGCAAAGTGTGCAGCAGTTGACGGTACAGCGACTGGCTGTCCTGAAAACGAACTTCTGTCTTGGTGGGATGAACGTTGACGTCCACCAGATTCGGCGGAACCTCCAGAAACAGAAAGCTGACCGGGTGTCGACCAACCATCAACAATCCTCGATACGCTTCACTCAGCGCATGCTGCAGGCTGCGATCCTGAATCGATCGGCCGTTCAGAAACAGATACTGATCCTTGCGCGTCCCTTTGCTGAGCGAAGGTTCACCGACGTAACCCCATAAACGCACCTTCTCGCCTTCAGACGTCTCCGTCTCGGATTCCACAGCGATCAGCTTGTCGCCGACGTCACTGCCGAAAAAACGACGAATCCGTTCCAGTTGATTGGGGGTCGCCGGCAGTTCGTAGACCAGTTTATCGTTGTGCCTGAGCACCAGGTGCAGATTGGGGTTGGCCAGAGCTATCTTTGCGAACTGTTCACTGATCCGCCCGAATTCCGTCGACGGCTTCTTGAGGAATTTGCGACGTGCTGGGGTGTTAAAGAACAGATTGTGTACTTCGATGACTGTGCCGGCGGGGCATCCACAATCCTGGTGAGCGGATATCTGGCCACCTTCTGATTGCAGTTCACGGCCGGTGACGTGGTCGGCGCGGCGAGTCCGAATACGAAATCGGCTGATGGAAGCAATGGATGCCATCGCTTCACCTCGAAATCCAAGCGTGGCGATCTGCTGCAGATCCTCGTCGCTGCGAATCTTGCTGGTCGCATGACTGGTAACGGCAAGCTCCAGATCTTCAGGATACATGCCCTCGCCATTGTCCGTGATCCGAATTAACTCCGTGCCTCCTGCCACGATGTCGATTTCAATGCGGGTCGCCAGCGCATCGATGCTGTTTTCCAGCAGTTCCTTCACAACACTGGCCGGACGCTCGATCACTTCGCCGGCTGCGATGCGATTGATAACGTGAGGATCAAGTTGCTGAATGTGAGACATGTGCGTAAAAGGTCATCCGTGAAAAAGCTGCTGCGGATTGTGCGTGTTTCCACAGTTTAGCCGGTTCTCCAGCAGCATCCAACTCATTGCTCGGCCCCGGACGGACAACATCAACGGAGTAGACTCCCGCTCCTCAACGTCACTCGGCGGCGTCCACGGGCCCGGCGTCGTCGCGGCCCGTCTCCGGCAGACGGTCTCCACCGTCAGAGGACGCCGGGGATTGAGGCAGGGCAGGGCGGCGATTGACCTTGTCCTCCGGAAGATGAAATTCCTCGATCAGTTCCCGACGTCTGGCTGCCACAGCCCGGTCGAACTCAGACAGCACGTCCATCGCTCGATCCCGCGACGTCACGAGCCCGATGATGAGATATTGGGTGATCGCCAGCAGATAGCAGCACCAGCCGACCATCCAGCGTTCCCAATGACGTTGATGCTCCGCATTCATCTGTCCGACTTCGGCCAGATTCACTCTGACATCGCGAACGTTCTCGTTGTAAGTCTGAGCCGCCATCACGGCCTGCACAGGGGTCACAGCACCAATCTGCTGCGAATAACTCCAATCAACAACACTGGCTCGATCAATCTTAACCTGATCGATATCAGACAACGTCATCAGCTCTGCCCCAACAATCGCGGCCATCATGGCCAGCACGGGCGAACTTCGATTCAAATGCTGACAGACGAATCCTTTCAAAAACTGCCACTTCAGTCGCCAGAATTCCTTCAGCCCGCTGCGGCCGGGTTTGATTTTGGGCGGACCGGGATGGATGACGGCAAAAAGTTCCTGATCGGGCATCGCTTCGATGACCCCCACGGCCAGCATCAATCGCAGCCCCATGGTCAGCCAGTCCATGCGTTCCATCCAGTCGAGTTGTGCCATCCAACCGAACAAAAGGTGTTCCATGTTGGCCGACGCCGCCAGCAGCAGCAGGGCACCACGGAACCACTGTTCCAGATCTTTTTCCAGTTCGTCGTCCAGATCCTGCAGCCGAAAAACCTTCCGCATAATGAAGCGGAATATGGGAATGGCGATAAAACCAACAATAACTCGGGTGATCGGGCGCAGCACAGACTTGAACAGGGGAAGGTTCATCAATGCTCTAAACATGCCGCCCACGAACAATGAACTCCTTGATAAAAATGGCACCCCGCAAAAACACATAGTGTTTCACGAAAGGTTCAGCAGACAAACCGCTGCCGAACACTGTATCCTTTCCGCGAATGTCACCGCAACGCACAATCAGGAACAGGGATCCGAGAATGATAGGGAATGCAGGAGAAACGGAATTCGATCTGCGGTTCCAGGTGTTTGGAATCCCGGTTCGAGTACATCCTCTGTTCTGGGCAATGGCCGCATTCATTGTCTGGCAATCCGCTGACGACCCAAAACTGAAACTCCTGGGCGTCGGCTGTGTTTTCGTGTCGATCCTTGTTCACGAGCTGGGGCATGCAATCACGCTCAGAAGATACGGATTTCCCTCTGAAATCGTGCTCTATGCGATGGGCGGATACGCGACATCGACCCACCTTTCCACGTGGAAACGAGTGCTGGTATCGGCAGCAGGTCCTGGAGCCGGATTTGTGCTGTATGGCCTGCTTTGGGGTATGGAATATTCTCTTGTCGAATCCAATTCGGCGCTGCTGCAAAACCGTGCGTTGGTGTACTGCATCCAGTTATTACAGCGGATCAACCTGTACTGGGGCCTGATGAACCTCGTGCCGTGCCTGCCGCTGGATGGCGGACATATCATGGAAGCTCTGGTCAATCGCTACTTCCCCGGACAGTCTCCTCTGAGAGTGCTGCAGATTTCCATTCTGGCGTCCGGCGCGGTGGCAATCTGGGCCGTACAGGACATCCAGTCGCGACGGTTTCTATTGTTTATCTTCGGCTACTTCTGTGCTACCAGAGTGATCGCTTACAACGAAATGCAGGGACGACGTTAAAGCCGTTGGCTCATTCGGGTGGCCGAGCACGCTCGACCGTCAAAGACTGTAACCGTCATGCAGAGCCGCCAACGCTTAGGAGCCGGAGCACAGATTCAAACCGGCAGAGAAAGCAGCGTGCGGCCCTCACGGTTCTGCTATTCCGGGTTCTTTCAACAGCTGTGACAGGGACAGTCCGACAGCCGATAACACGATTATGTAGACGGTCACGGCAGCTGCGATCGGGACGATCACCTTTACCAAACGATAGGCGAATTCGCCCACCGAGTCTTCCCACTGCGACAACAGTGCCAGCACTGCCAAGCCAGCCAGACTCATCAGCAGCGTCGCCAGCGCCGTTCGCCACAGCACGGGAACGAAGGCTAAGCGACTGATCGTCAGAAACCGCCGCCGCAGCACTTCAAGAGCAAGGCCAAGCTGGAACAGAGTCGCCAGCATGCTGGCGACGGGCAGCCCGGGCCCGCCCAGGACCGGCAACAGCAGGAAATCAAACATCAGATTGAGACCCACACAAATCAGTCCCTGTCGCATGGGAGTGACCTGATCGCCGGCGGCATAGAAGACGCGATTGGCAATCAGCAGGCCGCTGACAACCCATACCCCGAGACCATACGCCGAGATCATCTGTGCTGTCATATGAGAAGCACTCGCACCGAACTGCCCGTATCGAAACAGCAGATTCGTGATTGACTCTGCCATGAACCACAAGCCAACGCTCGCAGGAATTCCAACCACAAGCACAAGTTGTAATCCGTGCAGAACATCGCGACTTAATTCTTCAAATTCCCCCGCCGCAGCATGCCGTGCGAATCGCGGGAACAGCACAGTACCAAGAGCCACAGCAAACACCCCGAGAGGAAATTGATACAGCCGCTGCCCCAGATAGAGCGCAGCGGCCGTGCCTTCCGGCAGCAGAAAATGGCTAACAAGAGTGTTTCCGCCCAAATTCGGTGAAACGAGGAACCACGCCAGCAGACCGTCAATCAGCCCATTGATCTGAGTAATCGAAAGCCCAATCAGGACGGGCCCCATGGCTCGGAAGACGTTTGCTGTGTGATCTGGTGCTGTTGACGCAACTCGTTTCGCGCGCATACGGATCGAGTATCGTGATGCCATCCACGCTGTCATTGCCAGTTGCAGCACTCCGCCACCGACAAGACAGCTCGCGATCAGACGTACTCGACTGACATCCGAAGAGTACAGCGCGATGGCGATCAGTCCGGACACCAGCCAGACCACGTTCAGCACAACCGACGTCATTGTCGGGATAAAAAAGTGCTGCACGCCGTTTAATGCGGCCGAATACAGTCCTGCCATACAGATCAGCACCATGTACGGCATCAGAATCAATGAAAGTTCACAGAGCAGGGTAGAGCGTTCGCTGAGCGACACAAACAACCATGTCCCCACCAATGCGACCTCAGCGATAAGCAGAAACACGACCAGAATCTTCAGAAGTCGCCAGGCAACCCCATTGAATAATTCAGTGGCTGCGTCTCTGCCATTTTCCTCGTCCGTCCGAACAAATTCGGGCAGAAACGCGGCCGTCATTGCTCCTTCGCCGAACAGCCTGCGGAACAGGTTGGGCACGCGAAACGCAACTGTGAACGCATCCAAAACCCATCCGGTTCCGAACAGTGACGCCATCAATGCATCACGAGCCAGTCCGGTGAAGCGACTGACCAGCGTCAGCAGACTGACGACCCGAAGGCCCTTCAGACGGTTTGCGGGTTTGGGTTGGCCATCCATGCCATGATCCGGTGAGAACTAGCTTCGTCGTCAAAATCTGCGAGAAAAGGTCACTAATAAACATAACTCGGCCCTTCGCTGTCAACGCGAATTCGCAGTTCCGAACTCAGAGTTGTCAAAGTCACGGATGTGGTCGTGTGCCGGCCCCGTCTGGCAGATTCCGAAGTCGTTTTCAGGACGACGCCTGACGGGCCTGAAGGACGGCTCTGCGATGTGCAGCAATTCGCTTGACCAGTTGATCCACAATGACTCCTATCAGAATCACGAACCCAATGACGGTGGGTTCCAGCTGATCATCGATTCCCAGCATGCTGATCGAATTCATCAGCAATCGCATCAGAGCTGCGCCAAGGACGATTCCGAAAATCGAACCTTCACCGCCTCGCAGGCTGCAGCCACCCAGAACTGCCGCAGCAATCGCGTACAATTCGTAGAAGTTGCCGAAGCTGTCCGGTTGAATTGAGCCGTAATCGAGCGCGAACAGCAGCCCGCCAAGACCACTGATCAGAGAACAAATAACGTAGGCAAGGATAATCATTTTTGTTGTGTTGATACCACTGAACCGCGCCGCCTGCTCGTTGCGTCCCAGAGCCAGCAGGTAGCGACCGTAGATCGTCTTATTAAGGAAAACGGCGGCCGCAATTCCCAGCACAACAAGAATCAGGAACACGACCGGAATGTGTTTCGCTCCGGGCAGACTGGCACAACCCGGCAGTTGCGATGCGTTACCAACAAGCACTTTAAGCCTGACGAAACTTTCGTCGCCGTACCCCATCGTCTTGTCTGACACGATCCATCGTGCCAGACCACGGTAAATCATCAGACCACACAGTGTGACCACGAACGGCTGTAGTTTGAGTTTCGTAATGAGCAAACCTTGAGTGACGCCGACCGCAAGCGAAAGCCCGAATACCGCCAGCAGCCCCATCCCCAACGACATCTGATGGTCGACGACGACAAAGGGAAAAATCACGGCCACCAGCCCGATCAGTGATCCGATCGACAGATCGATCCCGCTGGTAATAATGACAAACGCGACGCCAATGCCAATGATGCCGTACAGTGAACTCCGCTCAACCAGATTGAACAGATTGTATGGCGTAAAGAAGCTCTCGCTTCCGTAGGCGGTCGCCATGAAGACGACCATCAGGATACCAAGAATGCCGAGATTCTTTTTCATGGGTGGGCCCCCACATTCCCCGTCGCCAGTTGCATGATCGCTTTTTCCGTAAGTTCATCCCGTGTCAGTTCTCCCGTGATACGTCCTTCGTGCATCACGAGTGTTCGGTCTGACATTCCGAGTACTTCTTCCATTTCGCTGCTGACGAAAAGAATGGCGACACCCTGTTCGGCCAGCTCTTCCATCAAAGCGTAGATTTCCTGTTTCGCGCCAATATCGATACCGCGTGTCGGTTCGTCCAGCAGCAGAACTTTCGGGTTCATCGAGAGCCACTTACCAAGCACGACCTTTTGCTGATTTCCCCCGGATAGAAACTGCACCACCTGTCGTTCGTTGGGAGTCTTTATCCGCATTCTCGCGATCATTGCCGCGGAATCTGAACCTTCCTGATTCGTGTTCAGTAAGCCACCGGTTTTCTGGTGCTTCCGCAGGCCAGGCAGACCGATATTCGTGCGGACTGCCATTTCAAGAATGATGCCCTGCTGCTTTCGGTCCTCCGGCACCAGCGCGATTCCGGCTTGAATAGCGTCTCTCGGGCTGCGGAGTCGCAGCTTCTGTCCGTTTACGGCAACATGGCCAGACACCGCAGAATCCACTCCAAACAAAACGTGAAGTAACTCGGTGCGACCGGCCCCAACCAGTCCCGAAATGCCGACAATCTCACCTGCCCGCACAGAAAAACTCAACCGATGGCCGAGGTTCGCGGGCGTCTCCAGTTCGGTAACCTGCAGAGCAACGGCTCCCGGCTGGTGCGGCTTTCTGGCATAGAACTGCGATATGTCACGACCGACCATCAGCTGCACCATCCGGTCGTGAGTGATCTCATCCCGGCTCAATTCACCAGCGTTGGCTCCGTCGCGAAAAACAGCGACTCGGTCTGCCAGTTCCGCAACTTCACCCAGTCGATGCGAAATATAGATCACGCTGACTCCGCGCGACCGCAGTTCCTTGACGACCTCAAGCAGACGTTCCGTTTCATGCTGCGACAGACTGGACGTCGGCTCGTCCATAATCAGAATTCGGGCATCCACGGACAACGCCCGAGCAATTTCGACCAGCTGCTGCTGACCAATAGGCAAAGTGTCGACAATTGTATCCGGCGAAAGATTCAGCCCGACTCGCCCGAGCAGCGCACCGGAATCCTCCCGAATTTTCCGTTTATCAATCAGGCCCCGTTTAATGGGTTCTCGTCCAAGAAAGATGTTGGCCCCGACAGTAAGGTTGCCGGACAGGTTGAGTTCCTGATGAATAAGAGCGATGCGATTTCGCTGCGCCGTCTGCACAGAGTCCAGTTGCACAGGCACGCCAGCCACGGAGATTTGGCCTTCGTCGGGCAGCTGAACGCCCGCAAGGATCTTCATCAGCGTACTTTTTCCCGCACCGTTTTCACCGATAAGTGCCAACACCTCACTTTCGGCCAGCGTCAGGCTGACCTGATTTAACGCCGTCACACCGGGAAATCGTTTAGTAACGCTTTCAACCGAAAGCAGCGGGGACATGTTGGAATCGCTCATGACGCCCGATGCGGATATCACGTGTCAGAAATGTAATGAGTCCCGGTCACAGACAGGAGTCAGGGCTCTGTGTTGTTACTCTTCGACGAGAAGGCATGGAAAACCTCGTGCCCTTCACCTTGAACTGCCTGCATGAAGCTATTTGGTATCTTCAGGTTCGGCTGCAGGATCCGATTTGTCTTCGCTGGTTTCTTCCTCAGCCGTATCGCTGGCAGTCTCATCAGCAGCCGGCATTCCCGCTGCTGTCAGTCTTTTGAGTTCCGTCCAGAACTCGTCAACGTTGTCTTTGCGAATCTGTCTGGCCGGGATGTCTATGAATCCGCCTTCAGGAATCACTGAATTGTCTCCGCGTGCCAGCCCGGCAAGCACTCGAACAGATTCGTAACCGTATTTGTAGGGATTCTGAACGACCGTGCCATAGACTTCGCCGTCCACGATTCCCTGAAGACTGGCCGCTTCTTCGTCGAACGCGACAATTTTTATCTGGCCGATCTTGTTGGCTTCCCGGACTGCATCCAGCATCAGCGGAGGGTTGTAGGCAAACAGGCCCACCATACAACCAAGGTCATCGTATTTCGCGATGGCGTCCTGTGCATTGGCTTTCGCTTTGCCAAAATCGAATCCGTCTGTTCGGGTGTCCAGCACGGAGTACTTATCGCCTTTGATTTCTCCGGCACCGGGTTCATCGTAGCGAGTCGAATCGGGCTCACGGTCCAGCAGTTCATCAATGACGCCCTGGCGACGCAGCCGAGCGTTGGCCTGGCCCAGACGACCTACAAAAATCATAACGCTGCCACCTTCCGGCATGGCTTCCTTGACCAGAGCCCCACACATGCGGCCGGCTGTGTAATTGTCGACACCGATGTAACAAAGTCGGTCGCTGTCAGGAGCGTCCGAGTCCTGTGTGATCAGTTTTGTATGCTGTGATATTTCGGCCAGCAGGTCGCCCTGATTGTCCGGGTCGATCGGACTGATAGCGATTCCATCGATTCCCTGAGCCAGCAGGTCCTGGCACATTCGCTTTTGGTCTTCAACGCCGTTTGCCGGCATCTGCACGTTTACGTCCGCATTGAATTCTGTTCCACCGTCCATCGCTCCTTTTTCCGCAATCACCCAGAAGGATGCGATACCGTTCGTAACGTAGCCCACTTTGGGTGTCGCATCGCCGCCGCCGGATGCTGCACCGCTGCCGGCATTGCCGGACTGTGTGTTGCTTTCTGCGCATCCAGTGAACGGTGCCGACAGAAGCAGTATTATGAGCAGGCTGAGACGTGATCGAAATTTCAGGATCATGGAAGGCTCCGAGGGAACAAAGCGTCAACGGTGACTATACAAAAGTCGCTTCGTGGTGCTGAAATATGAACAATCAGTCGCCCACAGTATGAGGCAGAAAGGAAAAGCTACAGGAAAATTCAGGTCTAGGCTGACCGCGGCAAAGATTGCCGAACTGCTGCCCGGAAGCAGAGAAAACTCTTTTCTATGTTTCACATGCCAGCAACGATACAAACGTGTTTCCGCCAAGTCAACGAGGCGAATGTAAGCATGTTTCGGTTACGAAGAGTCACGTTGTGACCGGGCAGCACCGCCGCTATAGTGGCAACCGTCCTTAGGAATGATAGTTTTCATGAAGAAACCGAAATCTTACCAGCGCTGAACGCGCGTGCCATAATGTCAGCTCTGCAGCAATTCGAAAAAGATGAGCAGTTTATGCGACTTGTGCGCCGCGAAAGCGACGTTGACCTGGTCGTGGCAGCTCTGGAAATTGCCAGAGACGGCGAGCCGGAACTGGATTTCGAACCGACTTTGCTGGCGATTCGCACTGCGATCGCTGAATTGACACGCCCGGTGGCTCTGGCCGGAAGCGATCGGCGGGAATTGGATCTGCTGATTCAATATCTCACGAATGAGCTGAACCTGCACGGGCACTACGAAAGTTTCGACTCGTCAGATTCCAGCTATCTCAACCACGTGATCGAAACGGGGCGTGGAATTCCGATCACGCTTTCGGTCGTCTACATGGCCGTCGCCAACGAATTGGGCATACCTTTGGCCGGAGTCGCAGCGCCGTCACACTTTCTGACGCAGTTGCAGACTGACAGTGGCGTTCTGTACATCGACCCGTTTCGCCGCGGGCACATCATGGATGGAACAGAATGTGTTGATTGGCTGCACGAACTCACTGAATTGCCACGTGCGGAACTGTGGCCGACGCTGAAACCGACCGGCGAACGAAAAATCATCATCCGCCTGCTCAACAATCTCAAATCTTTGTTTGGCGGTCGCGGCCAGTGGCGTTCTGCATGGAAAGTCCAAAAACGCCTGGCATTGCTGAGTCCGGGATCGTATCGCGAAAAACGTGACCTCGCGATACTGTCGCTGCGTGCCGGACGACCTGGAGAAGCCATCGCTCAGCTGGAATCGTGCATCGCCGTCTGTTCGCCGGAAGAACGCCCGGTACTGCACCAGCAGCTTAAAGAGGCGCGTCGCGAAACTCCGCTTTACAACTAAAGCGAAACCCGTCGCGATCGAACGTTCCCGAATCGCATCCGTGAGGCTGTAAGAACATCGGTCACCGAGTCATCAAATAAAGGTGACCATCTTCCGCACCGATCAATAAATCGAGCTTACCGTTGTTGTTCATGTCTATGGACGCAGGGCTACTGGTGTGTCCGGCCAGTTTTCGCGTGCCGATGGGGCCCCGATGGTGGAAAGTCACGTTACCGTTCGACCGTCTGCCCGTGTTCTCATAGAGGTCTGCGTTGGTGCTGTTTGTGAGCAAATCCAGATCACCGTCACCATCCCAGTCGACCAGGTGAAGTTTGCGACGACCACTGCCACCGGCGGACTTTGAATTCAATCGCAGTGCCGTGCCATTTTCATCTTCAAATATTCTTCTCGGGGGCTGCAGCTGCAATCCGTCACTGTCCCGAGTTCGTTCGAAGAAACTCAGGTAACCTTCCTGATCCAGCATCACCAGATCGACCAGACCGTCCGCATTGAAGTCAACAGCTTCAGGAGTCGTTCGCCATTGTGTGACCAGCTCTTTGCCGATGGGATTCCACCATGTCCACGATGGCTTGGGCGTGCTGTCAGGCCATTCGACGGTGACCGGCTGTGCTTCCGAAAGATTCGGTCGTCCAGCGTCTCCTGATCCCAGGTTACGATACCAGACGATTTTTCCCCAAATGGAATTTGCCAGAATGTCGGTCCGGCCATCGCCATCCCAGTCTGCCGCGCTCAGAGTTGTATAGCCCCATTTGGCTTCACAAGGTCCCTGAATCGATCCGTTCGGTCCGGCCATGATTCGCAGTGTTTCGCTCCCGGCTTTCAGCAGCTGCGGTGCACCCCATTGCTTCGGCGTCCCGCCCTTATTTTCAAAGAAGCCGATATAGCCCGCCGTATTCCCACAAAGGATGTCTGTGTCTCCGTCCCCATCCCAGTCGGTGCAATATGGCGTCGCCAGAGCTCCAAATTTCAGCCAGTCCGCTTTTTGCTGAAAGTAGACAGGCGGCTTGAAAGTCGGGGTTCCTCCGGTGGTGACATTCTCGACAAAGGCGACGCGTCCATCTTCATCACCGACAATCAGGTCTACGTCTCCGTCTTTGTCCCAGTCGATGGGAGTCGGCACGATCATCTCCAGATCCATCTGCAACTCTTCACCATCGTTTGTCAGGACTCGCTTGCCCTGTGCAAGCACAATGGCACTGTCCGTACCGGTATTTTCGAACCACGTAAACTTGTCCACGAATTCGCCGCATATCAAATCGCGGTCGCCATCACCGTCGAAATCGGCGACACAGGGACTCGGCCACCCATAGACGTCAACGGCTGCATCACCGGCGTGAATTTTTTCTGCCGCTCCCCATTTGGGATCGTCGTCCGACCCGCTATTGGTCACCAGGAAAACGTGGCCGTGCAGTGGACCATTCTGCCAGACGCCAGCGGCATCCCATGCGTCGTCCCAGCCGTAGTTATCCCAGATGCCAAGTCCGATGACGAGATCGTGATCGCCGTCCCTGTCCCAGTCCACGCGGTGCCATTGATTGGCTCGTGTCTTCTTCGCACTGTCCACCTTGACTGGAACTGCGACACGAATCGGCTTGTTGAATCTGTGCTTCGGAAAATCTTCGTGAATCGTCGCTGCCGTCATCACATCAATGCGGTTTCCGACATAGGAAACACGGATGCTGTGGTGTCCGGGACCTATTCGAACGGGTGGTTCAAACACCGGCAGCTTTACATCCCCGGAAGAATTCTCGAAGAAGTAAGTTCCGTTGAATGGCTTGTCCGGACATGACACAACAAGGTCATTATCGCCGTCGCCGTCGAAATCCATCGGTAATGGATGAGCCCACAGTCCCACACCCAGGTCAACAACAAGGCCGGACTGGTTGTACTTCAAAGGAAGCAGGTCATGGGCCTCATCGGCTGTAGCACTTCCGCAAATGCCCAGCAAAGCGACGGTTGCATATAGAATTCTGTTAAGCATTGGTATCCTTTCAGCGACGTGTCACAATGACGTATTCTGAAGTGTCTTAATATGTAATCCAAGTGAACCAATCCAGCCGCGGACCTGCCTTCCTGATCGGAACATCAATCATGCCACTGATTTCCCGCCGTACGATGTTGTCCACTTCCGCCGCTGGCCTGCTGGCGTCGCAGACGCGTTTCACGTCTGCAGCGATTGCGTCTCCGAAATTCTCCGTGAAGGAAATCAAGACAATCAGCCTTCAGTCGGACCGCTACCACGGCTGGCCGACGATGATACGCCGAAAAAACGGCGATCTGCTGGTGGTCTGTTCAGGCGGCCGCGAAACACATGTCTGCCCGTTTGGTCGAGTCGAATTGATTCGTTCGACTGACAATGGTGCGACCTGGACATATGCAAGAACGATCGTCGATGGCGAAATTGATGACCGCGACGCCGGAATTCTGGAGACGGGGCAGGGCACGCTGCTCGCCACCACGTTTACGTCGCTGGCCTACGAACCGGGCTTGAAAAAGGCCACGGCGGCAGCAGAGCAGGGCAGGGCGACAATGCCACCTGACCAGCTGGCTCGATGGCAGTCGGCTCACCGAAGACTGACGGACGAAGAGCGGCCAAGACAACTGGGCTGCTGGATGCTGCGATCGGAAAACGGAGGCCGTAGCTGGTCACCGGCTTACCGAGTGCCCGTCAACAGCCCGCATGGACCTGTCAATCTGAGCGACGGCCGCCTGTTCTACCCGGGGGTGACGTTGTGGGCCGATGAACGCACTGTGGAAGCGTGTATTTCGGAAGATGACGGTAAGACGTGGAATCGAGTTTCGAGAATCCCGACACGTTCCGGAGACGACAGCAGCAAGTATCATGAACTGCATGGAGTGGAAGCCGCAGACGGTCGACTGGTCGTGCAGATTCGAAATCACAATTCCGCCAACAGCGGCGAAACACTACAGACCCATTCCACGGACGGCGGTAAAACCTGGGCCGAACCGTATTCAATCGGTGTCTGGGGACTGCCCTCGCATCTGCTTCGACTTTCCGACGACCGCCTGCTGATGACCTACGGTCATCGTAGAGCACCACTTGGTAATCAGGCTCGGATCAGCACGGATAATGCTCAGACATGGTCGGAACCAATCGTCATCCACGGTGACGCCACATCGGGAGATCTCGGCTATCCGTCGACAGTTGAAATCGCGGCCAATCACTTCGTCACCGTGTGGTACGAAAAACTCAGCGACAACCCGTTTGCACAGTTGCGGATGGCGAAGTGGCAGCTGAGTTAACGCGAGAAGAATCCGATGGTCGGCTTCATGCGCCGAAAATGATTCTTAGCTGCGAGCAGCAATCTGAGCCATGGATTCCTGGACCAAACGGCGGGAATCGATGGTGCGTGCGATGGCGTTCTTAAACGAACCAGCGTCTTTGACCCCCTTGAGCGTCAGAATCGTCTCACCACTCGCAGCTTTCAGGTGAATGTCACTGGCTTGATAGAACACCTGACCTGGCTGCTGCTCCAGCTCAACGTCCACGACGTCTGCGAGAGCGGCCGAAGACAGCATGCGAGTTCTGCGGGCCGTCCAGACCTGAACATTTCGATTGGTCAGAACGTAACGCTCGCCGAATGCCTTTTGCAGGAAATACAGCGGCAGGCCGATGGGCACTGTCAGCAGTGCGAAGACATGAGATAGCTTCATCAGGCCGAAGGGGCGAACGGGGACAGATTCGTAGAGGTTCCCCAGGAACTGTCCGACACCGCTCGACGCGAGAGAAGGGTATTCCGTCATCACCACGGCTTCGGATGAAGCACTGACACCTGAAATCGCCTGAACTGCCATGGTATCGAACTGCTGTCAAATAAGGGTGTGAACGTCAAAAACCCGAAGAAAGGTATCAGCAGGAATGTCAGTTTTCCACTGACGGTTTGACATGGAATCAGCGTTTCGCGGGAAAAGGAAATGCATTCCGACCGTGAAACCCGGGCGAAATGAAGGATACGGTGGATTCACGCGGCAAACAGCACAGTCCATCAGCAGATGGATATGATGCAGCCTGCCCAACCCCCAGTTGCCGAATATCCGCGAATCACGCAAAGCTCACAAATTACGGGGCGTGCTGCGCCTGAGCAGGGCAGGGGACCTTTATGCGGTGTGCCGTGACCTATAGGCGGCCGCGCGGTTTCTTCGCCGCGTCCGCCTTTGGCTTATCCTTCGGCTTGGGCCACTTTTCCAGATTCGTCTTCTTCAGTGTTTCCCCCCTGGCAGCAATCGGCAGTTTTCCCTTCATCACAATCAGGTCAGGAGGCAGGCATTCGTTTTCGTTGCATCCTTGAAACTTGATGTGGAATTCCATTTCTGCCTTCCCTGCGGTTTCACTTTCATCGATCTCAAGCAACCCATACAGCAGGACTTTTCCGTCGTATACGTGATAGGCTTCGTCTGAGCCTTCCACCTTCAGGTTGTGGTGTTCGGGATACTTGACCCTGGTCAGTTTGATTTTTTGTTTCGACTCCAGCAACAATACTGTTGGTGACAGAAAGTCGGGACTGGACGGATTCGAGTTGATGTGCCAGCCAAACTTGATCTGCAGCTCAACAGCAACGAAACACTTGCCACCACGAGGAAGTTTGTTGTATAGCGGATAGACCTTAACTTTCAGTGGCTTGGGCTTATCCTGTGGAGCAAATCCGGCGGCCGGAGCATTGGCAGGAATGATCGGTCGGAATACAGTGTGCTCCTTCGGTCTGACCGGTGCGGCTAACTCATACGCACCAGTTGCCGGCAATGAAGCCAGCTGCCACTGTGGGTTTTTGCGACTGCGACGCAGTGTTGTGACTGAGCTGGGAATGTTTGTGGATTGTGCCGACGCCAATCGATCCGGCTTCGCCAGCCACAAATGAAGTGCTCGAGCAAGTCCGCTGCACGATGCCGGCGCTTTTTGCAACATTGGAGCAAACTGACTTAGTGTATCGCGTGCCACCCTGACGAATTCTGGTGAGGCCTGCAATGCATCAAGTTCCAACAGATTGCGAATGGTCACACTGTTGGCCGACGGAAACACGGAATCGTATGCCGAGCTTGTGCGAGCAATTAACTTCTCATGATTCTTTGCCGTGAAGTAGAAGGCGTGCAGCTTGTCGTCATAGAACAACTCATTCTGCAAATGCGCCAATTTCCGAGCTTCCGTCAGCCATCGCTCACTTTGAGTTGTTCTGTGCAGTTCCAGCAGAGCCGAAACGAGAAATGCATAATCGTCCAGATAGGCCGAATATTTCGCGGCCCCTTTTCTCCATGTCCGTTGCAGGTGACCGTCCCCATCACGCAGATGAGTTAGCAGAAAGTCAGCAGCTTTTGCGGCGGCAGCGGTATCCTGCGGACGATTCAGTTCACGTCCGCTGACAGCCAACGACTTGATCATCAGAGCATTCCACGCGGTCAGCACCTTGTCATCCAGTAATGGTCGTTCACGTTCCCAACGCACCTTCAACAGACTGGAACGCATCGATGCAAGGCGGGCTTTGGCCTGCTGCGGTTCGACCTGCTGTTCGCTGATGGCATCGTCGACAGACTTCGGCAAATGCAGCACGATTCCATGTTCAAACGGATTCGATTCATTGACGCCATACACTTCTGAAAACAAAGCGGCATCGGCTTTCCCCAGGACAGACGTGACTTCATTCTCAGTCCACACATAGTACTCGCCTTCAATTGCATTCGTTTCTGCGTCCAGAGCAGAACAGAAGGCACCTTCCGTCGTCGTCATTTCGTTGTGAATGAATTCCGCGATGCCGACAGCGACGTCCCGGTAAACTTCGTTGTCCGTCCTGGCAGCCATTCGCGTGTAAATGCTCAGCATCATCGCCTGGTCATACAGCATCTTTTCGAAGTGCGGAACGTGCCAGCGACGATCTGTGCTGTAGCGATGGAACCCGCCGCCCAAATGATCGTGGATGCCGCCCTGAGCCATTCGGGTAAGAGAATGCTCCACGATCTTCAGCAACTCGTCATCATCAATGGATTCATATAAGTCGAGCACCAGTTCCAAACGCGGAACGTTCGGGAAACGGGGTTTTGTCGGCCGCCTTTTGTCGAAGTCAACACCGCCCCATACCGGATCGTACATTTCCTTTATGGGAGCAACAGCACTGTTGAGAAGCTTTGCCTCCAGCTCCACTTGCTCCAGTTGTACTCCGGGCTGGCCCATTCTCTGAACCTGATTGGCGATCATGGACGCTGTGCGTTCCAGGTCATTCCTGCGGCTCTGCCATAGTTCATCAATCCGATTGGCCACCGTCGAAAAACCACTACGACCATCCGGAGAATCGTGCGGCGGTAAATAGGTTGCCCCCGCAATCGGATTCCCTTCCGGAGTCAGAAACATAGACAGCGGCCATCCACCACCGCCGGCAGAACCGACCATTTGCTGATAAACCAACAGGCTGGTCATGTAGATATCGTCAACATCCGGACGTTCTTCGCGATCCACCTTGATGTTGACAAAGTGATCGTTCATCCAGGCCGCGATGACCTTGTCGGAAAACACCTTCCGTTCCATCACATGACACCAGTAACAGCTGCTGTAGCCGATGGAGAGGAAAATCGGTTTATTCTCCTTCTTTGCCTTTTCGAAGGCTTCCGGGCCCCACGAGTACCAGTCCACAGGATTGTGGGCATGCAACAGAAGGTAGGGACTGGACTCCCTGCTGAGACGGTTCGCCGGTCCGGCATGTTCTGCCGAACGGGCAGCTGTCTTTGTGTCGGTGGCTTGTTTCGGCCCCTCATCTGCCTGCAGACCTGCCAGGACGACCGTGCTGCACAGACAGACACAAAACCAGGGGAGCGTTTCGGTGAAACGTGTTATTTTCATCAGACTCATCCGCGTTCGTATCAACTGCAATCCCGCACAAGAGGCAACTGACTGACTCTCACCAGGCTGCCGTTTTCCAACGAAAACAATGGCCAGCAGCCAGCCGGAATTGCGGCCAACTATTCTAACGACCACGCAGTGAACAGATAGTCCACAGGTTCATTGCCCCTGTTTTCCGGGCCAAATCCGGGCGACATCAGCACCAAAGTGTAAAGAAACTAACAGTTCAGGAGATGACAGCTGGCCGACCGGGGGCGACCACCGTGCGATTGCCGGAGTGTGCAGGCAGACATCGAGGCTGATAATTCGTCTTTGACGATTGAATTGACAGAATCGATGGGGCGGGTGTTAGGAATTCGTGAATCTTTGCCAAACGTGCCGCCGATGAAACTCATGGGTGATTGTCACCCGTTGCGCGCTGGTCGTTTCGTTTCAGGAACTCCAGCATTTTCCGTCGGTAGCCGCACGCAACGGACCTGTTGCATCTACGGACGTACATACGCCGCCGACGGAGTCCTGAATAAGAAGCGGGGCAGGGAGGCTTTCGGACAATGAACCCAACACTGGCAACTAATCTGCTTGACCAGCTGTCGCATGGATACCGAATCGATAACAGATTCGGACCGGTCTACGACCACGCGCCAGCGGAAGCAGACAATCTCTGCGTGATACAGGGCATCGACGCAAGTGAAGCAGTCACGCTCAACAGACTGGGTGTTTACTTCGTGCGGCAAATCGCACTCTGGGAACAGGGTGAAGTCTGCGAGTTTGCCGACGAGTTGGGTATAACATCGTCAGCACTAACGGACGAACAATGGGTCGACCAGGCAAGAAAATTCTGCCGCCCGCGATCGTTCCGACCGTCCAGTAATCTACGTCACCTGCCCGCGTCACTCGTACGCACCGTGACACTGCTGGGTTGTGCACTGCTTGTAGGCTGCCTGTTCGTCTACTGGCTGGGCATACAGTCCAGTCAGCCAATTCGCGGCATGCTGGCAGCCGACATCACTTCGTTGCGAGTTCCCACAGAGTCCCGGCTTTTGAAATCTCACGTGCGCCCGGGCGACGAAGTATTCTCGGGGGACAGCCTGCTGCTTCTGGAAAAGACGGAACATCTGGCAACGATCTCTGTGCATGAGCAGCGGGTACGCGAACTGGAGCAACGACTGCAGCAGGCCGATGCTCAGGCAGCGTTGGATCTGGAATGGCGCACGCGCGAACTGAACCATGAACTTTCTGAAGTCCGTACACGAGCACACCTGATTCAGGAAGTGAAGCGGACGCCGGCTGAACATTTTCGATCAGCATCTCTGACAAATCGGAGACGTATCGCAACCGGACACGGAGTATACGCAGTATCAAATGCCCGCACACTGCGAGCCAGCGATGGATTCCCCAACCCAATGATCTTCATCAGCGGTGAGTCCGGCGAATCGTCGGTCGATGTTCCCAGACCGCCGCGCCTGCCTGGCCCGACGCGATCACGCACAGTCCTGGCATCTGAAGCCAGTGGAGACAGCATCCTCAGCATTGAAGCCCGCAGCGTCGAAATGCGATTACAGAATCTGGAAGAACTGAGAGAAGTCCTTCCGCAGCAGGTTCGCCGAGCCGCCGGAGTGGAAAGCATTCGCGTTCAGTATGACGAAGCTGCTCAGCGACTTGCGGACCTGATGACTCTCAGCTGCGAAGTAGACGTCGTCTGCCCCGCGTACGGCAAGATTGGGCAGGTGCGGTATAAGGTGGGTGACACGATGTCCACCGGCGAAATCATGCTGAAGATTCTGCACACAGACCGACGTTACGTGCTGCTGAACGTACCCACATATCGAGTACACGAAATCGAACCAGGCACATCAGTTGTCCTGATCTTCCCAGGTAACGAACGATACCGCGGAACGGTTTCCAATCTGCCCATGCTGGCCGATGCGGTTGCCCTGGATGGTCAAAGTGTGGCGACTGTGCGCGTGGAGCCATCGGATAAGCTGTGGCCGGAGATCCCAATCGGCAGTCAGATTAATGTGCTGCTGAACGACGACCGGGTTTTTTAACACTTCGGCAAACGGAGGTCGCGACGAAAAAACAGAGGCGGACCGGACTAATAGAAACGCCCGTGCTGCCTGTCGTTATTTCCAGGAACGATTGTCCTACAACAGTTCAATATCCGCTTCATCGATAGTGATGGATGCCCCCTGCTGCAGAAAATTGACCATAATGGTCAGCCGATGCTGGCTCTTCACTTTGGTAATGGTGCCGGTCAGTTCCCGCTCCTTGAGCGGACCACGAATGAGTCTCGCACGCTGGCCGACGACGGGACGAACTTCGGCCTGAAAATCATCACCATGCTCTTCCAGCAGGCGAACCTGACGCAGATCTGTGACCAGTTGGTCCGCATCGTTGACGGCAATAACCTTCGAAATGCATCCGGTGGCCACTGTGTTGTAGCGGTCTTCTTCCGTGCCAAACACAAAAACGTAGCCTGCGAACAGAGGCACATAGCTGGTACGAATGCGACCTTGAGGGGACCTCGTTCGATTGGCTACCATGGGGCCGTAATGGGGGATATTCTGGGTTCGCAGCCGTCGCATCAGGTCTTTTTCCCGTCGCGAAAGCGTATACACTGCAAACCACTCACCGTCGGCGCTTACCGCCGTGGTGTCGTCGAGGAGTTGTTCCGGGTAGAGGTCCGGTTCCTTTTTCAGGATTGGCATCTTCAGCTACGTCCGTGGCCTTGAATAGATAACGTGAAGCAGCATCGCCGAGTTACGAGCGATTTTTAACGTGAATTCCGGGTTTGTACATAACACGTTCGGATTAACAAGTCGATCTTCGAATTGGTTCTGTTGTTGTAAGCTACAGAGGTTTTCGTGAATGTTTGTTATTCTGGGAGGAAACGGGTATGTCGGAAATGCTTTTCAACGAGCATTGTCGGCAGAGCGGCAGGATTTCAGGGTAGTGTCCCGTGAGCAGCTTGATTATTCCCGCCCCGATACATTGCTGCGTTTGCTTCGAGAAACCCGTGCCACGTTTGTGATTAACGCTGCCGGATATACGGGACGGCCGAATGTCGATGCATGTGAATTGCACAAGGCAGAATGCCTTGCGGGGAATGCCGTATTGCCTGGCATCATCAGGGAAGTGTGTGAGCACCTGAAATTGCCGTGGGGACACGTGTCATCGGGTTGTATCTACACCGGGGCCAAACCCGACGGAACCGGTTTTACAGAGCAAGACCCTCCTAATTTCTCTTTTCGACAGAACAACTGCAGCTTCTATTCCGGGTGCAAAGCTCTGGGCGAAAAAGTGCTGTTGGGAGCCGAACGGTGTTATGTCTGGCGGCTTCGGATACCGTTTGATGAAAATGATTCGCCGCGAAACTATATCTCCAAAATGGTCAGATACGACCGGCTGCTGAATGCGACCAACAGCCTGTCGCAACTTACTGAGTTCGCAAACGCCAGCCTTGCCTGCTGGACGAACCAGGTTGATTTCGGAATATACAATTTGACGAACCCCGGCAGCGTTACGACGCTCGAAGTGGTAGACATGATTACCCGACACGGCTTGTCGAATAAGCGGTTTTCCTTCTTCGAGTCGGAAGAGCAATTCATGCAACAGGCCGCGTCGGCGCCGCGATCCAATTGCGTTCTCGATGTCAGCAAGGCTGTGGCAGCGGGTTTGCCTTTAAGCCCGGTTCACGAGGCGCTTGAACGAGCGCTGTGTAACTGGAATCCTGTCTGAAATTATTCACTTTGTCCTCGACACCTGCGTATGCTCAGATATTCAGCTTCTGAGCAAAGTGAAGGAACGGGGTGGGAATATCACTGGAGCGGACCGCTGAAGACAGATCGAACTGAACTGCGGCGCTGCCGCGTTGAAGGCTGGGAACATGAAAACACTTTTGGTCACCGGAGGCGCGGGGTTTATCGGCAGCTGTTTTATACGAAGAGCTGTCCGACGCGGTGACACGGCGATCATCAATCTCGACAAACTGACGTACGCCGGCAATCCGGATTCGCTGCCACGCTCCGACAGCCAGCAACATCGACTGGTGCAGGGCGACATCGGTGACCGAGCACTTGTGAAATCGCTGCTCTCTGAGTATCAGCCGGTGGCCATCATCAACTTTGCCGCCGAATCTCATGTGGACAGGTCCATCGACGGCCCACTGGAGTTCGTGGAAACGAATGTTGTGGCTACATGCCGACTGCTTGAAGAAGTCCGCGCTCACCTGGCGACACTCGATGATGATGCAAGACGGGCGTTTCGGTTTCTGCACGTCTCTACCGATGAAGTCTACGGCTCGCTGGGCGCCACAGGGTCGTTCACAGAAACGACAGCATATTCGCCGAACAGCCCGTATTCTGCGTCAAAAGCGGCTTCCGACCATTTTGTCCGAGCATACCTGCATACTTACGGTCTGCCGACAGTGATGACCAACTGCAGCAACAACTATGGCCCGTATCAGTTTCCGGAGAAGCTCATTCCACTGATGATTCTGAACGCTGTGGAGGGCAGGCCACTTCCGATTTACGGTGACGGGCTGAACGTGCGCGACTGGCTGTTTGTCGAAGATCATTGCGCGGCCATCGAAGCAGTTCTCAGGAACGGTCGGGTCGGTGAGTGCTACAACGTTGGCGGCAACAACGAACAGACGAATATCGACATCGTCAGAACAATCTGCCGAACGGTCGACAGGTTATGTCCGAAGCTGCAACATGCTCCCTGCGAATCGCTCATCACGTACGTGACAGATCGGCCAGGCCACGACCGCCGCTACGCAGTCGATGCATCCAAACTCAGGGACGAACTTGACTGGCGGCCCGAGCAGGATTTCGCCAGCGGCATCGACCAGACCGTGCAATGGTATGTCGACAATCCGAACTGGGTACAACGTGTTCAAAGCGGCGAATATCGTCGCGAACGACTGGGACTGGAATCCAAATGAACTATTTCAAAAAAGGCATTGTCCTTGCCGGCGGCACGGGATCGCGTCTGTTTCCGTTGACGCTGGGTATCAGCAAACAGATGGCCCCGGTTTACGACAAACCGATGATCTATTACCCACTGTCCACGCTGATGCTGGCAGGTATCCGGGACGTGCTGATCATTTCCTCACCCAGAGACCTCAACGCTTTCAAGAAGTTACTTGGCGATGGTTCACAGTGGGGGATGACGTTTTCGTATATTGAACAGGCAAAACCGGAAGGCCTCGCTCAGGCCTTTATTCTGGGCGCGGATTTTGTCGGCGAAGACCACGTTGCGCTGGTGCTGGGCGATAACATTTTCTACGGACGTGGCTTTCAGGAAATCCTTAACAGTGCCGCTTCGCTGCAGGACGGCGCGACGATTTTCGGCTATGAGGTTCGTGATCCCGAACGTTATGGCGTTGTCGAGTTCGACCAAGACGGAAAAGCCATTTCACTGGACGAAAAGCCCGACAAGCCAAGATCCAATTTCGCCGTACCCGGCCTCTACTTTTATGACAACGATGTTATTGAAATCTCTCGTGGTCTGCAGCCGTCGCCTCGCGGTGAACTGGAGATCACGGATGTGAATCGAGAGTACATGCGTCGCGGGCGTCTGTGCGTGGAAACGTTGTCTCGAGGATTTGCGTGGCTGGACACTGGTACTCACGACTCCCTGCTGGACGCCGGAAACTTTGTGGCGGCGATCGAAAAACGAATGGGACTGAAGATCTCCTGCCCGGAAGAAATCGCCCTGCATCGCGGGTTTATTGACAGCAACCAACTGCTGAGTCTGGCCTCAGACTATAAGAACGAATACGGCGAATATCTGCAACATGTAGCCAGTCGGCCGACAAACTGAGACTTCGTTACCGCAACGGCTCAAATATCGAACGGGGCAGGGCGGGCATCAAGAACCGATACCGTCGTTGATAAACTGTGCAAACGAAAAGCAGAGTTGTGTCCGGGAGAGCAGGGGCCTTCCTATTCGGTCAAAGGCAGCAACGCTCTCATTTATTGTCCGCTGCTCGAATTTGACTGACCAGGACGTCATCCAGTTCTTTCAAACCCTGTTGGCGGTCAATTTCATAGAAGCCACTGTGATAGTGAGTAATCTTTCCTTCCGGAGAAAGTACAACCCACAACGGCAGCTGACCATCAGAGTCACGTGGATCACCAAGCTCACGGAGCAATGAGCCATCGTCGTAGCCGATCTGATAGCTCAGGTTCATAAATTCCGCCAGCTTTCTCGCTGTTCGCTGACCAAGCCGAGCGGTATCGCTTTGCTGCAGCATGGGATTCATGGCCACTCCGACAACTTCCACCTTCAACTGCTTATATCTGTTGTACAAAAACTCCAGGTAGCCAACCTGACCGTACGGTTCAGACAGCGGCTTTTCCGCATACTTCCAGAAGTGCAGCACCACAACTTTTCCTCGCAGCGACGATGACGAAAAGTCACCGCCACCAATCAGGTTCAACGAGAACTCCGGCGAGTCACGGCCCAGCAACTGGTTCTGCCGCTTCATGGTCTGCGAGATTCTTCGAGCCTGTTGTTCGACATTTCTTCGAATTCGCAGAACGGATTCCTGAAGTGGCGTGTCCGCAGCAAGAGTCGTTAACGATGTCAGCTGCGATTTCGAGTCGTCGACCTGCCGAGGAGACAATTCCAGGAGCTGCGTGTCCGGCCTGCGTTTCAACGCCGACTGAAGTGTCAGGAGCTCCGACCGCAGCTGATCAACGCGGTCCGAAATATCATCGCCCAGTGTTTCGGAGGACGTCTGTTTTAAATTGAGTTCGAAGCGAACGCCCTGTCCCATGAAGACATCCTGAGTCGCTCTGATCAGCGATCCGGAGTCTCGGGAAACCTGCATCGACTGCCGCCGTCCCCGTCGTTCACGTGCTTCAATCGTCCAGGCAGCGTTGTCACCTGACGAAGTGGCTGTAATTTCGTAACTCCAGCCGCCAACACTCCATTCACTGCCGACAGCAGCATCGTCTGGAATGCCCAGAGCAAGCGAAGGCAGCGGCAGCGTGTACTTGCTTCCGTCGTAGTCATAAATCAGATGCGGCGAAACACCGTTCGCGGCCATCTGTCCGAAACTTTCCGGCCAGGGGCATCCGTCACGCTCGTCATCCAGTACGGCGAAGAAAGGTACAGCTCCGTCGTCCAGCAGTAATGCCTCAAAACGCCTCAGTATCTGAGACTCACCTCGAGTCTGTTGGGATAGTGCCCCGGAAAATCGCACGACGTTCAGGCTGGCAGCCTGAACATTCATAATGTGAATGAGTGATGTCACTGACAGGATCAGAGCACGGAAACAAGTCATAATCTGCTCCTAGAGGGAGGTTTTTAAGGGCGGGGCGGCGACTGACCGGGAAAAGTCCATCAATCCGTGGCGGAACTATGTCAGAAATGAAACGTATTGGCAACGGGTTCCCGCGCTCTGAAATTAACATATATCAACGAACCGATTAGGCTTCGCATCGATTCCCGGTGTCCGTTTATAATGCGAATTGCATGCGTCAGTGCCGAATTTTGAGGATCGGCGACTGCTTCTCGTCGTCTTGTGTTTATTATTACACGCATTAACGAATCAATTTCTTCCCAAAGATCATGCTGCTGTGCGGTCCGAACCGGACGTGAATCAGCGGCTCAATATCAGGAGTGGGTGTAGTGAGTGAAGGACAAATGACTGTCGGCAACTACGAACTGCGCAACTGCGTCGCGTCGGGCACGTCAACTCAGATCTGGGAAGTGGTTGAAGCCGGCACCCCTATGCAGCTGGCGATGAAACTGATGCTGGATGACGCCCGTAAGGAATCAGCGGAAAAAGCAGTTCTGAAGCACGAATTCAAGGTCGGAAAATCTTTGGAGCATCCGGCCTTTCTTCAGTTCCGCCAACTTGAGATGAATCGTGATCACGCTTTCTTCGTCATGGACTTCTTTCGATCACCCAGCCTGAAGACTCACATCACGTCCAATCTTGCGGCCATTCAGTCCGTATTTCCGAAGATGGCGGAATCGCTGATTCCAGCTTTTCAATATATGCACGAAACCGGCTGGCTGCATCGCGACATCAAGCCCGACAACATTCTTGTCAATAAGGCAGGGGAAGTCCGCATCATCGACTTTTCGCTATCGTCAAAAGTTATGGGGACTATGGGAAAAATATTGTCCGGCAAGCAAAAAGCGATTCAGGGAACCCGGACATATATCGCCCCGGAAACGATTCTGAAAAAACCACCCACGGAACAGACAGACATGTACAGTCTGGGTGTTAGTTTCTTCGAAGTACTGACCGGGCAGCCACCGTTTGCAGGGGACTCACCCAACGACCTGCTGAAGAAACACCTGTCGGAAGAACCTGTACCACCGTCTGTCTTCAACCCGAACGTCACGAAAGAGCTGGACAGAATAATTCTGCAGATGCTGCAGAAGAATCCCGCCAAGCGACTGCCCGGCATGCAGGAACTCGCTAGTGCCTTCAGAACGGTGAATTGCTTCGAAGTCGATCCGGCCGAATTACACGAACGGAATCAGAAGGAACTCAAAGAACAACAGGCGGACTCTGTTGATAAGCGACTGGATAGTCGCGCTGACGCAGATCGGATCGCAAAAGGAATTGTCGCTCCGGTCAAGCATAAGAAAAAAATCAAGGTGAGCGAGAAGTTGTTGCGAGAGGAAGAACAACGCAAGGCAGCTGAGGCCGCCAAAAAGCAAGGGGGCATGCCACAACAGCCGATGTACCAGCCACAGATGCCGATGCAGCCGGGAATGTATCCCGGGCAACCAATGCAGCCGGGAATGTATCCGGGCATGCCAGGGCAGCCACATCCGGGGTACGCCCAGATGCCACCGCAGCAGATGCCACCGCAGCAAATGCCACCACAGCAAATGCCACCGCAGCAAATGCCACCGCAGCAAATGCCACCGCAGCAGATGCCACCACAGCAAATGCCGGCACAAGAGCCGGGGCAAACGGTCAATGCACCTCCGCCCGCTGGCCAGGTCGCGGCCAATGACTCTGAAGAGGTCACGACTGAAGACCTGATGGATTTGATGTCAGAACTCAAAATCGAGTAGCGTCTGACAATTAGTGCCAGGCGAAGTGTTGCTGAGATTCCGGTGCTCGGCGTTTCCTGTATCTATCGAAGGTCGCCGGGACCTTGTTTGGGTGATGGCCAGTCGTTGGTCGGGCCTGTTCACAATTCGCGTTAAAAAAAGCTGCAACACTTATCATGGCCCCACAGCATCAGCTTCCCTTCGAAAAACCAATTTACGAGCTCGAAGCACAGCTTTCCAAATTGGAAGGAGAACCCAATCCTCCCCCTGCCGTGCAGGAGAGCATTCGCAAAATGCGCGTCGAACTCACGCAAATGACTCGTGAGCGATACGAAAACCTCGACCCCTGGGATACTGTCCAGGTGTCGCGCCACCCGGAACGACCTCAGACGCCTGACTATATCGAATTGGTCTTCGATGAATTTGTTGAACTCCATGGTGATAAGTCGTTCGGTGATGACCGGGCCATCGTCACGGGATTCGCCAAACTCGACGGCCACAAGGTTATGCTTGTGGGCCACCAAAAGGGACGCACACTGAAAGAGCGTAACGAATGCCTGTATGGCTGTGCTCATCCGGAAGGCTACAGAAAGGCGATGTCCAAAATGGAGATGGCATCGCGTTTCGGAATTCCCATCATCTGCCTGATTGACACGCCAGGTGCGTACCCGGGCGTCGGAGCGGAAGAACGAGGCCAGGCCTATAACATCGCGGTCAACCTTCGTGACATGTCGACACTGGAAGTGCCGATCGTGTGTGTAGTGATCGGTGAAGGCGGATCCGGTGGTGCTCTGGGCATCGGGATTGGAGACCATGTCGCGGTTCTGGAGCATGCGTACTATTCGGTAATCAGTCCGGAAGGTTGTGCGGGCATTCTGTGGAAACACTCCAAACACGCTGACAAAGCTGCCCGGGCGTTGCGCTTCACCAGCAAGGATCTGGTGGAACTGGGCATTGTCGATGAAGTCGTCTCAGAACCGCTTGGAGGTGCTCATCGCAACCACCGCCAGATGGCCATGACGCTGAAGGCCACGCTGGTCGAGGCGCTTCAATCGCTGGACGGGCTGCCCAAAGACGAGCTGCTTGATCGCCGCTACGATCGATTTCGAAAAATCGGCGTATTTGAGGAAGGTGCTGTGGCCTAGGCCAGACCTCAGCGGAACACCGCCCAGCCGTATTGCCATCGAACGAAACCCATCGGCCACATAGGTGGGTGCGTGCACGCTAATTGCGGTATGGCTTAGTGCGGGGCAGTCCTGCGGCACAGGTCGCTCTGAAATGGTATATGGGTGTTCAGAAAATGCCGAGGGCTTAGCGACAGCCCCGCGTCACCAATCTGCATAGAACCCATTTTCAGGCAACACCCAACGTCCGATAATGTCCGTTATGTTAAGTTAATCCCGAATAGCAGCGGTTTCTATAGACCCAGAAAACGCCCTGCCTGAATCGGCGATCGACCACAGACGATCATCTCAATGACTGATTCAGACGCTGTTGAAGGTCAAAGCTCAGGCTGTTCCACGACACACGAGCTTTTTCCAACTGGCGAACAATCCGTTCATCCAGGCGGGTTGAGACAGTAGTCTGAGGATCGGGATCGTGTGCTTCCATACGCAGATCAGCCGACCAGTCTTCGATTACAGCCTGCTGAACCTGAGGGGGAACCCCCATTAAATGCTCCCTGGTTCGCTGGGTGATCATCTGGCGATCCTGGTAGATGTCGCCGATTTCGTCCAGGAGTTCAGAACAACTTCGCTGGCCCGCCCTGCTCCGAGATGTTGGGCCGCTTTCAGCACCAACCACATTCAGAAAATCAGAGACCACATTCGACACTTCAACGGGCAAGGACCGGCTGACATCAAATGCCAGATTCTGCTTCTGACGAGCTGTCGCAGAATTCCAATATTGCTGCAATTGAGGGGCAAATTCCTGTCGCAGCCTCTGTGGCAATCGCCTCAGCATTTCATCCAGCGACAACCCATTCCCTGTGTTCGACGGATCCGAAATCCCCGAAGAACCAATTCCCGTCGCGCCAACGATTCCATCAAGCAGATCGGGCAATCGAAATTCATCGCCCAATTCCCGACTTTCGCTCTCACGTGACGGTTCCGAATGATCGTCTCCCCACAGGTCAGGCAATGAAGTTTCATGCCCCAGATTCTCATGCAGGGGGGTCAATTCACTTTTGTACTTCGCGAGATATTCGTGAAAGTATTCGGGGGTCAATGGTTCTATGTGATCCAGAATGTAGCAGGCGGCCTCGCCACTTTTGGACTCAAGTACGGTCGACTTCAGAGAATCAGAAAGCGTCACCGCAAAAAAAGTTCCCACCAGACAGATCACAGCACCTTTTAAAAATCCAAACAAGCCGCCCAAATGACGATCAAAGTCTTTGAATTTCGCTTTCTCAAGCCAGCTGTTCAGAATACGAGCCATCATAAATGACCCCAGCGAAAAGCCGAGGTACAAAATGAACATCGAAATCCAGTGCTTCAACGGCTGCTCAACGTTGATCATCGGTTCGATCGCCGGAGCCAGCTTGTCAGCAAACTTGAAACACAACACGAGCGCAGCAATCCAGGCCAGCTGAGTCAGCAGCCCGCGCTGAGCCCCCTGCCACGCAGTGTAAAACAAAATCGCCAGAACGACGAAGTCGTACCAACTCACCATAACCAGCACCCGACAATCAATTCAGAATTTGTGCCAAGTCCACACCCGTCGCAGTATAGGCGGTTTGAGCGATACGCGGAAAGATGGAATTCAGAACGTCTTTCGACTGTCCAGTAGCAGCGTTACGGGACCGTCGTTGACCAGTTCCACATCCATCTGAGCCTGAAAGGTGCCCGTTTCGACCACGACGCCTCGCCCTCGCAGTTCAGCAACGAAGCTTTGATAAAGACTGTCAGCGAGTTCCGGACGAGCTGCGGAGACAAACGCCGGCCGACGCCCTTTGCGACAGTCTCCTAACAACGTGAACTGGCTGACAACCAGAGCGGATCCAGCCACGTCCGTCAGGTCGAGATTCATCTTACCGTCGCCGTCCTCGAACACGCGCAGTCCTGCAACCTTGCCCGCCAGCCAGACAACGTCTTCCTGAGCATCGTCTGCCGCGACCCCCAGCAGGATCAACAACCCCTGCTGAATGGCCCCGACAACTTCTGCATCAACCGTTACGGACGCTCTGGAAACTCGTTGAACAACGGCACGCATAGGGAAGACTCTTGAGAACCTGCAGCGGAAGACTCACCACGGGAAAAATGAAACACGTTAATGCCAAGGAACCGTATCCGATTTCTGCGCCGCCTCAAGCGTGCCGAAATTCCCGACGCCTCGGCAATCATCAGTCATTCAGAATTTTCCGACCCGTCGTTCGCGAGACGGCAGAATTTCCAGGCACGTTGTCCACCAGCCGGTCATCACCGTCTGAATAAACTCGTCCGGCAGCTTCTCGCGACGCATCTCGTTCGCCAGTAATTCGTAATCGTAGGCCACGGGAACAAAGTCGACTGACACCGGAATGGCCCCGCCGTTCGCAGTGCAGGGAAGGGCGTCCGAATCGGCATCGGACCCAGTACGCAGAACGGTGTACCAGACATTCGTACTGCCGTCGTTCTCGGGGCGTCCCAGGACACCAACGTTCACATAACGACGAAGATCTCTCAGTTCCCGCTGCCAGTGAATTCCGGTATGAGTTCCGATAATCAGATCTGCTGATCGTTCGTCGGCCAGCCGGTTCAAAAATGCAGTGCTGGTGGTTGACTGCCAGAGAAACTCGTTGGTCCGGCGCGGGCTGCCATGACAGAGTAACAGGCGAAGGCCGTCAACAGTCAATCCTAGTTCCTTTGGCAAACCACGGAGCCAGGCTTTGTTATCTGCGCAGGTGTTTTGCAGCGTGTAGTCGTAGCTAACCTGTGCGAAGTGGTTGTCATCGGGGTCCGTGTAGCCGCACTGACAATCGTTCAGTTCGTTTCCGATACTGTCGTCGTAGTTGCCCTGCACGCAAATAATTTCATGTTGACGCAGCAACGGGAAAACGCGATCGGGATAAGGCCCGAACGCACCAAGATCTCCCAGACAGTACATCGCATCAACATTGCGCTGCTGCGCATCAGCGATGGCAACCTCCAGAGCCAGGTAGTTGCTGTATAGTCCACCAAACAGTGCAAGCTTCATGGTGACTCAGTCAGATTCCCGCGGGCGCAGCGTTGTGTTGGTGCAGATGGCTCCAAACTGATAACACGTATAGCAGGCGCCATAATTCAGAGGAAAAGGATGCAGTGACTCGGCCAGTGTGTCTCCCATCTTTCCGTCGCTGGCTTCCAGCAAAATCGGGCAAACGTAGACGCCTCGATTAGTGATCACGCGACTGTGATGGCACAACAGCTGATTTCTGTCAAAGCCCTCCATCATCTGATGTGTGATACGTTCTGTTTCAGCGTATCCTTCCATCCGGTTTTCTTCGGCGCCGATCTTCAGACGAGGCAGAATTTTCAGACGAGGTCGGTGGCACCCAAGTTGTCGCAGCACATCTCGAAACTGCTGCAGGATCTCAGCGTTGCGGGAATCGTCCCATGTTTGAGTCATCGTAATGATGGGCAAAAAGTCGTGTTCGCACAGCAAAGCAACCCCCTTGATGGCTCGTTCAAAGGTGCCGTCACCGCGGATAGGGTCGTTAATTTCGGCAGCTGGCCCGTCAACTGAAACGCGAAATTCAAGACTGAATCCGGACTGCTCTTCAGCTGCACGTAATTCGCTCAGCCACTCCGGCTTCAACACGGTTCCATTTGTCAGGACGGTCGCTGGTCCAAAATCCAGCGTACGCTTCAACATGGGTACCAGATTTCTGTTCAGAAACGGTTCACCACCCGTGAAGTAATATTCGCGCACCCCCTGTTCAACAGACTCCAACAATGCCGTTTCGACCTGTTCAAAACTCAGAAACTCGAAACTGTGATTGTTGGGACTACAGCTGATGAAGCAGTGTCGGCAAGTCAGATTGCAGATCGTTCCAGCGACCTGAAACCAGAGTTCGTCAAGCGACGTCAGTTCAATACGTGGCGTGTCCATGACTTCCGGATTACTCACGGTGCGATTCCTTCCGTGACCGTCACCTGTTCGGTCAGCGCAATGTGATCAAACAGTGTGTCAATCTGTTTCAAACCGTTCTGCAGCAAGAATCGTGAATCGCGGCCGTAACTGGCAGCACCAAGAATAAAGAAGTTGGGTTCCGGGTTCTGCAACAGCTCCGGCCCGCCGACACTTTGTTGCAGGCAGTCGCCCGAAGATTCACCCAGCAGGTGAGCGGACAGTTTCATCGGACCGTCCGTGGCGTAGCATCGATGAACCTGCAGCTCTCGAAAAGCGTCTGTGTTCGGTCGAAACCCGGCATTCGCAACAATGCGGTCCACGACAACCTGCTCCCTGCCCTTCTCTGCAGATTCGTCCTCTTCCGGCCACGTCAAACCTACCCGAATTCTGGCAGCCGTGCGACTCAGCTGATCGATCAGCGGTCCCGCCAGCCACTCCACGCACGAATCCGCTTGCAGCGCCAGTCGATTGGCATTCTCCGTCAGCGTCGTCCGTTCCACCAGTACATCGTTGTCGGCCAGCGGTATGGGGGCATTGCGGTTGCCGCGAGTGACCCAGGTGATCCGCGTCGCTGGTACAGAAGTCTGAAGTTCCGCCAGGAGACAAACCGATGTGGCTGCTGAGTAGCCACTGCCGACAACCAGAGTGTGGCGACCTGCAAATTGCTCACGATCATCACCGGAAATCTCGGGGATCCGATAGTCTGCATCAGACAATACAGTCGACTCTCCCGGGCACGGCATCCCGCCGGCCCCAATAAACCGGTGCCCGGACACAAAGCCGGTGCAATCCACCAGCACATCTGACTCAAATACTTTTTCAAATCCGGCGGCTTCAACTGAACGCTCAGATCCACCGCTGGATGACTCAAGATCAAAATCCTCAATGCCGTCCGAATCAGAGCATTCAGAATGCACCCGGCACAGGATCCGAAACGGTTTGGTTCCTCGCACAGGCTGACCGATAAGGTCTGACTTACCACATGTCGATCGGCTGACAGCAACCACTTCATGCTGTTCCAGCACGCTGACATCCGAGCGGATTCCTTCAGCCAATGGTTCCAGGTAACTCATCACGTACTCATTGCCAGAAAGTATCGAATCGTCCCCCGGCAGAAGTGCCCTGGCCGCAACGGCCGTTCTGCCAGCGAACGAACTGTTCATTTTGAAGGGCGTAAACAGACGCACATGCCCCCAGCGCCTGACAGCATCGCCGACGCATCCCTTCTCCAGAATCGTAACATCGAATCCATCAGCACTCGCGCGAAGCGCCGTTTCCAGTCCAATCGGACCGCCACCCACAATGATAAGTCTTCGTTTGCTCATGTTTATTCAGACAACGGAAGGCATTGTGATGCGAGTCGGGCTCAGACCATCCAGACTGATGGCTGGAGTGCGGTCCATCATCAAGTCTGCCAGAATACCGGCCGTGGCGGGGGACATCTGTAACCCAGACCGGAAATGCCCTGCCCCGACAAACACGTTGTCATATCCGGGCACAGGTCCCAGAAACGGCAACTCGTCCGGAGACCCCGGCCGCAGTCCCGCCCAGCAGCGAACGACTTCAGCGGCTCCCAATTCCGGCACAATGGATTCAGCGAAACCAAGCAATCCGGAAATGCCCTCGGTCGTATTTCTCTTTTCAAAACCAACATGCTCCTGCGTTGAGCCGACAAGAATCAGCCCATCAGCCCGCGGCACCAGATAACGGCGGCCCAGTTCGATGACGCACTGAAACGGCAACTGACCGACTCGTAACTGAGCGATCTGTCCGCGTACCGGAGCCACTGGAAGTTTAACACCCAGCGGCTTCATCAGTTGCCCCGTCCATGCCCCCGCAGTCAGACACAACCGGTCTGCTCCAAAGCGCCGTGACGGCGAATTCACTTCAACTGTCCTGCCCTGCGCACGAATGGTCAAGGAGTCCACATCTTCCACGATTTCCACTCCCAGCCCCTGACAGGCCGTCGTCAAGGCTTTCAGGTGCCGAGGGTTCCTGACCTGAGCAAATTCCGGCAGAAATGCGCCGCGTTGAAACTGGGTATGCAGGCCCGGCACGTATCGCTCAAGCGCTGCACGATCGAGTGTGTCACAGTCCAGACCTTCAGCACGCCACTGTTTAATCTGTGAATCAACGGCCGGACCGTCGAGTCCCACTTCCACGGCTCCACATTTTCTGTAGCCGTTATCGATCCCGCTCAGCTCTCTCAGTTGAGCGGAAAATTGTTCCCACAGATCATAGCTGCAGGAACGCAAACGGGCTTCGGGAGTTGCAGCGGTCGCCGCATGCCCGGGAGGCAACATCCCGGCACCAGCCCATGATGCTTCCGTACCGACACGTTGCCGGTCCACGACGATCACCGAAACGCCCTGCCCTGCCAACTGGAAGGCCGTAGTGAGCCCGATGACTCCGCCGCCGATGATCAAAATATCCGATCCGTATTGCATCGTTGTGTTCTCAACTTGCTGAAGCGATCAGCGGCGTCTTCACAAATTCCGTCTCTACTCGTGAACCGTCATTTTTATCAAAACTCGACGACATTTGCGGCACTCACCGGAATCGAAACTCAGAATTCCGTGTCCGCGGCCCAAAAGTGTGAAGTTCATTACCAACGAATCGCTCTGGTTCGAGCGTTGACCAACGTCCCGCGCTCGCCGTCGGACTGCAGCAGCGGCAGATTACGGTGTGTCAGCGCCACGATGACTGTACGGTGAGCGTATTCTGCATGCGGATTCGGGTGGCCATCCATTGATTTGATCTGGTCGAATTCGGCCACAAACGGTATATCTCAGCAGCGGGTTCACGATGGATGTGGACGCCCCTGAAGAACGTCACTGTTGCGATGCATGGAGGCACCGACAATGCGAGACACATTCCTGCCGTTCGCTCCACCACTGATCGGTGAAGCTGAAATTGAAGAAGTCATCGACACGCTGCGTTCAGGCTGGCTGACGACTGGCCCGAAAACACGGAAGTTCGCCGACGAATTTGCGGCGTATACTCAAGCGCCAGCAGCCCTGACGTTAAGCTCGTGCACGGCGGCGCTGCACCTGTCACTGGTCGCGCTGGAAATCGGTCCGGGCGATGAAGTCATTACCACTCCGCTGACCTTTGCCGCGTCCGTCAACGTCATCGAACACGCCGGTGCGCGGCCGGTGCTGGTTGATGTGGAACCGGACACACTGAACATAGACCCTGAGAAAATCGAGCAGGCTATTACTCCGAACACGAAGGCGATCATTGCGGTTCACTATGCCGGACACCCGGTCGAGCTGGATGTGATTCGTGATATTGCCCGACGTCACGACCTGCATCTGATCGAAGACGCAGCACACGCAATCGGAGCGGCATGGAAAGGCCAACCAGTCGGCACCGGTGACAACCCCACATGCTTCAGTTTCTACGCCACCAAGAATCTGACGACCGGAGAAGGCGGAATGCTGACGGGCGACCAGGACCTGATTGATCGGGCAAGGACGCTGAGTCTGCACGGCATGAGTCGCGAAGCGTGGAGCCGTTATACAGCCGGAGGGAAATGGGCTTATGACGTGGTTGCTCCCGGATTCAAATACAACATGACCGATATTCAGGCCGCACTCGGTCTGCAACAGTTGCGAGGTTTTGAATCCATGCAGCAGCGGCGACGCGATATCGTGCAACAGTACGATGCTGCCTTTACAGACGTCCCGGCGTTTCAGACTCCAGTGACACGGCCGCATGTGACGCATGCATGGCACCTTTACGTGCTGCGGCTGAACGAAGATGAACTGACGATCAACCGAAACCAGTTCATTGAACAACTCAACGAACGCAACATTGGCACATCCGTACACTTCATTCCCATCCACCTTCATTCACACTACGCTAAGAAGTACGGCTGGCACGCCGAGGATTTTCCCGCCGCGCTGAGCAACTATAACCGCATGCTCAGCCTGCCGCTGTCACCGAAGATGACCGATCAGGATGTGGCCGACGTTATCGAAGCAGTGACGGATATCGCCGCACAGACCAAACAACAGCAATTGGCTGCCTAATTCAGGGGGCGATAACATGGACGGACTTTCGTCTGACAGTCGCGGAATCGAACGCAACGTCCCCCGGGGACAACGGCCTGTTTCTCACGTGCGCAAGTTGTTGTTCAGCGCGGCGACCGTGGCTGCAGTACTGTTGCTGCTTGAAGCCGGTGCGCGTGTCGTCAGTCCGGGGGCGCAGAATCAGCGATTCCGGCAGATCAATCAGATTGTCATGTTTCTGGGAACACAACCGTCCGATCTGATGCTGGATTTTGACTCAGAACGATTCTGGAAGCTGAAGCCGAATATCACGATCAATGATCCTGACAACACGTTCTGGCAGGGAACGGTTTCGAATGCACAGGGATTTCGCTGTTCGGATTTCGATCTAAAGAAAACCCCCGGAACGCTGCGAATCGTGTGCTTCGGTGACAGCAGTACGTTTGGCATCGGGGCTCGCATGGAAGACACCTGGCCGGCTCAGCTGCAACAGCTGCTGGCCGACGGAATTGCCACGGGAAGTTCAACCTCAGTGGACACCCGAGATGTACGGCGAGTGGAAGTGATCAACGCGGGCGTGCCCGGATACACATCGCATCAGGGTGTGCAGCACATGCGGCAGAAACTGGACGATCTTGATCCGGACATCGTCATGGCTTCCTATGCCAACAATGATTTCTGGCACTGGGACGACCAAACGGATGCTCAACATGCAGCACGACTGAATTGCGACGGCGATCTTCGTAGTATGCTGATGCACAGTCGGATCATGCAGTTGATGGATGACTTGTGTTCCCGAGTGCAAAGCCCCCCTGCCCCGGAAACTGTTGCCACGGCCTCTCCCAACCAGCATTGGGCCGAAGCCGCCACCGTTAACTACTTCGCTCCCAACGATAAATGGACACGTCGAGTTCCGTTGGATTCCTTTCGAGACAACGTGAATCGGATGGCCGACATGTGCGAACAGCGAAGTCTGCCATTGATTCTGGTGAAGTGGCCCGATCAGCCTCAGGCTGCCGGAAACTGGAGTCCTCGTATCGCCTACCAGAATGTGCTTGAAGAAGTTGCTGCAGAACGCGCGCTGCAAATCGCTGATGTCGTGAGACTGTTTCAGGAAAACCGAGGCTGGTCCGTCGGCACTTATGTGCCAAATGACATTGTCCACGTCAATCGCGATGGAAACAGCCTTGCAGCCATCGCCGCCAGAGAGGCTATTGAACTGGCTCGGTCGCAATCAAAGTTGATGACGAACTAGAGCAGTTTTCGAAAACATGTAGCACGTTCGGGCTCGTGGGAAGCCCACATGGCAGGCGGGAAAGCGTCATTCGCGGCCACAAGCCAGCGTAAAACGCTGCAGGCGAACGGAACCTGTCGACTCACGAAGTCGCGACGTCCACCACGATGCGGCCTTTCGTATTTCCATCGAGCAATTCTGTAGCCGTCGGAATAACATCCTTCAAGGGAATGTGCGACGTAATGCGGTCGAGAGCGTCCACGGAAAGTCCCGATGCAAACCGTTGCCACGCCCTGTCCCTTAAATCTGGCGGACACATCACCGAATCGATGCCGATCAGTCGAACACCTCTCAGAATGAACGGCGCCACGGTGGTGGGCAGGTCCATGCCGTGAGCCAGTCCGCAGGCAGGAACGACGCCGCCACGGTTCATCTGCGACAACACATTCGCCAATGTCAATGAGCCAGCGACGTCGATCGCAGCAGCCCATCGAGATCGAGCCAGCGGTCGGGGTGCTTCGGCGAATTCAGCACGATCAATAACGTCGGTCGCACCCAATTCCCGCAGCAGCGAAGCTTCTTCGACTCGCCCGGTGCAGGCTGTCACAGAGTACCCTGCCCCGCTGAGCAGCATGACAGCAATACCGCCAACGCCGCCTGACGCTCCCGTCACCAGTACATTGCCGGAATCGGGACCCACGCCGTTTTCTTCCAATGCCAGCACGCAAAGCATCGCCGTAAAGCCAGCCGTGCCGATCGACATTGCCGTAGAAACCGTTAGGCCGGTCGGCACAGGAATCAGCCAATCGCTGTTCACTCGAGCGTATTCGGCAAAGCCTCCATCGTGACTTTCACCGACACCCCACCCAGTCAGTATAACGTCGTCTCCGACAGCAAATGCCGTCGCTGCAGACTCCACGACGGTACCGGAAAAATCGATCCCTGGCACCAACGGTGACCGCCAGCGCATCCTTGTAGTTCAGACTGGAATGCTGCACCTGCACGACGACGTCACCCGGCATCAGATCGTCGAGCGATAATGTCGCCATCTCAGCGTGATGCTCGTCTTTCACAGCAGTCACCCGGATCGCACGGAATTCTGAATCAGTCGGCATGGGGCGCCTTAGTTAAACAGGAAGTGACAGATATCCCCGTCCTGCATGACGTATTCTTTTCCTTCGACACGCAGCTTACCGGCACTGCGGATGTCTTTTTCGTTCTTGTATTCGACCAGATCATCCAGTGTATAGACCTCGCAGCGGATGAAGCCTTTTTCGAAGTCCGTATGAATCACGCCTGCCCCCTGAGGTGCTGTTGCGCCAACGGGAACGGTCCACGCGCGAACCTCTTTTTCTCCGGCTGTGAAGTAACTCTGCAAGCCGAGAGTCCGGTAGGCTGCTCGTGCCACGCTGCCCAGAGCCGGCTCTTCCAGCCCCACGGATTCCAGCATCTCAGCACGGTCATCTTCGTCGAGTTCCGCGAGTTCCGCTTCAAACTTGGCGCAGACCGGGACAACCTCGGCACCGATCTTCGCGACATGTTCCCGAACTTTCTGTACGTGAACACTTTCGCCTGTCACGTCGTTTTCGTCAACGTTGGCGATGTACAGAATCGGCTTGGCCGTCATCAGCCCCAGACCGCGAACGATTTTGGCTTCATCATCGGTGAACTCCAGCGTTCGCAGTGGATGTTCTTCATTCGCATGAGTGCTGCAGCGTTCGATCACGTCAACGCGCAGCTGCGCTTCTTTATCCCCACCACGAGCCGCCCGAGCCGACTTCGGCAACGCGTTGCTCAGCGTTTCGAGATCGGCCAGCAGCAACTCTGTTTCGATGACTTCGATGTCAGAGATGGGATTCACATCGCCGGTCACGTGAGTCACATCTTCGTCCTCAAAGCATCGTACGACCTGCAGAATCGCGTCGACTTCCCGAATATGACTCAGGAATTTGTTGCCCAGTCCTTCTCCCTTGCTGGCGCCTTCCACGATGCCGGCAATGTCTACCAGCTTTAGAAATGCTGGAATGACTTTTTGTGGCGGAATGTATTTCGTGATCGTATCCAGGCGGCTGTCAGGGACACTGACAATGCCTTCGTTCGGCTCAATTGTGCAGAACGGGTAGTTCGCACTCTGAGCCGCCTCTGAGCACGTCAGCGCGTTAAACAAAGTGCTTTTCCCAACGTTCGGGAGACCAACAATCCCCGCTTCCATTTTTCTACTTTCCCAAACGATTACTATATGTGTGTCCGGACTGACTACAGTCGGGGCGAGGATTCTAGCGAAAAGACGTCACATGCCAATTCGTAAAGCATAGGGGCTGTGTACCAGCAACATGTCGATTCACTCGGCGGTAGCCGGATTTTCTCAGGCTTGGATTCGAAAATGATGTGATACTTTTTCACCTGGCAGCTACGTACCGGGGCGTACTGATCCGGAACGTGATTCGTGGACAAAACCACAGGTCGTGACGTGACGCCACACCACATCATTTCCACAAACCAAGATCTTCGTAGACGGCTTCGTTGATCGCTCGATTCCGACGTTGGTGCTGCGGCTCACTGCAGAAGCCGTTGGCAGCCCACGCGACAACAAGCTTATGGACGGGATCACAGAACGCCATTGCGCATCTGGCCCCGCCGTGACCAAATGTGTCGGGAGAACAATGCTTGCCAAAACCGTACGGAACCGTTCCTGTTCCGTACCGGTTTGAATCAAGAAACAGTCCCAGTCCCAGGTCGATAACATGTTGCATCGTATCGTCAAATCTGCCAGTGCGGTGGGGAGACGTCATGTTCGCAACCGTTTCAGCACGTAGTACCGTCTCACCAGATGAAGTCACTCCTTCGTCAAGCAACATTTCGTAGAAGCGTCCCAGTTCCCGCACCGGTCCTCGAAAGTTGCCTCCCGGTGATGGCCGAGTCAGCCACGGTTCTGCGGAGTAGTCGCTCGTGGCGACGGCGCCCCGCTCTGTGACCGTAAACTCCGGAAGCCGACCGCTCAGCGTAGTCGCGTGATCGCCCGCAAGTCCACACCAGACGTCATCGATTCCCAACGGCGCCAGCAGATCTTCTGTAAGAATCGTGTCGAAGGAACGTTGACCGGAGTCCAGACGCTGCAGAATTTCTCCCAGCAAAAACCATGTGCTCTGCGGCTGATAGGCACTGCCTAGATTGAGTGTCCCGATCGCACAGATCCGATCCAGAGTGTCATTCCACGTGCAATGTGGCCATCCTGTTTCGATCAGTGGCATACCAGATGTATGGATGAGCAACTGTCGAGTTGTCACCTCTGAAATCGCGGAATACCGACTCTCAGGAATCAGTTCCGCAAGTGTCATGTCCAGCTGTACCCTGCCCAGCTCGCACAGCCTAAGAATAGCGGCGGCCGTAAGTGGCTTGGCGGCAGATCGCCACAACATCACTGTGGACGCCGTCATGCGATGTTTTGCTGTCGCCATGCCGAAGCCTGTGTCCAGAACACAGTGCCCCGCAATCGAAACATAGACCTGCACCCCGGTATGCAGACTACGGTCGATCCCGTGCTGAACAGCAGAGGTCGTCTTCGAAAAGTCGCTCACTATTTCAGTGCTTCAAACAGGGAGACCACGATCTTTCCGAATCCGACCCACCTCAGCAAGAACACCATCGACAAGGATTGAATTTCTGGAAATCGCCACCAACTGCGTAAAGTTTGTCAGCACGTTGATGATGACTGTCAGAATTGCCGCAAAAAAATGAATCTGTGCGCTCGTCATCCCCAGAGTTCCATCCAGAGACATCGGTGTCGCCGGATCTGCGACCGCCCCGAATGCGCCAACACTAATCAGCGACACGACACATAGAACCATTCCGCCCACCGTTCCATATTTGATCCGCTGATTCCGATCGTACCACGACGGATCCAGCGAATAGGCATTGCTGGTTTCCTCAATCCATCGCCCCGTACCCATGAAGTAAGTCAGACAAATGGCATGAACCAGCGTTGCGAACGTCAGCGCTCCCAGGCCGACAAGCATGTGCATGCTGACCTGTGATTGAGTGACCGTGTCAGGACTCCTGGCGTCGCCGATATTCAGTCCGAGCGTAACCGCCACCAGAAGGAAAATGATTGACACGACCACAAGACTAAGAAAAATTCGTTTCACGAGCTGAACAGTGACTTCGAAGCGACTACGGATTGACAAGAGTCATCATGGTGACCTGCTTGATACTCTGCTGAAAGGTCTGGCCATTGGATTCGATTGTCATTGCCATATCCAGGTCCAGTTGCGACTTGGCCACTCGCCCCATATCAATATTGAAAGCGACTTCGCCCTGTCCCGACGAACTGGTGAGCGTCATTTGAATCGGGGCGTCAGCCCTGGGAACGACTTCGATCTTCGGAATCACCTTGATTATCGCATTTCCTGCCCCGTCTACTTCCATGAACGTCATCTCTGATTTGATGTTCATGGTGCCAAAACCCAGTTGTACTGACTGCTGGCTGGTCCATGTATTTTGCAGAGCAACCGGCTGCCCCGGCAGCATGACGGCTGACTGCTTCATCATCTGTTCCAGAGACTTTTCATCCAGTGCCCCGGGGTTGCCCGCAGCCGACGTGCGTAGTGCATCCAGCAGCTGTGCGGGTACCTGAACGTCTGTAATTTTTCCGGTGGGATTCATCGTCACCTGGAACTTCTGGTTGACGATTTGTCGAAACATTTCGCCCATCGAATTGATGATGGGATTGTCGGATTTAACGTTGACGCTCGTGTCAAACTCGACCGGCCCCGCTGGCCCTCCCTCCATTTTCATAGAAATGCGGTCCACCACCTGGTTCATCACAGTTTCACCGGCCGCCGAAGTACTCTGCACATGCCATGACATGTCCATCGTCTGATCCATCGACTGATTCACATCGTTGTCACCGATCTTCATCTTGGTCTGCATTTTCTGCTGAACTTTGTACCTGACCACTTCCTGGGCACGAAATTTCCAACGCAGGTTCTCTTGCGCAGATGCATGATCGGGCTGCATTGATAAAGCAAGGAATGCCAGAGTCGCAGCGATGCGAAAGAACATGGGTAACTCCGTTAAGACAGCGAACGTTTAGTTGAGGTGAAAGATGCGAAGTCGTTTGCTCCCTGGCAGCCATGGCAAAATCGCTCTCCGCGTTCCCCCCCAAAGTGTACAACAGAACAGCAAGACGGCTCAAAGCCAGAAAATGCTACTCACCTGCCTGCCGTACACCCACTGTTAACAACAGGTTTGCCCAAAGCGCCTGATCCCCCGTTTGTATTGTCAGAACATGGTCCCGGGAGGCCACAGCATCGTAGAAATCCCAGCGTTCGATCGGCTTCAGTTCAATCTTTGATTCTGCCGCAGACAGGATCCCGCGATACTCATTCCATGCAGGTGGATCTTCGTCCAGCTTGTAAGGATCATCATCTGGCATCCCCATCGTATTGACCGCCTCGATGGGAACGGCGCTCAGGAAAACTTTGAAAACCTGTGCAACGGTCACCAATCCGGGCGCCAAATTCAGGCTGACAAGTTTTGCGCCTGGCCCAATTGCAGATGAAGCCGGATAATTTCCGTCGGCAATCAGGATTTTTGAACTGTGACCGGCCTGGGCAACGATCGATGAAATTTCGGGATGTATCAGTTCTGATTTAAGCATTCGGAGTTCCTGTGCGGGACGGCCCGTAGGCCGATTCGAGCTGACGCTCGGAAGCTATTGGTCCTCGTCCATCGGTCACTGCAAAAATCGTGCAGGACATGCTGTCGAGACAAGAGTCTATCTTAAGGATATGGCGTCACGTTGAGAATCCTCAGGCGACGTTGATCCGCAACGCGTTCTATGACCGAAATACAGCCTTAAACGTTTCGATCGTCTGGCGAGCAGTTTCGTCGGAATCGGGTATCGGAAAGGCTTCGGCACAGGCGTACCCGTCGTATCCGATTTCCTGCAGAGCGGCGGCAATGGGTCCATAGTCCATGTGACCACGACCGGCGGCCTGACGATTGGAATCGACGAAATGGACATGGCCGATGTGTTTTCCCCCGTCGCGAATCCCATCAGCGATGTTGGCCTCTTCGATGTTCATGTGGAACAGGTCGGCCAGCAACACAACATTGCTGGTGCTTAGTGGTGCCAGCAGTTCCACGCCCTCGGCCATTGTCGTCGCAAGGTTGGTCTCGTAACGATTCAGAGGTTCGTAGACCAGCGGTACCCCATGACCGGCGGCGTGTTCACCCAGATCATTCAGGTTGTCTCTCAGATAGCCAAGGGCCGTGTCTTTGTCTGTGGTCGCATCCCATCGCCCCTGCATGGAACCGATAATCGCAGGAGCCTTAAACGGGGCACCTGCGTCAATGATGCCTCGAATAAAGTCGCATGCCTGCGAGCGGCGACCTGCGTCAGCATCACAAAGGTTCAGACCATGAATCACCATGCCAGCGCCGGTGCCAACAGCAGCGAGGCTGAGGCTGTGTTTTTCCAGCAGCTCGGCGAGCGGTTGAGCGTTGATTGCCGCAGCCGACGGTGCAAACAACTCAACGGCGTCGAAACCAAGTGCAGCAGCTTTTTCGCAACCCGCGGCAACGTCGGCGTGAAAAACAAATGGCCCTTTTCGAGCTTCCTCGACGATGCTGATCGTCACAGCAGACTTGATCATAAAAAGAACTCTCAGCTAAGACTTTTTCAAGGTTCGTTCGAGTACTCTTGGTTGCAGGAGTCAGAATATTTCACAGCAGCCCCGGCCTTAGCGTGTTCTATTCCACTCTATTACACTGAACATGCAGTTCAATGTGACAAGCCACCGCTTCATCCACCGACTTATGCGTGGTGGACTGGCGATGTGCCGGCATCATTCATAAATCGGCAGGAACGTATTGAAGGCCGCTTCGCCGAAATCGCCGGGGTCATTGAACCGCCGTTGCTGATCCAGTGATGAGATCGCTTTCGCCTGAGCGTCCGTCAGCTCAAAATCGAACACGTTGATATTCTCTTCCATGCGATCGCGACTGGACGTTTTGGGAATCACAGCGGTGCCTCGTTGTACGCCCCATCGCAGCAGTACCTGAGCAGGCGTCCGTCCGACAGCGGTGGCAATATCCTTGACAACGGCATGCTCCAGAACTGCCTCGGATGGGTCTGCCATGCCAAGACTGAAATAGCTTTGAGCCCCGAGCGGCGAAAAGGCCGTGTACGCAATTCTTTCCTGATCGCAGAATCGCAATAGTTTTTCCTGAGTCAGATACGGATGTGTTTCCACCTGCAGAACGCTCGGGCGAATTTTCGCATAGGACAGCAAATCCCGAAGTTGACTGGTGCCAAAGTTGCAAATACCGATATTTCGCACCAGACCGGACTTGGCAAGTTCCTCCATCGCCTGCCATGTGTCACTGACCGGAACACGGACTTCTTCGATAGACGGTTCCTGAGCATCGGGATCAAAAAACCAACCCGGTGGGTAGGACTTTTCGAAAGGCACGAACCTTTGAGCGATGGGGAAGTGAATCAGGTACAAGTCCAGATAATCCAGTCCCAGATCTTCCAGTGATTTTTCACAGGCCGCCTGAACGTGTTCCGGAGCATGGTAGGTATTCCAGAGCTTGGAAGTGACCCACAGGTCTTCTCGATCACAGACACCATCGCTGACCGCCTGAGCGATGCCCTGCCCAACTTCGGTTTCGTTTCCGTAATCACAGGCGCAATCGAGATGGCGATAACCAACTTCGATCGCAGTACGGCACACTTCTGCAGTCTGGTCTTTTTCAACCTTCCAGAATCCGAACCCAACCTTGGGGAGTCTCGCCCCCCATTTCAGATCAATTGTTTCCATAGCTTCGTGATAATCTCGTCTTTGTTCAATTGCGTTGGTTGAGCCGACAGCCTCCTGCGACAAGATCTCCGTTTTTGTGTCAGACGATATGGAAGTGACCACGTCACCTTCCACGGAAACATCCTCTGGCACAGGTGCGTCAGTCTTCTCGGCAGGGGTGTCGGCAGCTGCGGGACTGGTCTTCCGGGCAACTGTCGCTTTTCGGGCTGCCGACTTCAGCTTCTGTTTCTTTCCTGCAGTTTTCTGTTTTGGCTGCCCCTTCTTCCTGGGAGCCGTTGCCTCAGTAGCCTGAGACGTCTTCCTGGACTTTTTGTTGGGCTTGGCAGCTTTTTTTTTCATGCTCATCTTGCTCGAAATATCATCTTCAGATGGGTTGCGTTCATGCTTCGTCGTACTGGAATCCGTTTCCGGACCCCAGTGGAACTGCATCTGACCGGGAAGGACAACTGATTCATCCACAATTCACTGCCTGGATTACAAAAAACGTAGGAAAAAGTGAATTGTAACGCCGACTTCTCAGTTTCCGAGCGGACAGGCCGTGCAACACGAAAACAGTTCGGATTCCAAGCGACCATTGGTCCGGTAAGGGCACTATTCGCCCGTATCACCCTGCCAGTACCACCCCGCCAATTGTCAGTCTGGAAGGGCGAGGCTGGCAGCCCGGCACCGTTGATCAGATTGGGATTTGCCAGTTTGTGCCAGCCAAAACGCACCTGTGTGGGCGTCGCCACAGACTCGGCAGACACAACGATCACATTGCCATCGATCTCTGCCGTTGCATCAACAAATTCCCCGGATTCGCCGGCAATCTGGAATTCCCTGAGCGGATTGCCGTCCCGGGAGTTCATACCGTCGGCGTGGGCAAACGTTAACCGTGCCGTGCTGCCGTCGATTTTCAGCGACTTATACAACGGACCAGAATAGGTCATGCCGCGTCGACCGTACGTCCCGGCCAGTGCCCATAGCGCCAGCCGATTGCCAACGTCCAGTTTGTTCCGCGGGTGAATGTCGGCAATGTTGTCCACGAGGTCGGTGGTTACGGCCATGCCGGTGTGAGGTATCTTCAGAGTGGCCACCTGAGCCTCCCACAACGCCGGTAGCTGGCCGGGCTCGTATCGTTCGCCGGACCAGGGTGCAATCTGTACAAAGTGAAAAGCCAGTTCGTCGTTGCGGAATTCTTTTCGCCAGCCTTCGATCAGATCTTTCATCTTGTCCGCATAAGTCAGCTTGTTCTTGCGAATGACGTTGGTTTCGCCCTGATACCAAATCGCCCCCTTCACGGCCACGTTCGTCAGCGGAGCGATCATCCCGTTGTACATACCGCCCGAATTCCCGCCTTTGATTGTCCATGGTTCGATTGGCGAGCCACCCCACGAACTGTTGATCAGCCCAATGGGTACGTTCAGATCATCGTGCAATCGTTTTCCGAAATAATATAGCACCGCCGAGAATGTTGGCACATTCTCGGGTGTGCAGGCTTTCCACTTCGCGTTCACATCATCCGCAATCTTGTCTGCCTGAACCTTGGGCACGTGAAACAATCGCACGTCAGCATGATCGGCAGCTGCGATGGCCTCAGCGGATCCCGTGGTGTTCTTCAACTGCCATTCCATGTTGGACTGACCAGAACCGATCCAGACTTCGCCGACCAGTACGTCTTCCAGATCAATCGTATTCTTCCCGACAACTCTGATCTGTCGGGGCTTTCCGTCCGCTTCCTGTGCCTTCAGTTCCACCAGCCACCGCCCTGCCCCGTCGGCAACAGTCTTCTGCGTCTCCTCAGCCAGCGTCACCGTGACTTCTTCACCTGCCTCTGCCCAACCCCAGATGCGCACGGGCTGATCGCGCTGAACAACCATGTGGCTGTCCAGCACGGCTGGCAATTTGACGTCACCTCTGACGGCACATGTGTTGATAAACGATGCAGCAAGCAGGGAAAATGCAGTTGGCAGGAAGTAACATTTCATCGGTGGGTCTCGGTTGGGGGATGGAAGAACAGATAGTGGACGATAAAACGGACAACGTCATCGCAGATTCGACGCTGAAGTCAACTCATCACGTTGTCAAAACAGCCAGGACCGACACATGGCTGCACGACCAGACTCAGCTCAGCAACTGCCGGCACAGAGTGCGATGATCGTTGGCGATGATCCGGGGACAAGCTGAGAGCGTGAATGGGATTCGCCTGTCCGCGGGGCGTCTGCAGCCTGCCACCTGCTCTTCGTTTGGCACGCCTTCAGCCCTTTTTAAGTTCTGTAAATGCGTCAGCCATGGCGTTCTTCATAATCAGAGCATCGTTGGAGTAAACAACCAGCCTCGCTCCCTGGCGGATGGTTCGCACGGCCTGCTCGGTCGTTCCGAACCAGCACCCGGCAGCAACGTGATGACGATCTGCTGTATCGATAATTTTTTGCAGCATGGCAATCGTGTCCGGGTGATCGTATTTATTGGGAATGCCCATGTTCACCGTCAAGTCGTTGGGACCGACAAAGACCGCATGGACGCCTGGTATCGAACAGATCCGGTCGAGGTTTTCAACGCCCTCGACAGACTCGATCATGGGCATAAAGACGGTGTCCGCGCACTTGGATTCGGTAATGTATTTCCGAGTAGCTTCGCTGGGCCAGGCGCCGCCCGCCAGCACCCGCTCAAGAGCCTTCCCCTTGAGCGGACGATACACGGCCGCGGCCGCGAGCCGCTTTGCCTGTTCATAGTCCTCCATGTACGGCACAACAACTCCGTCAAAGCTGTCACAGACTTTGGAAACATCATCGGGTTCACGACTGTGAGTTCTGGCCAGGCAGGCGATTCCTTTTGCCGCCAGCGCGTACCGCAGGGGAAGAAATTCGGCCAGATCCAGTGCGTTGTGCTCGGCCGTCACAATCACAAAGTCCAGCGCGTTCGGTGGCAGGAAGTCCACCATCGCCGGATTGACGGCATGCTGGACCAACGTGCCATAGACGGTTTCACCTTTGAGTAATTTGTTCTTCAGCATACGTCCGCTCATTGTTGGATCCTTGTTCGTGGAAGCAAAGGGGTCGGGAGTCTTTCTTGGGTCAGTGATATTTGAGTCAAATCGTCCTCCGCTCGAAAAGACTCCCGCCTTCTGGTAAAATTACTGCAGCAATGACAGCGGATTGTCACGCGTAATTAATGGAAGATCGATCGGGCCGCAGACACGATGGGATTCAAAGACAGCGGCAATCATTTCCACGATGGCACGGCTGTCTTCGGCCGAACATTTCGTTGGTCGTTCCTGTTCAACACTGTCGATCAGGTCGGTAATGGCCGCCACGTGACCACCTTCATAGGTACCGTCTGTCCGAGCCTCCGGCTTACCAATGCCGGAGGACGTGATTGTTTCCCATGTTTTGCCCGTTCGCCCCGGTGACCAGCTGCTGTCACGGAGAATAAACGCAGGTTTCAGATAACCGCTCTGCATTTCAATAATGCCTCGCGAGCCCATGATTTGAAGTCCGAATCGCGTCGGACTGCCGCCCACGCCTCGCTTTGAGGCAAAGTGGCCATAGACGCCTTTGGAAAACGCATATCGAGCCTGCACGTGATCACCAGCCAGCAGGCCGATGCCTTCAGGGCCGTCGAACACATCCGCTTTCGCAACGGTGCGGCCTTTGCTGGCCACGGTCGCGGTACATGAGTGAGCACTCCCTCCGGCAATACTCCGCATCAGGCCGAAGACGTGGGCCCCGAGCACCCAAAGGTCTTCTCCACCGCCACGACGATCTTCCTTACCACGACCTCGCAGCTCCAGAACCTCACCAATTTCGCCGTGCTGAATCAGCGACAGCACTGTGTCCAGAACCGGAGAATATTGTGTCACGTGGGCGATACCGAGTTTCAGGTGCCGCATTTCCATGGCACGCACAACTTCGTCGCTTTCCGTCAACGTGCGGCAGAATGGTTTCTCCATGTACACATGACAACCGGCCGCTGCGGCAGCCAGTAACATGTCGTGATGCTGGTCAATCCAGCGGGGGCAGACACCGACAATATCCAGTTTTTCCCTGTTGAGCATGTGGCGGTAATCAGCGTAGGCCTGCGGTGCGGCCGTTCGCTTCTGAGCCGCCGCGCGGCCACCCTCGTGTGGATCCGCGACGGCTGCGACTTCAACGTTGGCCAGCTTTGTGAACGCAACATCGACCCCGTGCCCATAGTCGCCGCGACCTGTGCTGCCGATGATTCCGACTCGATACGTTTTCGACATTGGTCACCCCTTCCTGAAGACTTTCGACTGCGTGCCCGTTCGGTTTCTCCGTCGCTGAGTTATTCCTGTACGTCGTGCACGCTCAAACTTCCGGAAGGACCCACGGCTTCCGATACTCCGACCGCGTACGCAGCGCATTGGCTTCGTCATCGTCGACAAAAGTTTCTAACTCGGGATCAAGGATCAGCGTCCTGCCGACTCGCGCGGCGATGTTACCCGCGTGGCAGAGAACCGACGCGGGGTGACCGACGGTTTCCAGATCGCAGTACGGCTTCTCCCTAGATTTAACGCAGTCAATAAAGTTCTGCACATGTGGCCCCTCATGACTGTCGCCTTCGCCCTGCCCCAGAACCTGACCACCACGACCATACGCCACCCAATTGGAATTGCCCATGACGATGTATCCCCTGTCACCAAAAACGGCAGCTCCTTCTGAATGTCCGAGATAGCGATACGGCGTCCAGACGCGCATTTCGTACGTCAGCATTTTCGGTTGCACGCTGTCACCGTATTCATAGGTGACCTGCATCGTGTCAGGAAACTGCTGTGCATCGTCGAAATACCACTTGCCCCCGTGAGCCGAAATCGAGGACGGCAGACCGACCTGTGCGTCTCCCTGAGCTTCGCAGGCGGCGTTCAGCAGAGCCACGGCCATATCCAGCCGATGCACGCCATCGTTGCCTAGGTCCCCGGTACCATAGTCATAAAGCCAGCGCCAGCGTCCGTGAAAACGGTTGACGTTAAACGGTCGTTTCGGTGCCGGCCCCATCCACATTTCGTAGTCGACGCCAGCGGGGGGCGTACCGTCAGACGGAAATCCGATCGCGCCCTGTTTCGAACTTTCCCATGCCTTGGCAACGACACAGCGCCCCAGTTTCCCGCTCTTCACAAATTCGATCGCCGACTGCAGTCGTTTCGTTGACCGATGCTGTGATCCCATCTGCACGATGCGTTTATGTTTACGCATTGCAGCGACCATCTGCATGCCTTCGACGATGTTGTGACCATCCGGTTTTTCAACGTACACATCCTTGCCCGCCTGACACGCAAGTATTGTGGGAATGGCGTGCCAGTGATCGGGTGTTCCGGCAACGATCACGTCGAGAGTGTCGTCGTCAATGAGCCGCCGAAAGTCGCTTTCGCCTCGAGGACGGCGACTCTGATTTTTCTCGGCTGTCGCCAGGCCTTTGGGAAGGCGGTTGGCATCCAGATCCGCGATCGCGACAACGTCAACGGACGCATTTGAGGAAAACGAGTTAATCAGCGACAGCGCGCGACCGCCGGCACCAATAATGCCGACGCGAACACGATCGCCGGGCTGCACCGAAGCGGCCTGCGTGGATTGGGCAGAAATAAGACTGCCCAATGTCGCAGCGGAAGACCGCTGAACAAAGTTTCGGCGAGAAGGTTCAGCCATAGCACCCTCCAAACGCAGGATGACCACAATTATCGATTGCGGTACAGAAATGAGGAACGATTCTTCAAGGTGACGATCTTCGCAGATTGGTGATCGACATCAAATCAGTTGACGGCATAGCCTGGCAATTAGAAAGAACAGGTGGAACAATGCTGGCCTTTCACCATGGAGTGTCACCGCCACCCGAATTTATGTCCGCAGACCAGCATCTCCGCAGGTGAGCAACGCTGCGACTCCACCCACTGCATGACCAGACGGATATGAACGACAACGACATTCCCGACATCGCTGCCGCTGCGTCCATTCTGGCCGGTACGATCGGACAGATTGAATTCGCGCGACAGTACACCGAGGAACTGTTGGAAGCAACTCCGCGTGAGCATTGGTTCGAGAAGCCGGAGGGGCTTCCGACACACATCGCGTGGCAGGTGGGACACCTGACAGTCAGTCAATACGGATTGCTGATGTTTCGGATGCGTGGACGCCGTCCGGAAGACCTGACTCTGATTCCCGGAAAATTCCGGAAGGCCTACAGCCGACAGTCCGTTCCAAACTCAGACGGGACGATTCAGCCATCGGCCGACGAATTGCTGGACCGCCTGAACCGTGTTCACGAACTGGCAATGACAGAAGTCGAAGCGATCGAACCATCGGTACTGCTGGAACCGGTGGACATGCCTTATGCTGCCTATCCGATCAAGCTGGGAGCCATCATGTTCTGCCCGATGCATGAACAGATTCACGCGGGACAGATTGGATTAGTGCGCCGCGCGCTCGGACTGTCGCCAGTGAGGTGAACAACCTCCCGCCAACAACTGCGACAGCTGTTATTGCGCGGCCGTGAACTGAATGTCCGCCGGAAGTGTGGCGGATTTCTGGGGCGAGATATTTACGGATTCCACCGCGAGTCGTCCGAGAATGTGGTTCGTGGAGTCGAACCAGGATTCGAGAACATGCACGACGGACGGCGAGACCGGTAGGTCGGCCGGTCGTTCCAGGTGTTTCGAAACAACGACAACGGTGCAGTCTGCCGTCGTCTCAGATGTCAGTTGGTATTTTCCATCCATGTCGGACACCCCGACCGCTCCGCCAAGAGCAGACAAGGCGGCGACCGTAGCAGCAAGATCCGGATTCTCTGCCGGCCGTTGCAAACTTCGCGCGTTCAATTTGATGGTGCCCTGCCTGTTGACCGGCAGCAACAGAACCATGGCACCGGAATCCGGAAGCATGCGGCCCGATGCATCCTGATACTCAATCGTGCCCTGAACGATGACGGCGTCCTCTGCGGGAACTGCTTTAACCCGCGGACCCACTTCCCGCACCCGCTGCTCATCCACACGTGATTCGACAGAGTCCACAGTGCCGGATGTTCGGTGTCCAACCCACCACCCAAGACAAACTCCCAGCAGCAACATGGCAAGACCACTCGCCAGCAGTCCTATTGTTCGGTGCTGACCACGACTGACTTCACGCATGTCACGCAGTACATGTTCCGACACCTGACCGTCTGGTGACTGTTGCTCCAGCGAAGCGAGTTCGTTCAGAGATTCAGCGATGGCAACGGGGTCGCCGGACTCAAAACTGACTTCCTGAGCGGCGACGTGAGAGATTTCAACGTCGATTGGTTCCGACGCCGCAATTGGTTCCGGAGAGACAACTCTGTCGGTCACTCCACCTGTGCCCTGCCCCGCCGCCGGCCTCGGCTCGTCAGGCGCAGATTCCAAGTGGTCGTCGTCGAGCACGGACAGTTCAGTCAGCGCGGATAATAGCGCCGAATCGCTTTTAACCGCGGACTGCGGATCCGGAATCCGGCGCGTGCGACCATCAAGTTCCGGAACTCGCAATGATCGGCCGCATTGCGGACAGTCCACGACAGCGCTTGCGCGGGACCGCGAGATGCCCAGCAGTTGACTGCAGTGTTGACAACGAAACTTAATCGGCATGACAGCAGCTGAATGAGACAATGAGATGAGATACCAGGTTGAGGGTATCCTACACATTCGAATTCGACGGTTCAGCTATGGCAGGACATCTGTCAATCAGTTTGCGTCCGGAAACCGCTACAGGTTGCCGATCAAGAGACTGTACGGCGTCGTCGCGGCCCTGTGTCAGTGTGCCGGCGGTATTGTCGAAGAAGTCATTCATATCCACGATGGCGGGCCCCAGCAAAAACAGGAAGACTGATGGCATCAGGCACAACGTCGTTGGAAACAGCAATTTGAACGAAGCTGCATTTGCACGTGCGTCTGCCCGTTCCCGCAGACTGTTCCGCATGCTGTCACTGTAATCCTTCAATGCCTGAGCAATACTGGTGCCGGTCGTTTCAGACTGCGTCAACAGCGCCGTAAAGGACGTGACTTCCGGCGAATCGATTCGCTGTGAGAACCCACGCAGTGCGTAGTTCAGCGAACCGAGCCGGTGTCACACTTCCAAAAACCATGTCGTCTTCCGACATGGGCAGTTCTTCAGGTCGCGGCGGCGTCAGAACGCTGCTGGCATCGCCGCCCAGAATGCTGTCGAAGTCTGAGAAGAGTCCGCCCTGATGCTGCTGAGCGGTGGCTGGAACAGATCCATCTACTGCAGCATCAACCACCCGGGGAACCAACGGTTTCGGCAACCCGGCGTCGTTCACTGAGGAGTCAGCGTTTCTGGAATTCGCAACCGCCCCAGTCTCTTCGTTACTCGTCGTCGACACGTCACCGGATACGCCAGGTGCGCCCCGGAATATTTTATAGAGGCCGAATACGCATCCAATAACGACCAGAACAATTCCAACCCAGGTGAGCATAATTTTTCTCCGACCACTTCAGCAGGACGAAAAGATTCCACGTTCCATGACACCGGGCATAATCCCGCTGGCCGGTACGGCATCTTGTTTTAAAAACGAGCACTGCGTCTGAGAATCCGAAACACGATAAGGCCGCCAACAATCTGCAATGTGACTGCCAATCCCAACGACGGGCGGCCCCAAAATGATCCGAGCAGGTCGGCGACATATTTTTCGCGACTCATCGTAAAAAACAGAACGACCAGAGGTGGAACGACCAGCATCATAATGGCCCCCAGACGGCTCGCGACTGTTGCTGCGCGCATTCGATTCACGAAATGAAGTCGGTCGCGGACGGCAGTCGCCAGTCGTTCCAGCACCTGAATCAGGTCACCGCCGGTATCCTGGTGAACTCCAACAGCAGAGCTGAACATCGTCAGGGTGGTCACACCAGTTCGCTCGGTCAGATCTCGAACCGCCGTTCCAAGGTCCATCCCCATCTCTGTACGTCGAACAACAAGCCGCAGTTCATCTCCCAGCGGCGCCGGCGTGTCGGCAGCGACCGCGCGGAAAGAATGTGCTACGTTTCTTCCGGTCCGTGCGGCACGAGCAAGAGATTCGGCCATGCCTGGCATTTGCTCCATGATCTGCGTTTGCCGTCGGGTTCGCAGCCCCATGGCAACGGCAATCGGTACGACCATGCCGATGAAGAATCCAGCTGCGGTCGCCAGCAGATTCTCTGAGAAAACGAATATGATGCCGCCAAACGTGACGCCGGCCAGCAGGCATCCAGGGAGTAAGTTTCACGTTTGTGTCTCCTGCGACTTTTGATTTATGGTGTGTAGTCGCGAACACAACAACGCGCGGGAAACGCATGCAGAACAAGAGTTTTCATCACCCTGTCAGGCAAACCTGCCTGAACAGAGTCCGCAGAAATCACCGTCCTGTAGTCGTGAACGGCTGAATCTAACTTTTGAATTCAGTGTTTGTGGTGCACACGTCACAGTCGTTGCTGATCGGCAGAAACAGTATCATGCTCACCAACCATTAAAGCGTCAGCCACAAGAGATCGCCCGCGCACGGAAAATCCGGTCGGCCAGAGCAGATCCGGTGTGGCATTCTTCATGGGTACTCGAATACGGACAATGATCCGTTCGCCAGGCATCTGTAAACCAGCCACTTCAATGGCGGCGTCGCGAGACAGTTTCCTGCCCAGCATCTGTTTCACTTCGTCACGAATATCCTCTGCGCGGGTGTCAGTCAGACATCGCCTGCGGGCGCCGGCGTGTGCAGCATCTGAAATGCGAATCGGTGCGGTGGTCAGAAGTGAAAATTCAACGATGGCAAACAGCAGCAGCAGAAAAGTCGGCAGAACCAGAACCAGTTCCATCGACAGAATCACTCCTGATCGGGAATGCTGGCGTTGTGGCCTGAATCGATGCATTGTTATTCCCCGTTCCCCTGCAAATCCCCGGTCGGACAATTGACTCTGGCGGGTCAGCAACGTCTCAGTCGCACTGGGCAACAGGACATCACGTATGAACGGACAGTGCTGAACTCAGATGACCAAGAGGGAGGCAGCTGTTCGACTGACTTCGGCAGAATCGGCCGGCAGCCATCAATGATTCAAAACATGACGTTATTACCATTGATTCTGAAACAACAGTAACACGCACCACGTCGCCAGCGCGACGGGCATCGCAAAGGCCATGACCCGTCGGTCTGATTTTTGAGCGTTAGATTCTCCAGGTACGTTTCGACCACGTGACGTATTCGACGACTTGCGTCGGTAACGATCTCGTGTTTTCCGCCAGCCGCGTTTGAAAACCCCCGCGACCAGAACTCCGAATGTGCCCAGCACGACCAATATCAGGCTCGCAAAGACCACTTTGAGAGTCAGTCCGGCACCCAGCCACACGCTCAGTCCGCCCAACAATTTTACGTCACCACCTCCTGCGCTGCCAACCATCCACAGCACAAACAGGAACCCGAAGCCAACGCCGAAACCACAAAGACCGTCAAGAATGCCATCCCACTGGTGAAAGGTCGCCTGATAAAACCAGCCAGCCACCCACATGGGCACGGTGACATTATTGTATATTTTCCGCAGTCGAAGATCGGTCCACGCTGTGATCAGGGTGTAGGCGGCAATGCAGACAACGAAGACCGTCTTATCCAATGGCAAATCGAACATCGTGGGGTATACCTACTGCGGGAACTGTAGGAGACAGGCTCTGGCAAGCCGATTATCTTTTGATGAGACCTGAGGCCGAATATCAACAATTGTTGACCGCGTTTTCGCAATTACTGCTGCCTTTTCCCGGCATTCTCTACCACACCGTGTTGTCTTCTGCAGTCAACTCGAAACAATCGTCAAAACAGGAACAGGTGGTACGCGGGTGGATCCTCGCGCGGCCGCAAAATTCAGCATGGTCGCGAATCCAACGCACATTTTCGACCACCTGTTCAACTCACGGAAGTTCAGCAGAGCAGAGATCAGGAACACGATGCCCACACCCGAACCAACAACCACCGCGATTCTTGCAACTGCCACTGAAGCAGCACATCTCGGAGGAAAAGTCCTGCAGGACTGGGTGGGGCGTTTCTCGGTCAGCGAAAAAAGTCGCGCCAATCTGGTAACGGAAGCCGACCACGCATCACAGGAACTCATACATCAGACGATCGTTGCACAGTTCAGTGATCATGGATTCCTCGGCGAAGAAGGCCTGTGCCATGAATCAGCCACGTCCGACTATCGCTGGGTGATTGACCCGCTGGATGGCACGTCAAACTACGTCCACGGATTTCCGTACTATGCGGTGTCAATTGGCGTGGAAAAAGCGGGACAACTTGTAGCTGCGGTTATTTTCGATCCCAATCGGGATGAGACGTTTGCGGCAACGCTTGATGGTGGTGCCACACTCAACGGACAGCCCATCAACACCAGCGGCCAGACCGATGTCTCTGCGGCGATGGCCATGGCCAGCCTTCCCGTTGGCGGAGACGAACACGATCCGGCTGTTAACCGTTTTCTCAGGTCTCTCAAACACCTGCAAACCGTCCAGAGAAGCGGATCGGCAGCATTAAATCTTGCCTGTGTGGCCTGCGGAAGAATTGACGCCTTCTGGTCCAGCAGTCTGAAGCCATGGGATGTCGCTGCCGGCGTGTTGATCGTCAAAGAAGCCGGAGGAGCTGTTACGAATCTGGAAGGCGGCAGAATTGATATAATGATTCCAGACATACTCGCCACAAGCAGCGGGAAAATCGGACAGGACCTCACAGGCATTCTGAATTGACGCACCCGCAGGATACGAAACACTTCACTCAGCTGTAATTCCGGCGTAGGATGACGTAGTGGATACTGGGTCATTATTCCGGCAGCTGCCCACCGTTTGACGACGATGGCAGACACTCGCGTTCCTTCGAAGCAAACACACATGTTCGCTCGGCCAGCCGATTTCATTGCTGCGGCCATTTCAGCGGCTATCCGCTGGATGGTTGTCGCCTCGTGTCTGGCGGGGTCAGTTGCACTGGCTCAGGAACCTGAGGCAACGGAATCTGAAGCAACGGTCAAATCGACAGACCTTGACACGCTGGAACCCGGGGTACATGTCATTCAAAAGATGGCCTCCGGAAGAATTTATGCGTTGCCCGGCTTCGACCTGTTGATGAAGGAGTTTCTGGAGCGGGCACGGCTGCAGGCCTTTCCTCCCGTCCATCGAATTGCTGACGTTCAGATCTCAGGCGTGGTGGGACAGGAGCTTGCTGAGTTGAAGGCGGATATAACCGTCGATATTTTTCGGGACGGCGAACGGGTGTCTGTTCCGGTCGGATTTGATGACCTGCAGCTTAAGGAGCATTCTCACAGCTCTACGCTGCCGGACCTGTCTGCACTTCCGATTGAGACGAAACTTCCTCGCAAAGAGTGGATCTTTCAAGGTCTTGGGCGGCACAAGTTGCAACTGTCGCTGATCGGCCCGATTCGGACCGCCACCAACGGCACTCGTCGCCTGAAAGTATCGGCGCCAAAGTCGGGCCAGAGCGGCCTGAGGTTGCATTTTTCCGAAACCGTCGCCGACGCTGAACTGTCGACGGAGGGACCGTTTCAGCTGATAACAGACGATGCCACCGGAAAGTCTGAACTCGTCACATGGGGACTGACTGAAGATACTGAGATCACATGGACTCCTGCCTCGGCCGTCGAGAACCAGATCGCAACGGTCCAGGCAACGTCACCTGCGCAAATGACGCTGGATCTGACCACAGAACCCGCTTCTTTCCGCGGCACTCAGGCATTGACAGTGTCCGGTGGTTCAATCAGCGAATTGCAGATTCATCTGCCCAATGGATTTGAGCCGGTCACAATGACCGCCACAGACGCAGACGGAAACTCAATCAGTGACCCCACAGCAACAGTCGCTGAGACGGACGATGGGGTCCTGGTGCTCCGGCTGGAATCACCGGCAACGGGCGCAGTGATCCTGAACTACGATTTCAATCTGAAAGACACCGCTTATCCACAGAACATTTCGGTTCGCATGCCGGATATTTCGAGCGTGTCCAATGAATCGGCAGATGTGGATATCTTTGTTTCGGGAGGATTGGACATTGAACGTCCAAAGGAGATCAACGTTCGGCGAAGTCGAGTCGAATCGACGCGAGTCGGGCGCACCCCGGCGCTGGCATATCGATTGCTTTCCAGTGAGTCGCAGGTCACGTTAAGAATCAGTGAAAGCGAGGCGTTTTTTGCCGTTGCCCCACATATCAACTTTACGACCGAGCAGGACAACGTACATCTAAAGGCCCGTTTCTCCGTCAATATGGTTCGCGGCTCGCTGAATCAGCTTGAAATTGTCTGGCCCAATCACATTCGGGATGGCTGGCAGATCCTGGACGGGTCCACATCACTGGTCTCTGAAACCGGGCCGGCGTTTGTGTCAGGTTTCGGGGCAGACGATGACGTGGATAAATATACGCTGGTGTTTCAGGAGCGGCAATCGGGACAGTTCGATATCGAAGTACAGGCATTTCGCGACCTGGCAGGCTTCAAGGATGGTGAAGGACTGATGTTTCTTCCTGATATCAAATCGTCAGCACCACACTCCACGATCGTTTCACTGGTTGAGTCCGATGCGTATTCCATGTTTCTCAGCCCGCAGAATGAACAGGCTGCGTTTCCGGCGCTGCCATCCAATCGATGGCCCCTGGAACTGCAGAATCAGACGCGCCCCGAAGCATGGTTACTTGACAATTCGGACGAGGCTGTGCGGTTGCGTATCACCCAGCAAAAACCGGAAGTTCGAACTTCATTACTGACGTCCATTTCCGTCGCCAACGAGAGCCTGCATGTTCGAGAAGTTCTATCCTACGACGTTCGGTTTCGTGACCTTTCCGATATCAGGCTCCAGTTGCCGGACGTGGTGCCGACGGTCCGTCTGAGCGGTTTCGATGATCCGCTGATACCATCGCGAACGGAAGGTCGCACTGTTACATATGGCCTGCCTAAAGCGATGCGGGGGAAGTTTGATCTGACAATCGCTTACAACTGGCTGCCGAAGGAGACCGGAAGCCCTAATGAACTACAGAATTTGAATCTCCCGCTTGTCCTGCCTGCAACATCAGGTGAACTGCTGGAGCATGCGACGGTGGCGACCAATTTCCCACAAACACTTGTTCTGCACCAGGCAGAAGACTGGGCACCTGTCTACTCAGAACAGTACGCAGCGGCGTGGCGGTCTGAAACTGTGCCGGACACGCTGCCGATCGTCCTTAAGCAACCGCTGACGACACGTTCCGAAAATGCTCCACAGTTCATGGTTGCAACAACCTTCTTTCAGGCACCTGACGCTCTGATCACGAATGTGACAGCGGTTTTTACTCACCCTTCTGACACCGTCTGGTTTGTGATCGACAAAACCGTGAAACCACTACAGGGCGCTATGAACAACAGGCCCGCAGCGGTGAAGTGTCTGTTTCCTCTGGATGACGCGAAGCAATGGGTGCAGTTGCGGGCTCCGAATGACGCAGCACTGGATTCTCCGGCAACCGTGACCCTGATGGTTCGGCATGTTGTCGACAAACCAGACTTCGGTGCCCTGAGCGAAGTCACCCTGCCCTACATTGCCGGACATTCCGACTGTAACGCGATCTGGATTCTTCGACAAACCGAAGGCCATGCACTGGTTGGCCTGGAAAGCACTCTGACAGCTCTTAACAGTAACGTCATTTCCAGGCTATTCCCCGGTTCGGCCACTGATTTCGTAACGGCAACGGCGACGATTCTATCGCCGTGTGAGCAGTCCGTCCGTGAAAAAGTGACCGATCTGCTGAACCGTTCGATTGAACCCAATGCCCGCCACGAACTCCTCGCAGGATCAGTCGGGGGACCCAAACGACTGCTGACGGTCACCAGCAGCGCCGTCCTCCTGGGAGCGGCTCTGTTGTGTGTACTGCTCTATTTTCTGTTACTCAGGCTGCACAATGTACCGTTAACGACAGTCCTGACGTGCCTGGCGGTTGCTGTCACCACGATCGTGTCACTCACACCGGTGGGACTGCACGGAATCATGCTGAACCTCCTGCCGATGTGCGTGATCGGGGTCGTTGCGGCCGCCATACAGCGTTTCGTCGGCAGAACCCGGCCCTCCCTCGAGAGCATCAGTGCTGCCGATGGCAGTACGATATTTGCAATCGAAAAACCATCCTTTGTCGAAGAACAAGGGGTCGCGCCAGTCAGCCATTCCACCATCCCGTCTTCAAAACTCAGTGTTACCTGACTGCGGCGTAGTGCCGCATCGTTGCGTTTGTATGTCACGTTCTGTTTTCATTGGCACCATGTTAATGCTGGCTCCGCTCGCCGATGCCCAGCCATCGGTCTCTGCGCCGACAGATGTTGCGATCCCAATGAACGACAAGTCGGTCAGGGTCATCGATCCGGCTGAGTTTGGTCAGCTCCCGGATGCGAATCGATTTGTGCCTGTGCCTAGGGAGCAGCTTGCTGAGCTGCTGCGACTCAGACACGAACTTGCACTGCAGCCGGAGCCGGCGTCGCCTGTCAGAAAAGCCGAGCTGTCCGCAACTCTGGAGGGAATGACTCTTCGTGACGGTCGACTTAAACTGCAACTTTACCCGCCATCGTCTGCGCCACGTCAGCACAGGCCACTCAGGATCGCCGCGACGAATCTGCAGGAACTGGAACTTCGTTCGGCTGGACATCCGGTTGTCATCGCCAGCGACCACATGGGCGACCTGGTCATCCTGAACAATACGGCCGACGTGCTCGACGGGACCTGGACAGCCCATGGAGACATGATCGGTTCGGATCTGGTGTTTCAACTGGCGCTGCCATCGGCATCGGTCTGTCAGTTCGTCCTGACGACCGACGCTGACGTTCATGTTGCCAGCCCCGACGCTTTGGTACTGCCGAAGGCGGGGCCGCAGGGAAAGCGTTCCTGGGAACTCCACCCTCGGTCCCCTGACGCTTTAACGGTCAAATGTTCCCGCGACAGGAGTTCCGATGACAACGAGACGACTACGATCGATACCGTGGCCAGCATTCGACCTGGCCCCCATACAGCAGATGCGGAATGGGTAATCACTCTTCCTTCCCGGCTGAGCGGCGCGCTCATGGTGCTCGCTCTGAACGCGCCGTGTACGGTCACGGGAGTCGATCTCAGCACTGGCCGGCCGTTACCTTTCGATGCAAAATCGCACCCCCAAGGTACTGATTTGCGAATTCAGTTGCCGGTACTCACGGCGAGTGCGGTAATAAAAATCCAGGGACGCTTCGCAACCGAAATTGACACTGACGCGCGTCTTCCCGTTTTATCTCCAAAAACCTGGATCACTGGCTCCGCCACAAACGAACTTGCACTGAAATCTTCCTCCATACGCATCAGTGTTCCTCCCGAGCTGGATGTGCGCAGCCTGAATCTTACTGGTCTTCGGGAAAGGGATGTCGCATACCAGGCAGATGGAAGTCAAAGACTCGATCTCAGTCAGTTTTCGAAAACAGCATCGGCTGACATCCGCCTTTCAGCATCGCGGGCCGTCGTAAACGATGCCATTTTTATGCAGGCAGACTCGACAGAGAAAGAAGCCACTGCGTATGTCCGTGTCGAAGTTGTCTCCGGATTCCTGAGTGAAGTTTCGTGGACGACACCGGCATCCTGGCGTGTGACGGGTGTCCACGAAGCGGATTCTCAACGGCCTCTGCTGTTTCAGATGGCGGACGAAGGTGTAAACGGAGCACCGTCCCGTATCACCGCGTATCTGAGAGCTCCCCTGACCTCACTACCGCCGGACAACAGCCAAATTCTGGTCATCAATCTTCAGTCCACAGGGAGCGTATTTCCGAGACAATGGGTGGCACCGCGTTTGCAGAACCCTGACTACAACATGGGCCCTGAACTGCAGTCAATCGAAACACAGGAGGCTGACATTCCGACGATCAGTCCAGTGGCCGCATTCCTGACGGCTGACGACGTCAGGAATCTTCTGCCGTGGCTTCCGGAACAGGTATTGGAATCGGTCGTCAACGCTCAACGTACGCCCTCGACGTCCGGGCCACCCCCGTCACTGACATCGACCATCGGGCCAACGTCAGCAACAATCGACTACGCGGTGGCCATGGAGCAGGATTCTGTCCGGGAAACACTACGCGTTCGGCTCAGATCAACTGACGCGTTGCCAAAACGAATTCCGTTGCGCGTGACACCGGGTGTCGATGTGCAGATTTCCGACGAATCCGTCACTCAGCCCGTCCCGAGTCTTACCCGTCAGAATTCCGGCGGGACCGAGGAAATTTTTCTCGAAATCCCCGCCGGCGTAGACACGAGCAATACGCTGGACATTCTGCTCGTATCATTGCGTCCTCTGGCGGCAGAAATGCCTGCCGCCTTGATTTCATTGCCCGATGCCGACCACACCGTTGGCGCGCTGCAGCCACCACTTGTTGAATCCAATCTGTCAATTTCGTTCACGAACGATGACGTCGCAGGAGACGTGACCGAGCCAATTCCTTATCCCACGGAACCGTTCGCCAATGCGATCACAATTCGCAACCTGGCCGAACGCACTTCACGGCAGGAAGTCTCCGGGCTCGCCATGGCACTGGTCGAACGAAACCACGGTGGTTTTACGGTTGAAATCGCGCACCGTCTTCTGGTTCGCAGTGTCGGAAATCGCGATGAACTGATAATTCAGCAACCGACCACCGGCCTGTTTATTGTCTTCGTCGATGGACGACCGGCATTTCCCGATCAATCGCAGGACCGATACAGAATTGCACTGCCAACAGACCGTGAATATGCCGTTGTTGACGTCTACCTTGCCTGTGAGTTGCCCAACGTGCAGCAGGAGACGAACGTACTGCATCTGCCAATGCTGGCGTTCCCTGCAACGGAATCCGGCAACGTCACCTGTTCCATTCTGCCCCCCCGACAGCACACTCTAACGCTCGCGAACAATGCGATGTGCTCCGACACCAGATCCGCCGATTTCATCAGCCGGACGTTCACGGAACGCTACTCACTTCAGACGAACCCGGAACTTTCCGAAAGATTTCGGCCAATGCTGACGCGGTGCCAACTACGTAAGGTGGGAATGAACTCAGTCACAGTTCTGGAAAGCTCTCTCGATTCCAATATTGTCGAACTGCAGTTCGAAGAAACGGGAGGTCGCGTCCCGCAGACGATCATGCTGGCTTCTGTCGCATTCCTCATCTGGCTGGCATTACGGAGAATGAGTCCGGTGCCACTCTGGTCAATCGGAGTCGTCCTGTTGGCGATACTTGCGGCGTATCACATGGGCGGATACAGCTCAACGGTTGTCCTGAATGGCCTGTCGATCGGCACACTCTGTTTCGCTGCGCTTTCCGCCGGGCGCAGGGTCAGGAAACGTCTGCATCGTGGACCGGTGACCGGACCACCGAATTCTCAGTTCCAATCCTCGACTGCCGTTATGCTGCTGTGTCTGGCTTTTGCATCTACGCCAGCCAGGGCAGATGAATCGCGCGAACAGATACTGGTCCCCGTACAACAGGAAGAGGCATTCCCCTATATCTACGTCGACAGCGAACTTCTTTCACAACTCAACTCTGTGAAGATGCAAATGAGTACGCTGGCATATGTCATCCAGACTGACGTGAGCATAGAGGTCGAAGCAGCGGATTCCGTAACCGCGACGATGCAGTGCCTGGTGGCTTCGCCTCCACACAGTTCGTCGCAGCTGAACATCCCGTTTGATGGGGTAACGCTGGTCGACTGTTTGCTTGATGGAGTAAGAGTCTTTCCCTCCGTTGAACAGACCGACAACGGGCAAATTGAGATACCACAGCGCTCACTGCTGCCGTCGTCTCCACTGGGGTCGTCTGAGACAAGTCCTTCGACACAGGGACGTGACGCTTTGGGAGGGTGGAACCTGCGAACCATTCGCTACTCCGTTCGATGCACACGCAAATTGCTGACGGCAACGGAATTCCGCATCAGCATTCCGCACAGCCGTTCCCCGGTCACGCGAGTCAGCCTGTCAGATCCATCGCAAATCGTCGCGACTGCCAGTCATGGAGATGCGGAGAAGTCCGGCACATCGATCCGCGAAGATGATCTGATCAGCTTTCCGACCGTGTATAACGACGAACGCATCATCGTCGACATCGCGCTCCGATCGGCGGCGGAGACAGCCGCGAGCACCAGCCAATCCGTCCGCGTTGTCTGTACTGCCGATATTTCGCACTTGAATCAGCGACTCAACTCCGAATATTCGGTCACTGAAACAGGAAACAGGTCCACGTCCGTCAACCTGGGCGTTACGCCAGGCCATCAGATAACACGTATTGAGTCACTGACAGGAGAAGAGCTGCCCTGGTCTATTAACAACGGCAAACTGACTGTTGTCGTCCCGGCCAACAGTGAGGGACTCCAGCAATTTATCGTGCAACAGGTTCAGGAATCCCCCATCAGTCTGCATCACTCAATACCTGTTGGCGCCATCGCCATGGTAAACGGTCACCGGGCAGCCGATGTGATTATTGCTGCCGGAACGTCGGATGAATTTTTCATCTCGTCAATTCAGGCTCCGGATGCAGACCTGCACGAACCGGAACAGAACCGAATTGAACAGCTTCCCGAACGTCTGCAGAATTCACAATGGATTGTTGCTGTCCCGGAAACGACAACTCGGGTGAATGTCGAACTTGTCGCACGCATCACGGCCAAAGAGGCAGAGTTGTCGCAGGAAGTAGTCGTCTTCGACGATCGTATTGAGTGGAAAGCACAATGCCGGATCCAGGTACTTGGAAACCCCACATTCCGTCAGACATTCATCGTGTCTCCGGATGTCCGCATCGAAGACGTTTCCGCAAGTGTCGGCGCCACGGCGAGGCTGCAGTCATGGACCAGAGACAAAGAATCCGTCATTGTCTCATTCCGCGAAGCAACTCGCGGACTCGTCGTCGTCGACTTCTCGGGACATGTCATCCGCGAACCCGGAAAGCCTACTGTACTGCCAGTGTTCGCTCTGCCGGCCCCCATTGCAACGCTGGAGTCAACTCTGGTGATATCCTCCACTACATCATCGGACACTTTCATTAAAGACCTGCAAAGTGCAGTGCCGCTCACCAGAATTGATACTGCCAGGTATGTGCTTTCCGAAACTCCGCTGCAGACGGATTTGACTGATGATTCCCGCCCCCCCATCATTCGCCCCAGTGAAGACCAGATTCTGCGTGCCGAAATTGTCGCCGTGCTCCACAACGCCGAAGGCAAGACTCAAATCACCGAATTCATTTATCTCGAACCCCAGCGCAGCGGGTTTGACATTCACTGCAGACCGCCTTCCGGACTGGATGTGAACAACCTGACTGTCGCGATCGACGGTCAGCAGGTGCCGGTCATGCAGGAATCCGGCGGAATTGTCATCGCGCGTGAAGCACGTGGGGCGCCTGATACGCGCACTGTGCTTATCGTTGCGGACGTACCGACCACCGCACGTGATGGACTGCTCACCGCAGCCCTGCCGGCTTTCGAAGCTGACCTGAAGATCAGTTCCTGCGAAGTTTACGATGCACGCGACCTGCCATCTGCCACCGAGGACTCGAATAACGTGCCGGCATGGGTAGCCGAAGCTGCAAATACACGGGGGCTATCAGCGTTTCCGCCGAACCTTCATAAACCTCGATGCGACGCGACCGTACCGGAGAACCTGATTACGGTTTATCTGTCCGAACAGCAAAGGAAATCCCAACCCGTCGAACCGGTCAGTGGCGTCGCGTATGTCCACGCACTCCACGACGTACAACTGGGCGTCGCCACGACAATCGGACGTTCGGAATTCATGGTCTTTGCCACACACAAGGACGCAATGATTGAAGTGGACGTGCCGCTTAGAACCAGGATCGTTGATGTGAAGCACAACGGCTTCCCGGTTCCATTTTCGCTGACGGACAACGTCATCTACCTTCATGGTACGGCGGCGGTGGGACGCTTCGAAATCCAGTGGCGGCGCCAGTCGGAAACGTCGATGTTTCAGCACGAGTTCCTGTTGCCTTCCGTCGCCGCACCGGACCAGCGCGGTCTGATCAGACTGGCCGCGATCGATGAAACACTCTGGTGGTCATCAAGCAACAAAACCGAAGATTTGCAACAATGGCAAATTGACAGCCAGTCATCCATAGCACAGGGATTTTCACGCATCGAACAGCCGGCAGCGGTGCCCGAAACTGCCGTACCGGAGAATCTGCCGACCATCATCGCAGCGCCTGAATGGCAGCAACTTGTGGTCGCCTCCAGAGAAGCGGCCGAATCACTGCTGCATACCATCGCCAACGAATCGGCCGCGTCAGAATACCGATATTTTTCAACGCGCCTCAGGCCCGAAATAGCGGTCACACTGGTACCAACACCCGGCAGAATAAGTCTCCTGGTCGGCATATGTGCGATTGCAATGATTGCCGTGCCGCCCGGATTGCGATGGCGATGGAACCGTGCAAGACAGCAACAGTCGGAGCCGGAGTCACGTCAGACTCAGCAATCTGACGCGTCCTGAATCATCGGATTGGTCAACTGTCCGGTGAGATTGGCATACGACAGTAGTGCTGCGTTCCCTGATTACGCATCATTCCTGGTCAATCGCTGCCATAGTGTTGCACCGCTCATCGGACCGGATAGGATCGGAAGCTTTCTGTATAACTCGCGTCGGACCGAACGAGAGTGAACACTCGCATGACTGCATTCGCGAGGCGTCTCGCGCCGTCACCATAACCCACCGCAACTAATTCTGGAGCCCTCATCATGAGCATCGAAGCTCGTATCCTGGAACTTGGCCTGACACTTCCCACCGCGCCCGCCGCCGCCGGGACGTATAGTCCCGTCGTGATTATCGACAAGATGGCATATGTTTCCGGACAGGGGCCCGTGGGTCCGGAAGGCACACTTCTGCGAGGTCGCGTCGGGGAGGACCTAACTGAAGAGGAAGGTGTTTTCGCAGCCCGCACCGTCGGCCTGACGATGCTGGCAACGCTTAAGGCTCAGTTGGGCACTCTTGACCGAGTGAAGCGAATCGTCAAAGTTCTGGGGATGGTGAACAGCTCCGCCGACTTCCAGAATCACCCCAAGGTGATCAACGGTTTCAGTGACTTGATGGTCGAAATCTGGGGTGAAGAAGGCCGCGCCGCCCGAAGTGCCGTGGGCATGGGTTCTTTGCCGGGAAACATCACCGTAGAAATCGAAGCCATTCTGGAGCTCACTGAATAGAACATCCGTCCCCGCTGCACTCTTCGAGCTGGTTCAATAGAAGTGACAATCGCCGGGCGGCTTCTGCACGTATACGGAAGCCGCCCGGTGACCTATTGTTCGTCACGGATCCGAACAACGAATCGGCCGTCGGAATCAGCGGCCGCTCGGAACATGCCGGGACTGGTGTAGACCCACTCAATATTGCCATGCAGATCAACGGCGATCACACCGCCGTCGCCTTTGTTCAGGCGTTCGTGCAGGACATATTCCGCCGCCTGTTTCAGAGTCCAGCTGCGGTGTCGCATTAGCTGCGAAATCTGGCCGGCCACTGTGTGCCGAATGAACTGTTCGCCGGTGCCCGTTGCAGAAACAGCACAGGTCTCGTTGTCGGCGTAGGTACCGGCTCCCAGAATCGGACTGTCGCCCACCCGCCCAAATTTCTTGTTGGTCAGTCCGCCAGTGGACGTCCCTGCCGCCAGATTGCCGTGCGAATCCAGCACGACGCAGCCAACCGTTCCGTACTGCCACGGCTGCGCAGGACCAACACGACTGACCGGTTGTTTCGCTTCGCGTTCACGTACACGGTCCCAGCTCGCGCGCCGCCGTTCGGTCGAGAAGTGCGTGTTCTTAACACGGTCGACCTTCTGTTCTGTCGCAAACTGTTCGGCACCGGGTCCCGCCAGCAGAACATGGCGAGTCTTATCCATCACTCGACGAGCCAGACTGATGGGGTTCTTAACCGTTGTGACGCCAGCCACCGCTCCGCCGTCCAGGGTCCGCCCGTCCATAATCGACGAGTCCAGTTCGTGCCCCCCGGCACTATTGAAGACGGCCCCTTTTCCTGCGTTGAACAGCGGATTATCTTCCAAACTTCGAATCGTGGCCTCGACGGCGTCCAGACTCGTCCCGCCATCGGCAACGACCGACTTGCCCTTTTCCAATGCCACACGAAGCCCATCCCGCCAGGCCTGAACAGTTTCGGCAGAAGCATCGTTCGCGACTGTCCCTGCACCACCATGCACAACAATCGCCCAATCCTTACGTTGTGAATCCTCACCTGACCACGCAAATGGCATGAACACGACAGCAGCGATGCAGGCACAAGCCAGTCCCGGAACACTTTTCCATACGCGATCAATCATGTACATCCCTCCCATATCTGACGTCCCCAGGGTACTGGCTGGCTGCGTAGAAACCAGTCAGCGAGAAACGCTGTACATCAATTTTCGAAAACATGCAGCACATTCGGGCTCGCGGGCCCCCTTGTGGCAGGACAGACAACGATTTTCGCGGCCATGAATCAGCGTCATAGGCTGTATAACAGCGCCGTAACACCCGCACATTGCATCGACACGAATGAAATTCACTTTCACCAATGGCGGACCAGGCAGAAATCGCAATGTTGCTTCTTGATTGCCGAGCCCAGATGATTACAGTCACTCCAACCTGACGAGTTCTTCTGCGCACATGTCGTCTGTGTAGCGTTCAAAGAAGCAGCTCAACATCCACCGAGCGTCAGCTCGATTCGGCATGCGGGCCGTCCCGCACGAGTCATTCAAACATGCCTACATACGTTTACGAAGTCATCCGTGAGGACGGAGAACCCGGAGCTCAGTTCGAAATTGTTCAGCCGATCAAGGATCCGCCACTCAAGAAACATCCGGAAACGGGTGAACCAGTGCAGCGAGTCATCCAGCCGGTGTTCATGGGAGGCACATGGACAGAATCGTCGATGAGCCGTCGTCTGAAGGACGACAAGAAACTCGACAAGCTCGGCCTGACAAAATATGTTAAAGCCGGCGACGGTATGTACGAGAAACGCTCGGGCAAAGGCCCTGATCTGATTTCGCGGGATCAGGCTCTCAAAGGCAGTGACTTCAAACACCTCGACTGAAGTGCTCGCCGGACGTTCACTGCACTGCGTTCAGAACGAGTCTTCCCAGCCACGGAACGTCTTGGTGAGTTCCGAAACTTTCAACGAATGCCGCGCCGCCAGATTCTCCGACTCAGCCGGATCATGCTGCAGATCAAACAGCTGCCAGGCCTGATCAGGTTTCGCTCGAACGATCTTCCAGTCGCCGGAACGAACAGCGGCGTGATTTCGGAACTTGAAGTAAAAGGATTCGTGCGGCGACTTCGCTCCGTCGGTCAGCAGCGGTAGCGGATTCTTTCCATCAAGAACGACCTCGTCCGGCAAGCGTGCCTCTGCTAGCTCAGCGCAGGCAACCATCAGATCGGGCGACCAGAACGGTTCTGATATTTTGGTCCCGGCTTTGATGTGTCCCGGCCAGCGAGCCAGTGCGGCAACTCGCAGCCCGCCTTCCCAGCACGTCACGCCGCCCGACCGCAGCGGATCATTTGAACCGATATCGATGCCGTCTCGCCCCAGCAGAAATGCGCCATTGTCTGAGTAGAAGAAAACGAATGTGTTGTCGCTGACAGCCGCGTCTTTCAGTGCATTCAGCACTCGGCCGATGGCAGAGTCCAGTGCTGTCACCACAGCGCAATATCGTTTGTACGGATCCGTCTCGTCCGACGAAAAATCGTATTCTTCAAAAGCCCGGTCCGGCGCCTGCCAGCGATTGGGCTGCCCGGGTTTCTTATTTCGTGCACTGGGAAAATGTGGAGCGTTAAACGGCAGATAGCAGAACCACGGCCGCTGTGCCGCAGACTGCCTGCCGATAAAATCAATTGCCGCATCGGCAAAAAGATCGGTTGAATACGTGCCATCTGCATGCAGCTCGTCAACGCCTTTAAACAGATCGTGTTTGCCGCTGTAGATGTGATGGTAATAGTCGATATTGCCGGATGCATGTCCAATGAACTCATCAAATCCGCGTTCTGTCGGTCGCGAGCCTTCTGCGAATCCGATGTTCCACTTGCCGAAACATCCAGTGACGTACGGCACGGGCGCCGACTTCAGCACTTGCGGAATGAGGGTTTCCTGTGGATTGAGCCCGACTCCGTAGTTTCCTTTCAGCCCGGGCAATTGGTTGATGAGTCCGTGACGCTGAGGAACTCGTCCGGTCAGCAGGCAGGCCCGCGACACGGTGCAGGTGGGCGACGCGGTGTAAAAGCCCGTCAGTTTTGCACTTTCAGTCGCAAGTTGATCAAGCCTGGGTGCAATAATCGGAGACTTCGGATTGAAGCACGGCAGATCTCCGTAGCCCAGATTATCTGCGGTAATCAGCAAAATGTTGGGCGGCGGCTCGGCGACCGCAGGCTGACAGGCGGTCACAAAGACACACAGCAATATCCATCGAATGTGATTCAACCTGTCTGATCCTCTGCTTGGCAATCGCGGGTATCACGCCATGAAACCAGGGTACTACGCATAGAGTTCACGGATCACTTCGCCTCGTTCCACCAGATGCATCGGACGGCCTGTCCGGTCCTTAAGTGTTGTTTTCTGTGCGTCGATGCCGAGATGATGGTAGACCGTTGCAGCAACGTCTTCCGGATGGACGGGACGATCCTTGACGTACGCTCCATGTTTGTCTGATTCACCCACAACGACGCCGCCACGCAGGTCGCCGCCGGACATCATGACACTGAATGAGTGGCCCCAGTGATCGCGCCCACCCGCTGAATTCATCTTCGGAGTTCGTCCGAATTCACCCATTGCAACAACCAGCGTCTTCTTATGAAGTCCCCGATCAATAAGGTCGCGAATCAGCCCGGCGATGGCCCGGTCTGTGGGAGGAATCAATTGTTTCGCCCCTTTTTCCGTCGGCAGGCGATTCGCAGTGCCATGATGATCCCATGGCTGAGTGTTCACCGTGACAAATGTTACGCCCCGTTCGACCAGCCGTCGCGCCAGCAAAGCACTCTGGCCAAATGTATGGCGGCCATAGCTGTCACGAGTCCTGTCCGACTCCGCCGAAATATCAAATGCCTCTCGCACCGACTTGCTGGTCAACAACCCAAAGGCAGACCGCTGGTGATCGCTCATGTCAATCATTTGCCGGTCCGTCGTTCGACGAACATCGTCAACAGCGTTCAACAGAAGGCGTCTTTCGTTTAAGCGATCAAATGTCAGGCCCTTCTGCAGCATCAGATTGTTGACGCGGAAGTGCTTGTCATTGGGGTCAGAGTTCACCACAAAAGGATTGTGAACTCCACCCAGATAAGTGGCGTAATGAAACAGGTTATCCGTGCCGCCGCGCAGATGAGGCGCTCCGACGTACGGGGGCATACCCGCCACATTGGATCCGCGCACAGCAGCCGCGACCGATCCTAGACTCGGACGGCGCTGAATCTTGTTGTCAGAGGCATTGAAATCCGGCCCTTCAAAGCCAGTCAGCATCCAGTGATTGCCTTTGGTATGATCACCGGTTCCGTGACTTACGGTGCGAACCACCGACAGATGTTCAGCGATTTTTGCCTGTTCCGGCAACGTCTCGCTGAACTGCACACCAGGGGCAGTCGTGGAAATGGCACCAAACGGGCCACGGTATTCAGCGACCGCCTGCGGCTTCGGGTCCCATGTTTCATGATGCCCCGGCCCGCCACTCATCCAGATCAATATGACGCTGGTATCTGACTGATGTGGGCGAATTGCCGGGCTATTGTCCGCTGAGGCTGTTTTCAGCTTCAGAAAATCAGCCAGCGTCAGGCCACCCAGTCCCAGTACGCCAGCCTGCACAAAGCTGCGTCGGACCAGACCTTCACAGTCTCTTGAAGCGGAACCAGTGACTTTAAACATGGTTTGCCCTTGTGAATAACTCAGCTCAACACCGCAATTCTCTCGGACAGTTCCGAAGAAGGCTGCCCCGAACGCCATCCTCCTCTGTCCGCCTGCCACGCAGTCAATCGTCTAATACACGCGTAGCCCGGCGTGATGGCTCATGTCCTTCGATTAAGGCTATCGCGATCGCTGAGCGGGCACCTTGATTTTGCAGTAATTTTCAGTATTTTCTCGTTACAGCCGGACCAAAGTCTGTACAACGAATTCGGTGTTCTGCAGCGTGAGAGACTGGACAATGACTGTGAGTGGTTAAGGAAACGTGCGTCTGAACAGTCGTGCACGCAACACGTCGGTAGCGAAAACAGGTGGCTGATGTTCCATTTTTCAGGGCCCTGACTGGTCACGCCACCCAACGAACGATGAAGTGGCCCGAGACCCCATTTTTCCCGTCCAGGACGGGACATCCAGAGTGGATATCGAGACACGTCCCCAAACAAGGGGCGGATGCGTCAACTGGCTCGAATTTCTTCAGCCCCGGCTGCAGAGTGTGTCGAAGGAAGCTATTGGCGATGGGATGTTCCCGGTATCGGCATACCATCGGCACTCGAACGAAAAACTTGAATTTCTCCTCATTTTCTGGGGAATCACTGCCTTGCTAAGGGTTCATTTTCGTTCAACACGTTGTAAGAATGCCGACGCGCTCGGCCCAACATAACATTACAGATTCCCCCCTCACTTTTGCAGACCATCCACCGGAGCCCTCCGAATGTCCGTCGCCGACCCTCCCGCCTCGCCTGAAGGCCGCAGCAAAGAGGCCCTCGATACCGTCGTCATCCGATTTTGCGGTGACAGTGGCGATGGCATGCAGCTGGCGGGAACTCAATTCACAAACGTCTCTGCCGTGTTCGGCAATGACGTGAGCACTCTGCCTGACTTCCCGGCCGAGATTCGCGCTCCTATCGGAACGGTAGCCGGAGTCAGCGGTTTTCAGATCTGCTTTTCCAGCAAAGACATTTTCACACCGGGTGATGAAGTGGACACGCTGGTCGCGATGAACCCGGCCGCTCTGAAGTCCAACGTAGCCGATCTTAAACGCGGCGGCACGCTGATCGTTAACGAAGACGCCTTCGAAGCGTCCAACCTGAAGAAGGCGGGCTACGATCACAACCCGCTGGACGGTGACGAAGCACTGGCGGCATACCGAGTTCACAAAGTTCCGATGACCCGTCTGACGCGAGATTCCGTCGAAGGCCTCGGGCTGTCGCAAAGCGAAGCCGATCGATCGAAGAACTTCTTCGCCCTGGGTTTGGTTTACTGGCTGTACGATCGCGACTCCAAGCCAACCGAAGACTGGGTGCAAACGAAGTTCGCCAAGAAACCGGAAATTGCAGAAGCCAACATTCGAGCACTCAAGGGTGGCTCTAACTTTGGATTCTCAACCGAAGCGTTCACCGTTCACTACGAAGTACCACCAGCCAAACTGGCCCCCGGTAAGTATCGCAAGATCACGGGCAACGAAGCTGTGGCGATGGGGCTGGCAACTGCCGCTCGATTATCCAATGCGGACGTCGTGTTCTCGGGTTATCCCATTACGCCAGCCAGTGACATTCTGCATGAACTGTCTAAGTTCAAGCACTTCGGCGTCACAACGTTTCAGGCAGAAGATGAAATCGCTGCGATGTCCGCCACGTGCGGCGCTGCGTTTGGAGGCGCGATGGCGGTTACGGCCAGTAGCGGTCCCGGCATCTGCCTGAAGGGCGAAGCCATGGGGCTGGGGATGATCACCGAACTACCGATGGTGATCATCGATGTGCAGCGTGGTGGTCCCAGCACCGGGCTGCCCACCAAGACTGAACAGTCTGATCTTCTGCTGGCAATGTTTGGCCGCAACGGAGAGTCTCCTCTGCCAGTAATCGCCCCGCAAACGCCAGGTGATTGTTTCTGGGCGATTCAGGAAGCCATGCGGGTTGCCGTTGAATTCATGACGCCTGTATTGCTGCTGTCCGACGGTTACATCGCAAATGGTGCAGAACCGTGGATGGTACCGAAAGCCAGTGACATCGAACCGATCAAAGTGGATTTTCTGACCGGTCCAAATGTCGGCGAGGAGTTCCACCCGTACCTTCGAGACGAACGACTGGTTCGGCCATGGGCAGCACCTGGAACACCGGGACTTGAACATCGCGTTGGCGGGCTGGAGAAAAAAGACGGCACCGGTAACGTGGAATACAGCCCCGAAAATCATCAGCACATGTCTGACATACGTGCGCGAAAGATTGCCAACGTCGCGGAGTTCATCCCTGAACAGGAAATCGATGGCCCAGAATCGGGCGACCTGCTGGTACTCAGCTGGGGCGGAACGTTTGGTTCGTGTCGCACAGCCGTCCGACAGGCACAGGAAGACGGAAAATCCGTTACCCATGCACACCTGAGATATCTGAATCCGTTCCCACGCAACCTGGAAACGATCATTCGAAACTTCAAGAAGGTACTGATTCCTGAGCTGAATCTGGGACAGCTGTCGTTGATGATTCGCAGCAAGTATCTTGTCGACGCCGTGTCGTATAACAAGATTCAGGGCAAGCCCTTCAAGGTGGTTGAAGTCCTCAACAAGATTAATGACGTATTGAAAAGCTAGACAGTTCGCGACACACGACGGCCTCTGACTGTTCTGTGACCGATCTGGACGTCTCGAGAAAACATCAAATCGAATCCATCAGGATCCATTCCAATGTCAACTTTGCTGCCTCAGCTCACCGCTAAGGATTTTGCTAGCGATCAGGAGATTCGCTGGTGCCCGCGATGTGGGGACTATTCCATTCTGGCTCAGATGAAGAAGGTCCTGCCGGAACTGGGGATCCCTCGGGAACAGTTTTGCTTCGTGTCAGGTATTGGCTGCTCCAGCCGCTTTCCGTACTACATGAACACTTATGGATTTCACAGTATTCATGGTCGAGCCCCTGCTGTGGCTTCAGGTGTCAAACTCGCAAACCCGGATCTCCAGGTCTGGGTCATCACCGGCGACGGCGATGCCCTGTCCATCGGCGGCAATCACCTGATGCACGCCATCCGCCGCAATCTGGACATCAACATCGTTCTGTTCAACAATCAGATTTACGGTTTGACCAAGGGACAATACTCACCAACCAGCCCACTCGGGTCAAAAACCAAGAGCACGCCGTATGGTTCGGTCGATAATCCGCTGAACCCGCTCTCCGTCGCGATCGGCTGCGAAGCAACGTTTGTGGCCAGAGCTGTGGACGTCGACACCAGACACCTCGCCGCCACACTGCGTCGAGCGGCCAACCATAAGGGCACCTCATTCGTTGAAGTCTATCAGGACTGCAACGTCTTCAACTCCGGAGCGTTTTACTACGCATCCAAGAAGGGTGAGAAGGAAGAAAACATCATCTACCTGGAACATGGCAAGCCGTTAATCTTCGGCAAGCAGCGTGACAAGGGCGTACGACTGAATGCTCACGGTCGCCCCGAAGTCGTAGACCTCAGCGGCATCTCTGAAGACGACCTGCTGTTCCACGACGAAGAGGCAGAAGATCCAAGTCTGGCGTTTCTGCTGGCACAAATGCGGCATCCTGAGTTTCCGGAACCGCTGGGCGTGCTCAGAAATGTATCCAGAACGGTCTATGATCAGGCCGTAAGAGACCAGGTCTCACACGCCAAAGAGACTTTGGGCGAAGGTGACCTTGAAAAACTGTTCAACAGCGGTGACACATGGGTTGTTGAAGAATAACTCAACCCCTGCAACGGTCCCACAATTACAAATTTGATCACCCCGGCTGGCCCACCAGCCGGGGTGTTTTCGTACCGATCGCGGCAGGCAACTGCGTCCGGTAACATCGCCCGCGATTAAGCGTTACGCGCCGCGCAGTCGTCACTCAGAAGAAGCAACTGAAGAAACGATGTCACCACCGCCCAGGACGTGATAGACTGCGCGAACGCATCTCGTTCAAATGGAGCTTCTCATGTGTCGTCTGATCCTGACTTTCCTGTTTGTCATCGGCCTCGCTCAGCCGACCGTGCCTGCTGCAGACAGTCAGCGAACATCCTCACTGACCGAGGGGCTGGCACCGTTTCTCAACGCCCTTTCCGGATCGGTTCCCCGGTTTCAGCTGTCGGGAAAAATCCAGGTCGCGATTGACGGAACGCCACATTCGATCGATATCAGCATTACTCGCTTCGACGACGAATCCTTCGACCTTGCTCTGACACACCCGGACTACGCCGTCGAAATCCGTCGCCGAGCAGGTTCGACGGCCTTGATTCTGCCTCTGCACAGCATCGCGTTTGTCGGCAAAGGCGATGTGCCCGGCGAATTCTCTTTGGTGCCAAAGGGTATCGTGTCTCGTCTTGTGAGTCCTCAGTCTATGGCAGCACCGTTAGATCTGTTGCTGGGACCGCAGGCTGTTGGTCCGCTGGTGGCCTTGGGAAATTCAACACTGCAGGTCGAACAGGATCGCAAATCCGGTGAATGGTTACTGACCGGTGACAGCCCGCTCCAATTTCCGCAGCTGGGGTCTCTGACCGCCAGCATCGCTCAGACGAGTGTCGAGTTGACGGTGACTGAAAACGTAACTGCCGCATCAACGATGCTGCCGAATTACCGAGTCGTCGGAATTCCGCGATCGGAACTGGAAGAAACACTGCTGCGTGGCGTCCGCCGCGCCACCGAGATACTGTTCCCCGGGCCAGCTCTGAAGAATCCTGAGCAAAGACAGCGGAAGACAGCTCACGGTGAATTGCGCTGAATTGGTGGACATCGAGTCGCGCTACTCGACGGCACACCGGAACAAATCGGAACGGCTCACGGTCAACTGTTGAAGGCTGAAGCCACGCGCTGTATCGAATCCGTCCTGTACACGTTCGGGACGGCTCACGCGATTCGAACGGGACACTGGTTCCGCCATGATCTGGAACAGGCCTACGCTCGCCTGGCTCCTCACATTCCGGACCGGCACAAACGAGAGACCACTGCTCTGGCTTCGTCGCTGGGCATGAGCGACAGCACACTGCAGATCCTGAACGTGTTTCCGGAAATGTTTCACTGCTCGGGATTTGCCGTATTCAACAGCGCCACCAAAGATGGCAAACTGTATCACGGTCGAGTTCTGGATTACATGACAACGATCGGTCTGCAGGATGCTGCAACAACGTTCATCGTAAAACCAGATGGCTATATCCCCTTTGCCAACGTCGGCTACGCATCGTTCATCGGCAGGGTCAGCGGCATGAATGCAGAAGCCGTTTCACTTGGAGAAATGGGAGGCAAAGGCGAAGGCAACTGGGACGGCGTCCCCATGGCCACGCTGATGCGGCGAGCCCTGGAAGAATGCACAACGCTGGACGAAGTGATGCGGCTGTGGTCCGAAAGCCCTCGGACGTGCGAGTATTACTACGTCTTCGCTGACGGCAAGTCCAATACCGCCGTGGGAGTAGCCGCCCTGCCCGAATCCATCGAGTTCATTCATCCCGGCCAGACGCACGAACGACTGGGTAAAGGCATTCCGGATGCCGTGGTCCTGTCCGCTGGCAGCCGCCTGGAAACACTGCGCAACCGAGTCATCGAAAAACACGGACAGATCGATGCAGAGATCGGCAAGTGGCTGATGAGTCGCCCTGTGGTCATGGAGTCCAATTTACACAACGTGCTGTTCATCCCGGCAGACGGCGTTCTGCATGTCGCCAACGCCAGTCATACCCATCCCGCGGCCGAACAGCCATACGTCGAACTAAATCTGTCGGAACTGCTCGGTTCGATAAGGCCGTCCCCACTGCAGACGACGCAGCGGTAATGCGGATCGTTTAGAGAAAAACGCAATTCGTCCATTGTGATGAAGCACGATTCATCGTCAGGCGCAGAAGTAGAAACAGTCGCCTGCGTCCCGATCGATCCCCGAAGAGGCCTACTCCTTTGTCAGGGCTTCATCCAGATTCAACAGCACGTTGCACAGAATCGTGTTGCCCGCCAGTTCTGCCTGATCAAGATCATTGTTCACCGCAGATTCACCGACCTTCAATAGTTCAACCGCACGGGCGGGGTCGACTTTGAACTCGGCAACATAGCTTTTCCGAGCCGTTTCCAGGGCTGCAAGTTCAGTGACCGACGGTCGTCGGCTGGTCACACTTCGAAAAGCGAATACAACCGGCTGCTCCCTGCCTTCTGTCATCATTCTCGCCGCCAGATGTCGGGCGGCTTCGACAAACGTTGTCTCATTCAACAAGGTCAGTGCCTGCAAAGGTGTATTCGTGAGTTTGGGGCGTACCGTGCAGGATTCACGATCGGCTGCGTCCAGAATTGCCAGACTGGGAGGTGCAACCGTACGTTTCCAAATGGTGTACAGGCCTCGGCGGTACAGGTCCTTTCCTTTGGACTGCTTGTATTTCATGTTGGACATTTCGTCCCACAGTTTCGCCGGCTGATACGGACTGACGGAAGGACCGCCGATATCTGCCGTCATCAGGCCGGAAACGAACAGAGCCTGATCTCGAAGTTGTCGAGCCGTCAGTCGTTGACGGGGGCCGCGTGACAGCAGGCGGTTGTCGGCATCGACGTTATTGTCATCAGAAAGTCGGCGGCTGCTTTGGCGGTAAGTCGCACTCAGCGCGATCATTTTGTGAAGTGCCTTAATGTTCCACCCGGACTCCACAAATTCCACGGCCAGCCAGTCAAGCAGTTCCGGATGACTGGGAAGTTCTCCCTGCAATCCAAAGTCTCCGGCTGTTCGCACCAGTCCCGTGCCGAAGAAATTTTGCCAATATCGATTGACGATCACTCGCGCTGTCAGTGGATGAGAACCGCTGACCAGCCAGTTTGCGAAATCCACACGATTCGCTGGTCCGTCGACGTGCATGGCGGGAAAGACAGTCGGTGTACCGGATTCGACCACGTCTCCATAATTGTCATAGACCCCGCGAACGCGAACATGAGTCTGCTTCGGTGTCTCATGTTCCATCATCACCATTGTCGTTGGGTATGAGTCCAGCAGTTTGACTCGCCGTTCACGCAATTGAGCGATCGACTCCAGCAGGGCCAACGGATCATCCGTCTTTTTTGATGTGTCACCGTCAGCCGTTGCTCGTGCCGCCAGCCACGCAACCAGCTTCTCCTGCTGAATCCTCCTGCGTTCATCCGCGCCCGTAGCCAGAATCGCTGCCACTGTACTGCGCTCAGCCAGCTGGCGAATTTCATCTTCAAACAGCGTACGTTTGTAGAATCGCAGCTCGTCGACCTGCCCTTTGAATTTGTCTCCGTATACTCCGCCGCCAATGCGCAGAGTCGCGTTCTTGCTGGTGCCCCCCGTGTTGCTGTTGGTGTTGTACAGGGTCCGAGTTTCCGCCAGCTTCCCGTTGATCCAGATCTGCTGCCCACTTGCTCTCTGAGAACCATCGTTTGTCAAAGCGACGTGAACCCATTCGTCGGCCTTCAGCGGCGTATGTGTCTCGACGGCTCCTACACCGGCGATCCAGCGAGTGATGATGTAGAACTGCAGGTGTCCGTCTCGTAACTCCACGCTGAATCCAGGGCGGGTCGTGCTGGGCGACTGGCGCGACAGAACAACACCACTGTCCAGCTCCTCCGGCTTCAGCCAGAAGCTGATGGATGACCGAGTGTGACACGCAACATCGCCGACTTTCCCCAGGGCCAGCACGCCATTCCCTCCGACAGTTGCCGACTTGCCGATCAGTCCCTCTCGCAGGACGGGCTGTCCGGCTTCAACAGTAACGCCCTCCGCTTCCATGTCTTCGAATCGAAAATGGTGAGCCAACCCTCGTGACACAATGGAAGTGCCGTCGATTTCCGTGTCAGTGATGCCCGAATTTTGCACAACCATCCGAAAGTTGTCGACTTCCTCCTGAATCACTGGTCCCGCCTGCTTCAATTCCTGGCGCAGGTCAGTAATTTCCAGGTCGATTTTTTGCAGCTGCTTCTGCTGGTCGTTCGTTGGCGCCACAATCCATGGCTCACTGTTGCCAAACTTGATGGCTCGCCCGGACTCCGCATTGTTGTCGAAAAACGAAATCAACTGGTAGTACTCGCGCTGGGCGAGCGGATCGTATTTGTGATCGTGACAGCGAGCACAGCCCATCGTGAGCCCCATCCAGACAGTGCTGACGGTATCGACTCGATCGACGGCATTTTCCAGCAGGAATTCTTCCAGTACCAGCCCCGCTTCTGAGTTATACCGGTGATTGCGATTGAAACCGGTCGCAATTTGCTGAGGCAGTGATGCGTTCGGCAGTAGGTCACCGGCCAGCTGTTCGACGGTAAACCGATTAAAAGGCATGTTGTCATTAAACGCGTCAATCACCCAGTCCCGCCAGCGAAACATCGTGCGCGGCCCGTCGTTCTGGTAGCCGTCAGTATCTGCGTAGCGAGCAGCGTCCAACCATGTCGCCGCCATGTGTTCGCCGTAGCGTGGCGACTTCAGCAGACGGTCAACAACGCGTTCGTAAGCCTCGTTCGAAACGTCCGCCGCAAACACATCAACTTCCTCCAGTGTGGGAGGCAGCCCGGTCAGGTCGAAACTGACTCGCCGAATCCATGTCGTCTTCGCCGCTTCGTCAGTCGGTTGTCGACCAGCTGACTCGAGGCCACGCAGAATGAAAGAGTCAACCGCGTTTCGTTGCCAGACTGCGTTCTTCGTGTTCGGCAGGGGTGGACGTTTTGGTGCCACGAACGACCAGTGCCCTTCCCATTGAGCGCCGCTCTCAATCCACTCAATCAGGATCTGTTTTTG